>PWJA01000020.1 GCA_003560975.1 Gammaproteobacteria bacterium
CAACACCGGACGACGGATTTATCGACCGACTCGCTGATGATCCGGCAGCTGCAGCCTTACCACGCCAACATTCGCAGGCGTCAGGTCAAGTGACCAAAGGTGTCTGGTCGCGGTAGCGGGTTGTGTGACCGGCTGCTCGGGATCGACTCCGAGAAGGCCCTGTTGGAACATCTCAAGGCCGGGGTTTCATGGGAAGAAGTCGCGATCGAGCAGATTCTGCTGAACGAGCAGTACTACTAGTCGCCTTACGGGGCGACACACCTAGGGAGCAGAAACTGATCTGGTGCTCAAGCGTGATCTACCGCTTTTCGACGTCGAGTGCAAGCTCACCAACGCGCATGACGCCTTCGATTCGATCGGCACTCGTGGATCTTGGATTGGAAAAGCTTGCGTGCTATACCCGGGAACGCGCCACTGTCCGATCAAGGACAGGGTCGAGAGCATTCCGCTCGCCCGGCTGGCAGCGCCGGGCGGGCTGTCGGCTTACTTGCCGCCGTAGCGCTTCTTGAACTTGTCGACCCGGCCGCCGGCGTCCATGATCTTGTGCTTGCCGGTGTAGAAGGGGTGCGACTTGCTCGAGACTTCCACCTTGACCAGCGGGTATTCCTCGCCTTCGAACTCGATGGTTTCCTTGGTCTGGACGGTGGAACGGGTCTTGAAGACCAGGTCGCTGGACAGATCCTGGAAGACCACTTCGCGGTACTTGGGGTGGATGTCGGCTTTCATTGGGGCGGCCTGCTTGCAAAATTGAAAGATAGCCCGCTATGGTACCCTTGGGTACAGGTTCAAATCAAGGGGTTCGGGCACTTGACCGCAGCGACGTGTGTTCAGCGGGCGCGATCCGCGTCGGCTGCCCTTCCCAGCCTGCGGGCCCGGGGCTTTACCCTGATCGAGCTGGTGGTGGTGATCGTGCTGCTGGGGCTGCTGGCCGCCCTGGCCCTGCCACGCTTCGTAGACCTCAGCGCCGAGGCCGAACGGGCCATGGTCCAGGCGCAAGCGGCTGCACTGATCAGCAACGACACCATCAACGTGGCCGCCTGCAAGGCCGGCAGCGCTGCCTGTGTCGACATCACGGTGTCCGGCACCGCCGCCTGTCAACTGGCCATGGCCAGCTTCCTGCCCGAACTCGACCTGCAAACCTATTCGGTGCAAAACATCCCCAGCAACACCCCGCCCGAGCAATGGTCCGATGGCCTGGGCGAGAACGAGGCGCTTTTCTGGGTCACTCGCTACCTGGTCACGCCACCCAGCGAAAGCTGGCTGGCCCAGGGCTGGAACGTTCGCCAGCCGTGCGTGCTCAGCCGCAGCAACAACGGATGACGGTCGCCGACCGGCTAGAATTCGGGTCCATGCCCACGACCACCCCAGCGCGACCCTGGCGGATTGCCAGCGGCCACGAACAGACCACCGCCGCGGCCCGGGCCGTCCTCGATGACGGCGGCAACGCCGTCGATGCGGCCGTCGCCGCGGCCCTGGCCGCCTGCGTGGGCGAGCCGCTGCTGTGCTCGCTCGGCGGCGGCGGGCATGCCCTGGTCCAGAACGAGCGGCGCGCCCCGCTGGCGCTGGATTTCTTTGCCCACACCCCGCGCCGGCGCCATCACGGCGAGGTGGATTTCTACCCGATCATCGGCAATTTCGGCCCCGACACGCAGGAATTCCACGTCGGCCTGGCCTCGATCGCCACCCCCGGCGTGGTCGCCGGGCTGTATGCGCTGCACGAGCGCCACGGCAGTCGCCCGATGGGCGTGCTGATCGAGCCGGCCACCCGGCTGGCGCGCGCGGGGCTGGCGCTCAACTCCGTCCAGGCCTTTACCCTGCAGATTCTCGAGCCGATCGTGCGCGCCTCGGATCCGGCGGCGCGGGTGTTCGGCCTGGCCGACCGCCACGCGCCGCTGCCCCGTCCGGGCGCCCACCTGGACAACCCGGATTTCGCCGATTTTCTGGAGGGGCTGGCGCGCGAGGGGCCGGACCTGTTCTACCGCGGCGAGGCGGCCCGCCGGCTGACCCGCGACTCGGTCGAAGGCGGCGGCCATCTGCGCCTGGCCGACCTGGAGCACTACCGGGCGCGCTGGCGACGGCCGCTGCGCTGGCAGTATCGCGACGCCACCCTGTGGTCGACGCCACCGCCGGCCTTCGGCGGCCTGATGGTCGCCCTGGCTTCCAGCCGGCTCGAAGCCCATCTGCCCGCCAGCGCCCGCTTCGGCGCCCCGGCCCACCTCGCCGCCCTGTGCCGGGCCATGGCCGAGTCCGAAGACCTGCGCACCCAGCTGGAGCAGCCGGAACTGCTGGCATCGGAGCGCGCCCTGCGCCTGGCGTTCGCCGGCCTGGCCGGAAGCCCGCAGCAGGTCAGCCGGCGCGGCACCACCCACATCAGCATCGACGACGGGCGCGGCCTGGCCGTGGCCATGACCCTGTCCAACGGCGAGGCTTCCGGCTACGTCATCCCCGACAGCGGCATTCTGATGAACAACATGCTCGGCGAGGAAGACCTGAACCGCTCGGGCTTTCACAACTGGCCGACCAACCGACGCCTGGCCTCGATGATGGCGCCGACCATCATCCGCCGCGGGCGGGACCGCTACCTGCTCGGCAGCGGCGGCTCGAACCGCATCCGCACCGCCCTGGCCCAGGTGATCTGCAACCTGATCGACTTCCGGATGGATCTCAACGACGCCGTCAACGCCCCGCGCCTGCACCTGGAGCGGGGCCAGCTGAGCGTGGAAATGGCGTCGGAATGGCCGCCCGAGGCCCCGGACTGGCTGATGACCCACCATCGCCAGGCGCGCAGCTGGCCGGAACGCAACCTGTTTTTCGGCGGCGTCCACGCCACCGGCCCGAATTCAGCCGCCGCCGACGGCCGCCGCGGCGGCCATGCGGCAGTGGGCGGCTGATCCCCACCTCGCGCAGTTGCCATACTACGTTCCTCGTAGTATGGTAGCCATATGATCAGGTCTTGGGGGAACAGCACAACCCGACGCTTCGCCGAAGACGGGAAATGCAAGTTCTCCGGGCTTGACGAAGAAGCGGCCATGGAACTACTGGCCATACTTGATGCGGCGACGTCCTTGAACGACATCAGTCCTCTTAAATCCATCGGGCTGCACAAACTCAAGGGCGACCGTAAAGAGCAGTGGGCCATGACGGTCAACGGACCCTGGCGAATTTGCTTTCGATTTGACGAAGGCGATGCCTGGGAAGTAGAAATTGTCGATGATCACTGAAAGTTGAGAAACGCCATGTTGCCTGTTCACCCCGGAAGAATTTTGAAGCGCGAATTGGCCTCGCGTGACTTATCGGCCAATCGGCTGGCGCTGGCGCTCAGGGTGCCTTCCGGCCGCCTGACCGATATCCTCAACGGCAAGCGCGGCATTTCTCCCGACACCGCGCTCCGGCTGGGCCATTTCTTTGGCAACAGCGCTCGCTTCTGGCTGAATCTGCAGACCAGCTACGAGCTGGCCATAATCGAGCGCGACGCCGGCGCCCGGATCGCGGCGGAAGTCGAGACCAGCGCTGCCTGATGGGTAGGCAAACGCCAACGAGGAGCGGGTGGATCACGACAAAATGACGCCGGACCGCGGATGGCTCGATGCCGTAGGCCGGGGTTACCTCCCCGGCGGGTAGTCTCCCGGCAAGTGCCGGCCCGTCCGGAGCGACCGTAGGCCGGGGTTACACCCCCGGCGGGCGGTGCTCGATCAGGGCAGCTGCGTCGCCAGGGCCCCCGCGTGCACGGCCGGGTTGAAGTAGCGGGTCTGGATGCCGCTGTGGTCGAAGCGTTCCGGGTCGACCGGTTCGATCGTGCCGCCCTTGCGCGCCTGGGTCGCCGACCACCAGCCCGAGGGGTAGCAGGGCTGGGGAAAGCCCAGGGTGCGGATGGCGTCGAAGCCGGCTTTGGCCATGTTGTCGCGCACCCCGGCGATCAGGCGCTGGTGCAGCAGCGGCGATTCGCTCTGCTGGACCAGGATGCCGCCGTCGGCCAGCGCGGCGAAGCAGTCGGCCACGAATCCCGGCCCGAACAGGCCCTCGGCCGGGCCGATCGGGTCGGTGGAGTCGACGATGATCACGTCCACGCTTGCGGGCGCAACGTGCTTGATGTAGGCCAGGCCGTCGTCGAACAGCAGCGTCGCGCGCGGGTCGTTGTTGCGCTCGCACAGCTCGGGGAAATGCTCCTCGGCCAGGCGCGTGACCTGCTCGTCGATCTCGACCTGGGTGCAGCGCTTGACGGTGAAGTGGCCCAGCACCTCCCTGAGCGTGCCGCAGTCGCCGCCGCCGATGATGACCACGGTTTCCGGGTTGGGGTGGCTGAACAGGGCCGGGTGGGTGAGCATCTCGTGGTAGAGAAAGTTGTCGCGCGTGGTCAGCATGACGAAACCGTCGATCACCATCAGGTTGCCCCAGTCGCTGGTCCGGTAGATGTCGATGGTCTGGTAGTCGGTGGTCTCGTGGGCCAGGTGGGTCTCGACCCGCCAGGAAACGGCCGACCCGGCCTCCTTGCAGACTTCCGTGAACCATTTCTCGTTGGCTGGCAGCATGATGTTTCGACCGTTTTGGACCTTGCCGCATCTTAACCCCTGAACGCCCTTGGCCACGGCCGGTTCGTTACAATCGCGAAGTCTTCTTCCCGGCCAGGACCCAATCGCCCATGACCAGCCACACGATCGCGGATGCTCGCCGCCGCTACGCCATGCCGCGCTGGTCGGAGGGATTTTTCGACATCGACGAGTCGGGCCGGCTGATCGCCCGCCCGGCCGGCCCCGACGGCGCCCAGGTGGCCCTGGCCGAGGTGGTCCGCGAGGCCCGCGCCCAGGGCCTGCGCCTGCCGCTGCTGGTCCGCTTTCCCGAGATCCTCAGAAAACGCACCGCCCAGCTTTCGGCCGCCTTCGCCCAGGCCATCCGCGAGGTCGACTACCCGGCCGGCTACACCCCGGTCTATCCGATCAAGGTCAACCAGCAGTCCACCGTCGTGCGCACCCTGGCGGCCATCCCCGGGCTGGGCCTGGAGGTCGGCAGCAAGCCCGAACTGATCACCGCGCTGACGATCAGCCGGCCGGGCACGACCATCATCTGCAACGGCTACAAGGATACCGCCTACATTCGCCTGGCCCTGAGCGGAATCAAGCTCGGCCTGAATCCCGTCATCGTGATCGAAAAGCCCGGCGAGTGGCCGCTGATCGAACGCGAGGCCCGCGCCCTGGGGGTTGCGCCGACCGTGGGCGTGCGCCTGCGTCTGTCCTCACTGGGCACCGGCAACTGGCAGAACACCGGCGGCGAGCGGGCCAAGTTCGGCCTGGCCGCCAGCCAGCTGCTGGCCCTGATCGAGGCCATGCGCGCGGCCGGCTGCCTGGACTGGCTCGGCCTGCTGCACTTTCACATGGGCTCGCAGATCTCCAACCTGCGCGACATCCAGCACGGCGTGCGCGAGGCCGGGCGCTACTTCGTCGAGCTCAGCGAAGCCGGCGCCCGGATCCGCTACCTGGACATCGGCGGGGGCTTGGGCGTGGACTACGAGGGCGGCGGCACGCGCAGCTTCTGTTCGATGAACTATTCGCTGTCGCAATACGCCTACGCCATCGTCTCCGGTCTGGCCGAGCTGTGCCGCGAGCGCGATCTGACCCCGCCGCACCTGCTGTCCGAGTCCGGACGCGCGCTGACCGCCCACCACGCGGTGCTGATCACCAACGTCACCGAGACCGAACGCCTGCCGCGCGAACCCGGCGCGCCCGGCCCCGACGACCACGCCGTGATCCGCGGCCTGTTCGACGTCCTTGGATGGATCGATACGCTCGAGCCGGAAGAGTTGTACCTGGACGCCGAGCACCTGCTCGAGGAGGGGCGCAACCTGTTTCTGTACGGCGACCTGACCCTGGCCGATCGCGCCCGGATCGAGCCGCTGTACTACGCCATTCTCGAACGCCTGCTCGACCGGCTCGACCCGGAACACCGCCGTCACCGCGAACTCAGGGACCGAATCCGGTACCAGCTGTCCGACAAGTACTTCATCAACCTGTCGATCTTCCAGTCCCTGCCCGACATCTGGGCCATCGACCAGGTCTTTCCGATCGTGCCGCTGAACCGCCTGGACGAGGAGCCGACCGAGCGCGCCGTGCTCGAGGACCTGACCTGCGATTCGGACGGACGCATCGACCAGTACGTCGACCGCGGCCTGCTCGAACCGACCCTGCCGGTGCATGAGGTTCGCCCCGGCGAGACCTACCTGCTGGGCATTTTCATGGCCGGCGCCTACCAGGAAACCCTGGGCGACATCCACAACCTGTTTGGCGATACCGACAGCGTCGACGTGTACCTGGACGAAACCGGCGTGCGCCTGGACAACGGCCGCTCCGGCGACTCGGCCGACATGCTGCTCAACCTGGTCGGGTTCGATGCGCGCGCCCTGATGACCGCCTGCCGGGCCAAGGTATCCTCGGCCGGCCTGGAAAAACCCGAGGCCGAAGCACTCGAGCGCCTGCTGGCCGAGGGCCTGTCGGCCTACACCTACCTGGAGACGAAATGACTGCCGAAGCCACCACCGGCTGGATCGGTCTGGGCGCCATGGGCTGGCCCATGGCCGGGCACCTGCACGCCGCCGGCCATCTCAAGGGGGTGTGGAACCGCACCCTGAACAAGTCCGGCGCCTTTGCCGAACAACACCCCGACACCATCGCCGCGACCACCCCGGCGACCCTGGCCGAGCGCTGCCGGGTCATCATGCTGTGCGTATCGGCCGATCAAGACCTGCAGGGCGTGGTCGAGTCCATGCTGCCCAGCCTGCGGCCGGGGCAGATCCTGGTCGACCACTCCACGGTCAGTCCGGCCACGGCGCGCCGCCTGGCCAAACGCCTGGCCGAGCGCGAGGTCGCCTTCATCGACGCGCCCGTCACCGGCGGCGTGGAGGGCGCGGTCAAGGGCCAGCTGGCGATCATGGCCGGCGGCGACTGGGACGCGTTCCAGTCTGCCCGCCCCCTGCTTGACGCCTACGCCCGCGTCGTCCACCACCTGGGCCACGCCGGCAGCGGCCAGGCGGCCAAGGCGGTCAACCAGCTCATGGTCTCCGGCATTGCCGAGGCGGTGTGCGAGGCCCTGGCCCTGATGGACCGTCTCGACCTGCCGCGCGAACACATGCTGGAGCTGCTTTCCGGCGGCGCGGCGGCCAGCTGGTTTCTGGAAAAACGCGGCCGGACCATGCTCGCCGACGAGTTCGAGGTCGGCTTCGCCCCGGCCCTGCTGCTGAAGGACCTGAAAATCTGCCGCAGCCTGTGCGAAGAGGCCGGGTTCGAATCCAGCGTGGTGCGCCAGGCCATCGCGGACTACTCCACCCTGCTCGACCGGGGCGAGACCGGCAAGGACATCTCGGCGCTGATTCGCCTGAAGCGGCAG
>PWJA01000283.1 GCA_003560975.1 Gammaproteobacteria bacterium
GGTCATGGTTGAACTGTCGCTGAAAAAGGTCAGAGGGCATTGTGCCGCATTGCGGGGGGGCCATACCCGTCCGCCGGCACCAAACCCACGCCTCGGGGTTACCCCAACGGCCCCACCCGGCGGTTGGCGCCAAGCCGGAACATGGACCGTCGGCCGCGTAGGGCCGACCTACGGTGCCCAACCCCGGGGTCAGGTGATTTGGCGTGTCGTATGTGCGGCACCATACCGAAATTCTGCCCGGCGCCGATATACTGGGGATCTCTGCAGAGGCACCCTGGAGAATTCAATGTACTCGCTAGGCAGATTGACGCTATCCATCCTGCTCCTTTCGCTGCTGGCCGCCTGCGCGGTCAATCCGGTCACCGGCGAGCGCGAGCTCAGCCTGTTCGGGGAGGACTGGGAACTGGCCACCGGCGAGCAGTACTACGCGCCGCTGCGGCAGATGCAGGGTGGTGATTTCGTCCTCGACGAAGACCTGGTCCGCTACGTCCAGGAAGTGGGCCAGCGCGTTGCTTCCGAGGCGCCGCGCGATCTGCCCTACGAATTCGCCGTCATCAACGACTCCATTCCCAACGCCTGGGCCCTGCCCGGCGGCAAGATCTCGATCAACCGCGGGCTGCTCACCGAGATGAACTCCGAGGCCGAGCTGGCCGCCGTGCTTGGCCACGAGGCCGCTCACGCCGCCGCCCGTCACAGCGCCCAGCAGCAGTCGCGCTCGGCCCTGGTCCAGGGGGCGGTGATCATCGGCGGCGTGGCCGTGGGGGTGGCCACCGAGCGCGAGGACTACGCCATGGTCGCCGTGCTCGGCGGCATGCTCGGCGCCCAGCTGATCAGCCAGCGCTACTCGCGCGATGCCGAACGCGAAGCCGACTATTTCGGCACCCGCTGGATGCACGCGGCCGGCTACAACCCTGAAGGCGCAGTCAGTCTGCAGCAGTCGTTCGTGCGCCTGTCCGAAGGCCGCAATCCCGGCTTTGTCCAGGGCCTGTTCGCCTCCCATCCGCCCTCGCAGGAACGGGTCGAGAACAACCGCCGGCTGGCCGACGAGCTCGGGCGCGAAGGCATCGTCGGCGACGATCGTTACCAGCAGAGGATCGCCCGGATCAAGCGCCTGGAGCCGGCCTACGAGGCCCATGACGAGGGCCGCCGGGCGCTTGCCCAGGGCGACTTCGACACCGCCCTGGCCAAGGCCGAGGAAGCCCTGGCGCTGGAAGACGGCGAGGCCTTGTTCCATGCCCTCAAGGGCGACGCGCTGGCCTCCAAGGACCGCCTGGCCGAAGCCGAGACCGCCTACAGCCAGGCCCTGGCCCGGGACCAGGGCTGGTTCTATCATCATCTGCGGCGCGGCATGGTGCGCGAACGGCAGCGAGACTACGCGAACGCCAGGGGCGACCTCCAGGCCAGCATCGAGCGCCTGCCCACCGCCCAGGGTCATTACTACCTGGGCAACGTCGAACGCGCTTCGGGCAATCGCCAGGCCGCCATTCAAAATTACCGCATCGCTGGCCAGTCCGACGACGAGGCCGGCCAGCGCGCCCGCCGCGCCCTGGCCGACATGGGAGCGGGATAGGTTGGGTGCCGGCGGATGGGTATGGCCGTCGGGGGTGTAACCGCGAGGCGGGGTGGTGGTGCCGGCGGACGGTTATGACCGTCGGGGGTGTAACCCCGACCTACGGGTCCCGCGGGCCGATGTTTCGGTCTGGCGCCAACCGCCGCGTTGGCATTCCGCGACGCAACCCGGCCGCATGATTGGGCACCGTAGGTCGGCCCTACGCGGCCGACGGTCCATGTTCCGGCTTGGCGCCAACCGCCGGGTGGGGCCGTTGGGGTAACCCCGTGGCGTGGGGTTGGTGGTAACGGACGATTATGGCCGTCGGGGGTGTAACCCCGAGGCGTGGGGTTGGTGGTAACGGACGGTTATGGCCGTCGGGGGTGTAACCCCGACCTACGCCTGGTCCCTGGTCCCTGGTCCGATCAGCCCGCGGGTAGGCGCTGGATTTTCGCGCCGAGTTGGCCGAACTTTTCTTCGATGTTTTCGTAGCCGCGGTCGATGTGATAGACGCGATCCACCATGGTGTCGCCTTCGGCCACCAGGCCGGCCAGCAGCAGGCAGGCCGAGGCGCGCAGGTCGGTTGCCATCAGGGGTGCGCCGGTCAGGCGCTCGACCCCGCGGATGATCACGGTATTGCCCTCCACGCGCATGTCCGCGCCCAGGCGCTGCAGTTCGAGCACGTGCATGAAGCGGTTCTCGAAGATCGTTTCGCGAACCACCCCGGTGCCGTCGGCGATCGCGTTCAGGGCGGTGAACTGGGCCTGCATGTCGGTCGGAAAACCGGGATACGGCGCGGTCGTGATGTTGACCGCGCGCGGTCGCCGGCCGCGCATGTCCAGCTCGATGGAATCCTCGCCGCAGGTGATTTCGGCGCCGGCCTGCTTGAGCTTGTCGAGCACCGCGTCCATGGTGTCGGGGCGCACGTTGACGACCCGGACGCAGCCGCCGGTCATGGCCGCGGCGACCAGGAAGGTGCCGGCCTCGATCCGGTCCGGCAGCACCTGGTAATCGTAGCCGGCCAGACGCTCGCGGCCCTCCACGGTAATCGTGTTGCTGCCGTGTCCGGAGATGCCCGCACCCATACTGATCAGGCACTCGGCCAGGTCGACCACCTCCGGCTCCTGGGCGGCGTTCTCGATCACCGTCGTGCCCTCGGCCAGGGTCGCGGCCATGAGGATGTTCTCGGTGCCGGTCACCGTGACCGTATCCAGGACCACGCGCGCGCCCTTGAGACGGTCGGCCCGGGCATGGATGTAGCCGCCCTCGACGCGGATGTCCGCGCCCATTTCGGCCAGGCCCTTGAGGTGCAGGTCGACCGGCCGGGCGCCGATCGCGCAGCCGCCGGGCAGGGACACGCGCGCCGACCCGTTGCGCGCCAGCAGCGGCCCCAGCACCAGGATCGAGGCGCGCATGGTCTTGACCAGCTCGTACGGGGCCAGGTCGGTATCCAGGCCGGACGCATCGAGGCTGACCTGCGAGCGATCCCCGATGGAAATGTCCACCCCCATCTGGCCGAGCAGCTGCATGGTGGTGGTGACGTCGCGCAGGTGCGGCACGCCCGACAGCCGGCACGGCTGCTCGGTCAGCAGCGCGGCCATCAGGATGGGCAGGACGGCGTTCTTGGCCCCGGAGATCTCGACCGTACCGGACAGCCGCCGACCGCCGGTGATCTGGATGCGCGCCATGGTTCCGGACTCAGGCCTCGTCGGGCGCCTTGAGCACCAGGCTCAGGGCGTGGATCTCGCGGCCCATGGCTGGTCCGATGGCGTCGTGGACGAGCCGGTGACGCTGCAGGCGCGAACGCCCGGAGAATTCCTCGCTCACCACCCGGGCGGTGTAGTGCACGTTGTCGTCGGACGCCACGGAAACGCGGGCCGACGGCATTGCCTGTAAAATCAACTGCTGAATTTTTTCTGGATCCATGCGTCAGAATGCCGGTAAGGCCAGTGGCCCGGTAGTTTAGCGCACCCGCCAGCCGACATCCTGCCCACCGAGAACCTCTGCGACGTGTCGACCACGCTTCTCATTGCCCTGCTCGAACTGGCCGCCGGCTTCACCCTGCTGATCTGGGCGGCCGACCGACTGGTCACCGGCGCCTCGGCCCTGGCCACCAACATCGGCGTCTCGCCCCTGCTGGTCGGCCTGACCATCGTCGGCTTCGGCACCTCGGCCCCGGAAATGCTGGTCTCCATGATTGCCTCGCTGCGCGGCAACCCCTCGCTGGCGATCGGCAACGCGGTCGGCTCGAACATCGCCAACGTCGGCCTGATTCTCGGCCTGACCGCGATGATCTACCCGCTTCGGGTCGAGCGGATCACGCTCAAGCGCGAGTTTCCCGTGCTCGGCGTCATCATGCTGCTGACCCTGGCGGTCATGTGGAACCTGCAGCTGACCCGCATCGACGGCCTGATCCTGGCCGGCGGGCTGGGCCTGCTGCTGGCCGGGATGATCTGGCTGGGCTTGACCCACGGCGAACGCGACCCCATGGCCAGCGCCCTGACCGAAGGCGTGCCGCGCAACATGAGCACGCGGCGGGCCGGGCTCTGGACCCTGGTCGGGCTGATCGCCCTGCCGCTGAGCGCCCAGATCCTGGTCAATGGAGCGGTTACCCTGGCCCTGATCGTGGGGGTGTCCGACGCGGTGATCGGCCTGACCATCGTCGCCCTCGGCACCAGCCTGCCGGAGCTGGCTGCGGCGGCCGCCAGCGCGCTCCGGCGCGAAGACGACCTGGCCATCGGCAACATTCTCGGGTCGAACATGTTCAACCTGCTCGGCGTGCTCGGCATTGCCGCCCTGGTCCACCCGATGACCATCGAGCCGATCCTGCTCCAGCGCGACCTGAGCGTGATGTTCCTGATCACCATCGGCCTGTTCCTGCTGGTCTGGCGACGGCGCGGCCCCGGCCTGATCGCGCGGCCTGCCGCGGCCCTGCTGTTTGTCAGTTTCGTCGTCTACCAGACGGTGGTCATCACCACCGCGGTGGCCGGCTGAGGGCGGCTACACTACAGACCTTGCACACTCCGGACCGGCCATGAGCGCAGTTTCCACCGACATGAAAAGCACCCCCGAACAACTGCTCCAGACCGCCGCCGAGGTGTTGACCACCGAGGCGCGCGCCATCGACGCCCTGGCCGGCCGACTCGACGGGACCTTCATCGCCTGCGTCCAGCGCATCCTGGATTGTTCCGGGCACCTGATCGTGACCGGGATGGGCAAGTCCGGCCACGTCGGCCACAAGATCGCCGCCACCCTGGCCTCGACCGGTACGCCGGCGTTTTTTGTCCATCCGGCCGAGGCCAGCCACGGCGACCTGGGCATGATCCGGCGCGAGGATCTGCTCCTGGCCCTGTCGAACTCCGGCGAGACCGAAGAGCTGTTGCGCCTGTTGCCGGTCATCAAGCGCCTCGGCGTGGGCCTGATCGCCCTGTCCGGAGCGCCGGACTCGACCCTGGCCCGGCACGCCGACCTGCACCTGGACGCCAGCGTCGATCAGGAGGCCTGCCCGCTCGGGCTGGCCCCGACCGCGTCGACCTCGGCCCAGCTCGCCCTCGGCGACGCCCTGGCCGTGGCCCTGCTCGAGGCGCGCGGCTTCACCGCCGAAGACTTCGCCCGCTCCCATCCCGGCGGCAAGCTCGGCCGGCGCCTGCTGGTCAGCATTGCCGACGTGATGCACAGCGGCGAGGAACTGCCGCGGGTGGCGGCCGCGGCGTCGGTGGCCGACGCGATCTTCGAGATGACCCGTTCGCGCCTGGGCATGTGCGCGGTACTGGACGCCGAACAGACCCTGCTCGGCGTGGTCACCGACGGCGATCTGCGCCGCCACGTCGAGCAGCTGACCGACATTCGCAGCCACCCGGTCCGCTCGGTGATGACGCCGAATCCGCGCACCGTCGGGGCCGGGGAACTGGCCGCGGTGGCCGCCGAGATCATGCAAAGCCACCGCGTCCAGGGCCTGCTCGTCACCGACGACCGGGGCCGCCTGGTCGGCGCCCTGAATTTCCAGGATCTGCTCCAGGCCGGGGTCGTATGAGCGCGCTCGCCGACGACCAACTGCGCGCCCGCGCCGCGGCCATCGAACTGGCCGTGTTCGACGTCGACGGCGTGCTCACCGACGGCCGCCTGATCCTCGACGATCACGGCACCCAGACCAAGGCGTTTCACGTCCGCGACGGGCTCGGCCTGAAAGCGCTGATGCGGCACGGCATCCAGGTCGCAGTGATCACCGCGCGCCGCTCCGGCGTGGTCGAGCGCCGCATGACCGAGCTGGGGGTCGTGCATCTGCGCCAGGGCGCCGGCGACAAGCAGGCTGCCCTGGGCGAGCTGCTGGATGAACTGGGGGTGGACGGGCAGCGAACGTCATTCATGGGCGATGACCTGATCGACTGGTCGGCGATGAAGCTGTGCGGCCTCAGCGCCGCCCCGGGCGATGCCGACGCCTGGATCCGCGCGCGCGTCGACCTGGTCACCACCGCCCCCGGCGGCCAGGGCGCGGTGCGCGAATTCAGCGAGCTGCTGCTGGCCGCGCGCGGCGCGCTCAAGGCCTGGCAGGACAGCTACCTGTGACCCGCCGCATCGTGCTCGCCGCCTGCCTGGCCCTGGTCCTGGTCTTTGTGGTGCGCTGGCAGTTCCCCGATGATCGCAGCGTGCGCGTGGCGCCGACCCTGCCCGACACCCGCTTCGACTACAGCCTGATCGACTTCCAGGCCCGCTTTCGCGCCGCCGACGGGCGCGTCGAGCTGCTGGTGTCCGGGCCGCGCCTGGAGCACGACTCGGCCACCCGCGTCGCGACCCTGTTCGAGCCCGATTTTCACATCGAGCCCGACGGGGTGAACTGGAGCGGCCGCGCCGACCGCGCCGAGCTGCTGCGCGATGCGGACGAAATGGTGCTGGCCGGCAATGTCGTCCTGGAGCATCCGGCGCCGGCCGGAATGGTCCGCATCACCACCGACCGCCTGCATCACCATGCCGGCGCGCGTACAATCCAGTCGTTGAGCCCGGTGGAAATGCACCAGGCGGGATCCTTCGTCCAGGCCGGCAGCATGCTGATCCGGCTCGATGACGACATCGTGGAGTTCTCGGACCATGTACAGGGCGAGTTGCATCCTGATCGGTCTGGCGCTGACGCTGGCCGCGATCACGGCCAGCGCTGACCAGCGCCAGGAACGCATTCAGATCAACGCCGATCGCGGCGATTACGACATGCGTACGGGCCTGCAGACCCTGCTGGGCAACGTGCGCATCGTTCAGGGCGACCTCCGCGTCGAGGCCGACGAGGGCCGCGCCTACCGCACCGACGGCGACCTCGAACGGGTCGAGCTGTTCGGCAATCCGACCACCTGGCGGATGGTGATGGAGGACGGCAGCGTGACCACCGGTCAGTCCGAGCAGATCAACTACGACCTGCAGACCGGCCAGATCACCATGATCGGCGACGCCCGCATCGAGGATGCCCAGGGCTCGTTTTCCGGGGCCAACCTGACCTACAACCTCGGCAGCGAGCGCATCGAGGGGACCGGCGGGGTCGAGCTCGTCCTCGAACCCGGCCAGCGCCGCGAAAGCGACGAGTCGGAACCCGCCCCCGAGCCGGAACCCTCGCCGGATGATGCGCCGGACGAATCGTCGGACAATGCGCCCCGCCCGCCGGACGACGCTGCCGACGAGCCGCCGGCCGCGGACCGGAACGGCTGAGTCCGGGCCATGCTGATCGCCGAGCAACTGGTCAAGCGCTACCGCGGCCGCGCCGTGGTTCACGATGTTTCCCTGCAGGTCGATCGCGGCGAAATCGTCGGCCTGCTCGGCCCCAACGGGGCCGGCAAGACGACCACTTTCTACATGGTCGTTGGCCTGGTGCCGGCCGACGGCGGCCGCATCCGCATCGGCACCACCGACCTGACCCGGGCGAACATGCACCAGCGCGCGCGCAAGGGTCTGGGCTACCTGCCGCAGGAGGCCTCGATCTTTCGCAAGCTCAGCGTGGCCGACAACATCATGGCCATCCTCGAGCTGCGCAAGGACCTCGACCGCGAAGCCCGACGCCTGGAACTGGGCCGGCTGATGGACGATTTCCACGTCGCCCACCTGGCCGACCAGATGGGCGTCTCGCTGTCCGGGGGCGAGCGCCGCCGGGTGGAGATCGCCCGCGCCCTGGCCGGCAACCCCAACTTCATCCTGCTCGACGAACCCTTCGCCGGGGTCGATCCGATCTCGGTCGGCGAGATCCAGCGCATCGTCAAGCAGCTGACCGAACGCAACATCGGCATTCTGATCACCGACCACAACGTACGCGAGACCCTGGGCATCTGCGACCGCGCCTACATCATTTCCGAGGGCCGGGTGCTCACCCACGGCCAGCCGCAGGAAGTGCTCGAAGACGAGAACGTGCGCAAGGTCTACCTGGGAGCCGAGTTCCGGCTTTGACGAATCCGACCCGCAGATGAGCGCCGAGGAAGCCGGCGCGGCGCGCATGGCCAGCGCTCCATCCGGGGGGCTAGAATGAAGCCATGAAACCCGGTGCCCGCCTGCAGCTAAAGCTCGGCCAGAAACTCAAGCTGGCCCCGCAGCTGCGCCAGGCCATCGCCCTGCTCCAGCTCAACCGGCTCGAGCTCAAGGACCACATCCAGAACGTGCTCGATTCCAACCCGCTCCTGGAGCGGCCCGAGGATCGGGTCGAGGAGCCGGCCGGCGACGGCGACGGCGAGGGCGAGTCCTCGACCGAAGTCGAGATCGGCGAAGACTACGGCTTCGACGATCTGCCGGACGGCTTTTCCGTGGCCGGCGAGGCCCCGCGCTACGACGAGTTCATCAGCGACCGCGCCGACGAGTCCCTGCAGCACCACCTGCTGTGGCAGGTCAACCTGTCGAGTTTCTCGGCCACCGACGAGGCCATCGCCCGGGCCATCATCTACGCCCTGGACGACGACGGCTACCTCCAGGACGACCTCGAGACCCTGCGCGCCTCGCTGGCCCCGGAGTACCTGGTCTCGACCGCCGAGGTGGCCGCGGTGCTGGAGCGCATCCAGCATTTCGAGCCGGTCGGCGTGGCCAGTCGCGACCTGCGCGAATGCCTGCGGGTGCAGCTGGGAACCCGCCCTTCCGACACCCCGGGCCTGGGCCTGGCCACGCACATCGTCGAATACCGCCTGGAAGACCTCGGCCGCCACGACCTCAAGGCGCTGGCCCGCGATACCGGCTTCGCGCCGGCCGACCTGGAAGTCGCCATCGGCCTGATCCGGTCGCTCAATCCGCATCCGTGCAGCCGCTTCGGCAGCGAGCGCGAAAACTACGTGATCCCGGACGTCTACGTCTCCCAGACCGAGACCGGCTGGCGGGTCAGCCTCAACCCGGACAGCGATCCGGGCCTGCGCCTGAACAAGACCTACATGAACCTGCTGCGCCAGAGCCGCGGCCAGGACAAGCAGTATCTGAAAGACCGCCTGCAGGAGGCGCGCTGGCTGATCAGCGGGCTGGAAATGCGCAACCAGACCCTGCTGGCGGTGACCGAGGCCATCGTGCAGCGCCAGGCCGGCTTCCTCGAGCGCGGCGAAACCGCCATGCGCCCGCTGCTGCAGCGCGAGATCGCCGAGAAGGTCGGCGTGCACGAATCCACGGTCTCGCGCGCGACCACGCAGAAATACGCCCACACCCCGCGCGGGACCTTCGAACTCAAGCACTTTTTCTCGGTCGGCCTGGCCGGCAGCGACGGCGCCGAGGTCAGCGCCACCGCGATCAAGGCCCAGCTGCGCCAGATGATCAGCGCCGAGACGCCCGGCAAACCGTGTTCGGATCAGGCCCTGGCCGATCGTCTGGCCGAACAGGGCATTCTGCTGGCCCGCCGGACCGTGGCCAAGTATCGCGAGCAGCTCGGGATTCCCGGGTCGGCCCAGCGCCGCCGCACGGCGCGCATGAATGCCTGAAGGCGGGCGATCCACTGCACACGCCGGCCAATCAGGTAAAATCCGGACTATAGAGATAACAAGCCGGTGCGATCCAGACCGGCACCATAACGATCAAGGAGCGAACGCATGCAACTCGAAGTCACCGGTCAGAACGTCGAAGTGACCCAGGCCCTGAGAGCCTACATCCACGAAAAGTCCGAGCGCCTGGAGCGCCATTTCGACAACCTGATCTCGGGACATTTCGTCCTGCGCCTGGAAAAACTCGAACACATGGCCGACGGCACCCTGCACGCCGGCGGCAAGACCAACGCGATTCATGCCGAGGCGGTTGCCGAGGACATGTACGCGGCCATCGACAGCCTCATCGACAAGCTCGACCGCCAGGTCCGGCGCCACAAGAGCCGGGTCACGGACCACCGCAACTCGGCCTGACCCGACCGTACCCCCGCCCGGGATTTCTCACTCCAGCTGCAGAGCCGCCGTCGTGGAACTTGCCGACATCCTGTCCTCCGAGCGCATCGCCGTCGACGTTGCGGTGTCCAGCAAGAAGGCCCTGCTGGAAAAAGCGGCCGAGCTCCTCGCCGCGGACGACGCCAGCGGCCACGCGCGCGACATCTTCGAAAGCCTGTGCCAGCGCGAGCGCCTGGGCTCCACCGGCCTGGGCCACGGGGTGGCGATCCCGCACGGGCGGGTCGAGGGCCAGTCCAACGTGGCCGGCTGCCTGGTTCGGCTGAGCTCGGGGATCGAGTTCGACGCCCCGGACGATGCGCGCGTGGACCTGTTTTTTGCCCTCGCCGTGCCGGCCCACTGCACCGACGTGCATCTGCGCCTGCTGGCCGGGATCGCCGAGCGCTTCGGCGACGAGACCTGCCGCAACCGCCTGCGCGAGGCCGGCGGCTCCGACGAGATCATGAAAATCATCAGCGAACCGCCCGCCGGCGCCGGCGGGCCGTGAGCCGGAGCGTCAGCCCGGCCGACCTGCAACAGCGCTTCGGCGAGCGCCTCGGCCTGAAGTGGGTGGTCGGCGAGCAACAGGCCGATCAGGCCCGCATCAGCGCGACCGGATTCGGCGTCCGCCCCGCGCTGGTCGGCTTTCTGAACCTGATTCACCCCAACCGCATCCAGGTCATCGGCGAGGAGGAAATCCGCTGGCTCGACGGCCTGGACGCACGCCAGCGCTGGGAAACCCTGGCCCGGATCATGGACGCGCGCCCGGCCATGGTCATCGTCGCCGGCGGGCTGGAGATCGCGCGCGATCTGGAACAGGCCGCCCGCGACAGCGCCACGCCGCTGCTGGCGGCGAGCCAGCCGGCCTGGGAGCTGGTCAGCTTTCTCGAGTACCAGGTGGCCCGGACGCTGGCCGCGCAGGTCACCCTGCACGGCGTGTTCCTGGAAATCTTCACCATCGGCGTGTTGATTACCGGCGAGGCCGGCACCGGCAAATCGGAGCTGGCCCTGGAGCTGCTCACCCGCGGCCACCGCCTCATCGCCGACGACGCGCCGGAGTTCACCCAGCTCACCCCCGACATCGTCGAGGGCTCGTGTCCGCCGGTCCTGCGCGACTGCCTGGAGGTGCGCGGTCTGGGCATTCTCAACGTGCGGCGCATGTTCGGCGACGCCACGGTCAAGGCGAGCAAGTACCTGCGCCTGATCGTCCACCTGCACCCGCCCGGCGACGAGCACGGCAGCGGCGACCGCCTGCACGGAAACATCGGCAGCCGCCGGGTGCTCGACCTGGAGATCCCGCAGATCAACCTGCCGGTGCTGGCCGGACGCAACCTGGCCGTCATGGCCGAGGTCGCGGTGCGCGATTTCATGCTGCGCCTGAAGGGCTTTGACGCGGCCGACGAGTTCGTGGAACGCCACACCCGCCTGATGTCCAAGCCGACATGAGCACCGAATCGGTCCCCATGGTCGTCATCAGCGGCCTGTCGGGCAGCGGCAAGTCGCTGGCCCTGCAGGCCCTGGAAGACCTCGGCTACTACTGCGTGGACAACCTGCCCGGCGGGCTGCTGCCCGGCCTGGTCAGCGAGATCCGCTCGCGCCCGACCCGCTACGCGCGCGTGGCCATCGGCATCGATGCACGAACCGGGGCCGACGGCATCGAGCGCCTCATGGCCCTGCTCGACCAGCTGCCGCGCGCGTCCGGCTTCCGCCTCCTCTTTCTGGAGGCCGAGACGGCCGTGATCGCCCGGCGCTTCAGCGAAACGCGGCGGCGCCACCCGCTCAGCGACAGCGCCAGCCTCGAGGCCGCGATTGCCACCGAACGCAAACTGCTGGCCAGCCTGCGCGAGCGCGCCGACTGGATCATCAACACCTCCGAGACCAACGTCCACCAGCTCCGGCGCCAGGTCCTCAAGTGCGTCGGCCAGGCCGGCTCGGGCGGCATCCAGACCCTGGTCCTGGAGTCGTTCGGGTTCAAGAACGGCGTGCCGCTGGACGTGGATTTCGTGTTCGACGCGCGCTGCCTGCCCAACCCGTACTGGATCGAAGAGCTGCGCCCGCGCACCGGTCTGGATCGCGAGGTGCGTGAGTGGCTGGAGCAGCACGAGCGCGTCGAGGCGTTCTACACCGACGTCCTCCAGTTCGTCCGGCGCTGGCTGCCGGCCCTGGCCGAGGACCAGCGCAGCCTGCTGACCATCGCCATCGGCTGCACCGGCGGCCAGCACCGCTCGGTCTACCTGGCCAGCCGCATGGGCGCGGAGCTGCAGGCCCAGGGCCAGCGCGTGGTCATGAGCCACCGCGAGCTGCAGGCATGACCGGCATCGTGCTGGTCACCCACAAGGGGGTGGGCGAGTCCCTGCGCCACCAGGCCGAGCTCATCCTCGGGCGCGATCTGCGCCTGACCACCGTCTCCATCGGCGGCCAGACCGACCCGGATGCCGGCCTGGCCGACCTGGTCGGCGCCCTGGCCGGCAGCCTGGATCCCGGCGGCGCGGTGATCCTGACCGACCTGCCCGGAGCCACCCCGCACAACCTGGCCGTGCGCGCCGCGGCACGGCACGGCCTGCCGGTGGTTTCCGGGCTGAACCTGCCGATGCTGCTCAAGGTCATCACCCACGCCGACAAACCGGCCTTCGAGCTGGCCGGGCTGGCCGACCTCGGCGGCCACCAGGGCATCGTCAGCTCATGATCGAGCGCACCCTGACCCTGACCAATCGGCTCGGCCTGCACGCCCGGGCGGCCAGCAAGCTGGTTCAGACCGCCAGCCGCTTCGAGGCCGAGGTATGGCTGGAACGCGACGGCCGCCGGGTCAACGCCAAGTCCATCATGGGGGTTCTGCTGCTGGCCGCTCCGTGCGGCACGGAGCTGGTCGCGGTCTGCGACGGTCCGGACGAGGCCGCCGCCCTGGAAGCGCTGTCCCGGCTGTTCGACACGCGCTTCGGAGAAGATCAATGAGCCTCGGCCTGACCGGGCTGGGCGTGACCAGCGGCATTGCCCTCGGCCGGGTCCACCGGCTGACTCCGGGCGAGCTCTCGATACCCGAGTACCATCTCGACGAGGCGTCCGTCGACGACGAGATCGAGCGCCTGCAGGCCGCCTTCGGCCGCGGCGAGGATTTCCTCAAGCGCCTGCTCGACCGGCTCGACCGCAACGCCAGCGAGACCGCGCGCGAACTGCTGGAAGCCCATCGCCTCATCCTGCGCGATCCGCTGTTGATCCGCTCCACCGAGGAACTGGTTCGGAGCGACCGGATCAACGCCGAGTGGGCCCTGGTTCGGCAAAGCGAGCACTTTCAGAACGAGTTCCGGCGCATGGCCGACGATTATCTCGCCCTGCGCCGCGAGGACCTGGAGCAGGCCGTGAGCCTGGTCCAGCGTGAGCTGGCCGACCAGCCCGGGACCCGCATCGGCAGCGAGATGCCGCACGAACTGGCCGATACCATCGTGGTCGCCGGCGAGCTCGGGCCGGCCGAGATGACGGTCCTGTCGCAGCGCAAGGTCGCCGGGCTGATCACCGAACACGGCGGGCCCTGGTCGCATGCCGCCATCCTTGCCCGCAGCCTGGAAATTCCCATGCTGGTCGGCGTGCACAACGCCCTCGACCTGCTGCGCGAGAACGAGCCGATCATTCTCGACGGGCATTACGGCGCGGTCCTGGCCGGCCCCGACGACGGCCTCCTCGCCCACTACCGCGACAAGCGCGAAGCCTGGCAGCGGCGGCGCCTGGACCTGCGCCGCTACCTGGGCCGTCCGTCGCGAACCGTCGACGATCACCCGTTCATCCTGCTCGGCAACGCCGACCTGGACCCGGAGTTCGAGCGCTGTCTGGATTCCGGCGTCGACGGCGTCGGCCTGATGCGCACCGAGTATCTCTACCTCGCCGACAGCCTGCCCGACGAAGAGCGCCAGTACCGGGCCTACCGCGCGGCCGTCGACATCATGCAGGGGCGGCCGGTGACCATCCGCACGCTGGACGCCGGCGGCGACAAGCTGCCGCCCGTGCTCGCCTATACCCAGGGACCGAATCCGGCCCTGGGCCTGCGCGGCCTGCGCCTGTCGCTGGCCATGAAGGATCTGTTCCGCCAGCAGATCCGCGCCATCCTGCGCGCCTCCGTGCACGGCCCGGTCGAAATCCTCCTGCCCATGCTGACCGGCGCCGACGAAGTCCGCCAGGCGCGCAGCTTCATCGCCGCGTGCCGCGAGGATCTGCGCGCCGAGGGCGAAACCATCGATCCGGAATTGCCGATCGGCGGCATGATCGAGACCCCGGCGGCCGCGCTCATCGCCGATCAGCTGGCCACCGAGCTCGACTTTTTCTCCATCGGGACCAACGACCTGATCCAGTACGTGCTGGCCATGGACCGCTCCGACGAACTGGTCAACTACCTCTACGACCCGACCCATCCGGCCGTGCTGCTGCTGCTGCGCCGGATTCAGCAGGCCGGCCAGCGCCACGGCATCAGCGTGACCGTGTGCGGCGAACTGGCCGGCAACGAGCAGAGCGCCCGGCTGCTGCTCGGTCTGGGTCTGAACCGACTGAGCATGCCGCCGGCCGCCCTGCCCGCGGTCAAGCGCTCACTGCTCGAAGCCGACAGCCAGCGCTGTCGGCAGGAAGTCGAGGCCTACCTGGCCGGCCAGTCCGGACACGCCGACGGCCGCGCCCTGCTGGCCGCGCTCAACGGCCCGGGCAGGTAGCCGGGCCATCGGCAGCACCGCCGGAGTCCCAGACTCACTGGTGGGTCACATCGTTGCGCACGTACACCGGTTCCAGCTCCCAGGCCGGAACGGTTCTGGCCTTTGCGCCGAGAACCAGGGTCTGGCGGGCCTCGGGCCAGGCCTGCGGGCGCCGGTCGGCGACGGCGCCGGTCAGGCGCGATTCGATCGTCTCCGGGTAGGCCGCCAGACCGGAGCCGGCAACCAGCCAGGGCCCGCCGACCGGGACCTGCAGGCGAGCCGGGCCGACCACCTTCTCCGCCTCGATCGGCGTCAGGCCGTCCGGGCCACGGCGGTAGGCGCCGACAAAGACCTCGCCCATGCGCGCATCGATCAGGGCCAGCACGTGCTCGTGCTCGCCGTCGGGGTCGGCGGCCAGGGCCAGCGCGGCCAGGCTGGAAACCGGGGCGATCGGCAGATCGTGGCCCAGAGCGATCCCCTGGGCCACGCTCAGGCCGATGCGCAGGCTGGTGAAACCACCCGGGCCGCGGCCGACCGCGATCCGGTCCAGGTCGGCCCAGGCCAGGCCGGCCTCGGCCAGCAGTTCGCCGATCCAGGGCAGCAGCAGGGTGGCGTGTCCGCGCGGCGCGAGTTCGGCGCGGACCCGCACCTCGCTGCCCGCCTGCAGGGCCACCGAGCAGCGCGGCGTGGCCGTTTCGATCGCCAGGATGTTCATGCCGACAGGCGCTCGCGCAGGAAGGTCGCGGCCGCGGCGGCGCTGTCGACCCGGGTCATGGGCGGCAAGCTGGACAGGAACAGGCGGCCGTAGGATCGGGTCTGCAGGCGCGGATCCCCCAGGATCAGCACGCCGAAGTCCTCGGCCTGGCGAATCAGGCGGCCCGCGCCCTGCTTGAGGGTCAGCACGGCCTGGGGCAGCTGAACCATGGTGAACGGATTGTCTCCGGCCTCGCGCACCGCGCTCAGGGTCGCCTCGAGCACCGGGTCGTCGGGTGCGGCAAAGGGCAGCTTGTCGATCACGACCACGCTCAGGGCCTCTCCGGGCACGTCCACGCCCTCCCAGAAACTGGCCGCGCCGAGCAGGATGCTGTCCGGCTCGGTCCGGAACCGTCCGAGCAGCACGTGGCGCGGCGCTTCCTCCTGGACGAGCAGGTTGAAATCGGTCCGGGCACGCAGCCATTCGGCCGCCCGGCGCAGGGCGCGGTGCGAGGTGAACAGCACGAAGGCGCGCCCGCGCCCGGCCCGGAGCACCGGCAGGACGCGCTCGAGCAGCACCTCGGTATGGGCCGGGTCGCGCGGCTCGGGCAGCCCTTCGGGCAGCCACAGGCGGGTCTGGGCGGCGTAGTCGAACGGGCTTTCGATGACCAGCTGGCGGGCCGTTTCCAGACCCAGGCGCGAGGTGAAATGATCGAAGCGGCGACCGACCGCCAGCGTCGCCGAGGTCATGATCCAGGTCGCCGGCGCGCGTTCGCGCAGCTCGGCCAGCGGGCCGGCCACGTCCAGCGGCGTGAGGTTGAGCTGGAACTGTCCGCGGCGCTGCGAGAACCAGCGCACGCAGCCCTCCTGGCCCTGCAGGAACGCGCCCAGGGCCTGAGCGTGGTGGACCGCCCGGTCGGCGCAGCCGGCCAGGTCCCGGGTCTGCTCGGCGAGCGGCTCCAGCGCGGCGGCGAGCTGCTCCAGCGCGCGCTGAAGCTGCTCGAACTCCGGGCGCAGCGGCGCGATCAGGGCGAACTCGCCGCGCGGCGGGCGCTCGACCATGGCGCTGGCCGCCTGCTTGAGCGCATCGCGAACCGCCTCGATGGGCGCGCGCAGCAGGTGCAGGCTGCCTTCGGCCCCGGCACAGGCGGCGAGCGCGTCGCGGGCCAGTTCGCGGACCTGCCAGGCGCTCAGGCCGCGCGAAAAAAATCGCATCGCGGTTTCGGGCACCTGGTGGGCCTCGTCGATGATCACCGCCGCCGCCCCCGGCAGGACCTCGCCGAACCCGGTCTGCTTCAGGGCCAGGTCGGCGAACAGCAGATGGTGATTGACCACGACCACGTCGGCTTCCTGGGCCTGGCGGCGGGCCCGGACCAGGTGGCACTCGTTGAGGCGCGGGCATTCGCTGCCCAGGCAGTTGTCCTGGGTGGAGGTCACCAGCGGCCAGACCGGCGAATCGGCGGCCACGTCGTCGACTTCGCTGACCTCGCCGGACTCGGTGGCGCGCGACCAGGCCCGGACCCGGCGCAGTTCGTCGACCAGGCCGGCGCTGTTGTCCGGGTCGGCCAGGTGCTGCTCCAGGCGCTGCAGGCACAGGTAGTTCGAGCGCCCCTTGAGCAGCGCGACACGGCGCTCCAGCCCGAGCCCGCGCAGGGCCAGCGGCAGGTCGCGCCGGAACAGCTGGTCCTGCAGGTTGAGGGTGCCGGTGGAGATGATCGCGCGCTCGTCGCGCAGCAGCACCGGGACCAGGTAGGCCAGCGTCTTGCCCGTGCCGGTCGCCGCCTCGGCCACCAGGTCGGTACCGCTGTCCAGCGATTCGGCGATGGCCTCGGCCAGCTCCAGCTGCCCGGAACGCGGTCGGAAGGCCGGGAGGGCGCGGGCGAGCGCGCCGTCGACGTCGAATGCCTGGGCCAGCGCGCCCGCCATCAGACCCTCACAGGCGCGGCGGCGGCTCGACCTGGCAGGCCTGGAGCCGGTCGCGCGCGCTCCGCGCGGCTTCGCTTTCGCCCTGGCGCTCCCGAGCCAGGGCGATGGTCCGCCAGTTGCGCTGGCACAGCTCGCCGACGCGCGGGCCGACGTCGAACGAGCGCCGGGCGTGACTCTCGGCCTGGTCCCACTGGCCCTGGCCCAGCCGGATCTCGGCGATCTGCTGGAGCAGCTCCGGGTCGCGCGGCTCGATCCGCAGGGCGCGCTCGAGCAGGGTGACCGCGCGCCCCAGATCGCCCGCCTGCTCGGCCTGGACCGCGGCCTCGCTGAGCTCGGTCACGGCCGGATTGCGCAGCGCGAACACCTGCAGCCCCCGGGTTTCGGCCGCGGCCGGGGCCCGCACCTGCTCGGCCGCGATGCGGTCGTCCACCGGCGCCGGCGCCTGGGTGGCGCAGCCGACCGCCAGGGCCAGGGGAGCGGCCAGCAGCACGAACCGCCCCAGGCAGGCAGGAACGGAGAAAGCCAGGAATTTCGACATCAACGGGCCCTCCACGGGCTTGGGGTGAATGGCATGCGGCTATTCTAGTTGGGTTGCCGGGTCAATGGCGCCGCCACAGCCGCCGCCGGGGCGGGTCCGGCTCGATGCCCATGCACGGCGAGTAGTCCGTCGGCTGACTGCCGACCACGAACGGAACGGCGCGCGCGTTCGGGCAGTCCTCGCCGGCCAGCAGTGGCCGCGGCCAGTCGATCCAGTACCACTCGATGCGCTCCGGCCAGCTGCGCGCCGGCGCGCGCAGCGGCAGGGCCCCGAACAGGTCCGCCCAGATCGGCAGGGCGCTGGCCGCGCCGCTGACTTCGGCCGGCGCGTTGTCGTCGCGCCCGGTCCAGACCACGCCCAGCCAGTCGTCGGTATAGCCGACAAACCAGGCGTCGCGGCGGTCGTTCGTGGTGCCGGTCTTGCCGCGCACGCCCGGGTCGTTCGGCAGGCGCCAGGACAGGCTGCGGGCGGTGCCGTCGGTGACCGCGTGGCGCAGGGCGACATCGAGCAGGGCCAGCGCCTCGCGCTCGCGGATCGGGCGCATGCGCGTGCCGTAGCGGCCGATCTCGCTGCCGTCGGCGTCGACCACCTGGGTAATCGAACGCAGCGGCGCACTGTAGCCTTCGGCGGCCAGCGGCTGGTACAGCTGGGCGACCTGCAGCGGGGTCAGGTCGACGGCGCCGAGCAGCGCCGACGGATGCGCATCGCCGGGTCCGGAAATACCGAACTGGTCGAAGAGCCGAAGCAGGGCCGGCAAGCCGACCTCCAGGCCCAGGGCGACGGTCGCCTGGTTGAGCGAGCGGGCCAGGGCGTCCATCAGGGCGACCTCGCCATGGCTCTGGTTGTCGTAGTTGCGCGGCCGCCAGGGATCGTGCCCGCGCACCGGAACGGCCAGCGGCGCATCGTCCAGGGTCGAGACCAGGTGCCAGCGTTCCGGCTGGGCCAGGGCCAGCAGATAGATGAACGGCTTGATCACCGACCCGACCGGTCGGCGCGCATCCAGCGCCCGGTTGAAGCCGAAGCGTCCCGGATGGCGGTCGCCGACCAGGGCCCGGATCTCGCCCGAGGCCGGCTCGACCAGCACGATCGCGCCCTGCAGCTGATCCGGCTGGCTTTCGACCCGCGCCAGGCCATCGGCCAGAACTCGTTCGGCGTGCTGCTGGGCGACCGGGTCCAGGGTGGTGAAAATGCGCAGCCCCGTACCGCGCAGGTCGCGATCGCGGTAATCGCGGCGCAGCTGGCGCGAGACCAGGTCGAGAAAACCGTCGTGGCGGCGCACCGGGCGGGCCTGGCCGTCGCGCACGTCCAGCGCCGCGCTGCGCGCGGCGCGCCATTGCTCCTCCTCGATCAGACCGGTCTGGAAAAACATGTCGATGACCCGGTCGCGACGGGCCCGGGCGCGCTCGGGATTGCGCTGCGGGTGATACCAGGACGCGCCCCGAACCATGCCGACCAGCAGGGCGATCTGGCCAGCATCCAGGGCCTGGACCGGGAGGCCGAAGTAGTGCTCGGCGGCGCGACCAAAGCCGTGGATCGCGCGCGCGCCGTCCTGGCCCAGGTAGACCTCGTTGAGGTAGGCCTCGAGAATGTCGGCCTTGTCGAAGCGCCGCTCCAGGCTCATCGCCATGACCGCTTCGGAGGCCTTGCGCAGCAGGCTGCGGTCCGGGGTCAGAAACAGGTTCTTGACCAGCTGCTGGGTGATCGTGCTGCCGCCCTGCACGACCTGGCCGTGGCGCAGGTTGGCCCAGGCGGCCCGGACCAGGCCGCGCGGATCGACGCCGTGATGGTGGGCGAACTGGCGATCCTCCACGGCCTGGATGCCGGTGACCAGCAGCGGCGGAAAGTCGGCCAGCGCGACCAGCGTACGGTCGCGATCGTCCAGCGGCATCAGGCTGCCGAGCTCGGCCGGCGGCACGCGGGCCAGGCTCAGCGTCCGGCCGCCGCCGTCGCGGATCTCGGCAACCGCATCTGCGCGGAAGCGGATGCTCAGGCGCTGCGGCGGCTGGCGTTCATCGGCAAACAGAAAGCCCGGCAGGTGGGCCTCGACGCGATCGCCGCGGTGCTCAAAGCGGCCGATCTGGTTCGGGTCGCCCGGCCGCAGGCCGACCGCGGCCAGCTCCAGGGCCAGCGCCTCCGCGCTCAGCGCCCGATCCGGGTACAGCTCCAGGGCGCGCGCGTAGACCCGGCTGGCCTGGCTCCACTGGCGGTCGGCAAAGCGCTGGCCGGCCTCCCGGTCCAGCCACCACACCCACGGACCGATCGCACCCAGGCCGCAGCCGAGGGCGAACAGCAGCACGGCGCGAGAACACCGGTACAGCCAGCCGCGAGGAGTCTTGCCGGGGGATCGCTTGCGCGCCATTGAACTCGGACGGGAAACCTGAATGAGGGATAATGTCGGGTGTTTCTCAGGCCTGCCGGCAACGCAGGCAGACTTTCGTGGAGTATAAAGGCTGGCAGCCTGTGTCATCGGCACGGCGCCGCCTCGTCAGGTCGCTTATGAACCCGCATTCTTCTGCCGCTGTCCCACCGATTCAGTTCATCGCCCTGCCCGACGCGCTCGGCCGGATCGACGAAGACTGGCTGCGGACGCTGACCGTGGCCGGCGATCCGCCGGTCAAGCGCTGGAACTCGGCCCGTCCGCGCCGGCCCGGCTGGCCCGAACTTCTGGCCGCGGCGCGCACGCTCGACCGGGCGTACGGGCTGATGATCGTGCGCAGCGGACTCGGCCTGCCGCGCTACTGGCGCGCGCGCCTGGCCGCCGCCGCCGGGCACGTCGCCCCGCTGCCGCGCCTGCCGGCGGGCAACTACGCCGATCCGGTCAACCCCCTGTTCGACCTCAGCCACGACCTTGACGCCGCGCAGATCGATGCCTGGCTGTGGCTGTGCGGCGACCACCGGGCCCTGCCGATCGGCGATTTTCCCGTGGACTGTCTGTACCTGCCGCCGGGCTCCCCGGACGAACTGGACGAGGACTCGCCTGCCCTGTTGCTCGACAGCCTGTTCGTTCATGACCCGGCGCGCCCGCTCGCGGCCGGCGCCGACGCCGACCCGGCCGCGGCCGCCGCGCTCGGGTCAGCCCGCCTGCGCCTGCAGGCGCTGCTGGCCGAAACCGGGCTGCCGAAAGCGCCGGCGGTCGGACTGGATCAGGACCCGGTCACCCTGCACATCAGCCACGACTGGGGCGGTGGCGTGGCGCGCTGGATCGCCGACGTGGCGGCCGCGGACGAGGCGGGACATCACCTGGTGCTCTCGGCCGGCGGCGATCCGCGCGGCACGGTCCACGGGCAGTTCCTGCGCCTGTACGCGGCCGGGCCGGGCCGTGGCCTGGTTCGGGAACTGCCCCTGTGTCCGGCGATTGCCGATAGCGTGGTCTCCGATCCGCGCTACGCCCAAATGCTGGAGCGGCTCATCGAACGATTCGGGGTGACCCGGATTCTGGTCTCGTCGCTGATCGGGCACAGCCTGGACGCGCTGCGCACGGAGCTGCCCACGGCCCAGATCCTGCACGATTTCTACCCGGCCTGGCCGGTGCTCGACCAGGACCCGCTGGCCTGGGACGACGGGCGCGGCGGCGTCGACCTGGACCGGGCGCTGGCCGCGCACGCCGACCAGCTCCTGTTCCGGGCTCGCCACGGCGCCCACTGGAAGCGGCTGAGCTCGGCCTGGCTGGAGTGCATCGAGACCCGGCAGCTGCATCTACTGGCGCCCACCTTTGAAGTGCTGCGCCGCTGGCAGGCGCTGACCGGAAACGCCCTGCCCCGGGCCCAGGTCATTGGCCATGGCTTCAGCGGCTGGTCCGGCCCGGTGCCGACGATCAGCGAGCGACCGGGTCGCGCGGGTCGCCTGAACCTGGTCATCACCGGCCGCCTGTCTCCGGGCAAGGGGCTGAATCTGCTCGATGAGTCCCTGGAGCGGCTGCGCCGCTTTGCCGACATCACCCTGCTGGGCTGCGGTCGGCACGGCATGCGGTTTTTCGGTCGCCCCGGCGTCGACATCCTGCTCGACTACCAACGCGACCGCCTGCCCGAACTGCTCGCCGGACTCGGCCCGCAGGGCGCGCTGTTCCTGTCGACCGTGCCAGAGACCTGGAACTACACGCTCTCGGAGATGCGTTCGCTCCACATCCCGGTCATCGCCACGCGCCTGGGCAGCTTTGTCGAACGCATCGAATCCGGCCGGACCGGCTGGCTGTTCGATCCCGACCCCGATTCCCTGCTCGAGCTGATCGAGCGGCTCCACGGTGCGCCGCAGCAGCTGGCCGAAACGGCCGCGCGCGCGCCGGCCGAAAGCGACATGGCGACCGTGCTCCAGCGCTACTGGCAGCTGGTGCCGGCCACCGGGGCGGTCTGCCCGGCGCCGGCCCCGGCCAACCCCGAGCACGCCGCGGCGGCCATGATCAGCGCACGCCTGGTCGCCAGCCGCCGGCGCGTCGCGCGCCTGCGGGAGCGGGCGGCCGAGCTGGAGCAGGAACTGGGCGAGCGCGCCGACTGGGCCGGACGCTACGAGCGCCTGAGCGAGGAACGCACCCGCTGGGCACGCTCGCTCGAGCTGGAACTGGAGGCCGAGCGCGGCACGGTGCGGGATCTGGCCGACCAGCTCGACACGCTCAACAAGCGCCTGGCCGAAAGCCAGGACCACCTGGAACAGACCCGGGCGCAGCTGGCCCGGACCCAACAGGACCTGGCCCGGGTCGAACAGAACCTGGCCCGGACCGAGCAGGACCTGGCCCGGACCCAGGCCTCTCTCGACGCCCTGCACGCCGAGCTCCGGCTCATCCTCGCCAGCCGCTCGTGGCGCTGGACGAAGCCGCTGCGCTTTGCCACCCGGCTCGCCAGCCAGGTCCGCCGGCGGCGGGCCTGGAACCCGCTGACGTGGCCGCGTCTGGCCCGGCGACTGCTCCACAGCCTGCGCTTCCACGGCCTGCGCAACACCCTGCACATGGCCCAGGGCACGGCGCCACCGGTCCAGGAGCGATCGACCGTGCCGGTGATCGAAGCGCCGGTCGAGCACGAGCGACTCGATCCGGTGCGCCTGGCCCGCCCCGAGCACCCGCGCGCCAGCATCGTCATCCCGGTCTACAACAAGGTCGCCTACACCGCGGCCTGCCTGCACAGCATCCTGGACCAGGCCGGACCCACATCCTTCGAGATCATCGTCGTCGACGACTGCTCCAGCGATGCCACGGACGATTTCCTGGCCCGCTGTGAGGGCCTGGAGACGGTGCGCAACGCCGAAAACAGCGGCTTCATCGCCAGCTGCAACGCCGGCGCCGAACGCGCCCGCGGCGAGTTCCTGGTCTTTCTGAACAACGACACCACGGTCACCGCCGGCTGGCTGGAGGCGCTGCTGGAGACCTTCGAGCACTTTTCCGATGTCGGCATCGCCGGGGCGCGGCTGGTCTATCCCGACGGACGGCTGCAGGAGGCCGGGGGCATCATTTTCGACGATGCCAGCGGCTGGAACTACGGCCGCGGCGAGTCGCCGGATCTGCCCCAGTACAACTTCGCCAGCGAGGCCGACTACGTCTCCGGCGCCTGCCTGGCCATCCGCACCAGCCTGTTCGCCGAACTCAGCGGCTTCGATCGCCACTATGCCCCGGCCTATTACGAGGACACCGACCTGTGTTTCCGCGTTCGGCAACGCGGACTCAAGGTGTTCTGCCAGCCGGCCTGCACCATCATCCATCACGAAGGGATCAGTTCGGGCACCGACGAGACCAGCGGGACCAAGCGCTACCAGGCCGTCAACCGGGACAAGTTCAGCGAACGCTGGCGCGACGAACTGGGCCGGCAGCCGCCGCACCGGATCGACAGCGATCGCCCCGATCCGGTTCGCCGCGCCCGCTTCCACCGCGCGCGCGGGCGGGCCCTGCTGATCGATGCAACCACCCCCATGCCGGACCACGATTCCGGCTCGGTGCGCTTTACCGCCATGCTGGAACTGATGGTCGAACAGGGCTGGCAGGTCACCTTCATGCCGCAGAACCTGGCCTGGGACGGGCGCTACTCCGAGGCCCTGCAGCGGCGCGGCGTGGAAGTGCTGGCCGCACCCGAGGTGAACTCGCCGGAGGCCTGGCTGAAACGCTACGGCAAGGATCTGGATCTGGTCCTGGTCAGCCGCCACTACGTGCTCGAACCACTGCTCAAGCCGATCCGGCGCTGCTGTCCCCGTGCCCGCCTGGTGTTCGACACGGTCGATCTGCATTTTCTGCGCGAACAGCGCCAGGCCGAGCTGAGCGGCAGCGAGTCGATGGCCGCGGCCGCGGCCGCCACGCGCCGGATCGAGCTGAAGCTGATGAACGAGGCCGACACCACCCTGGTCGTCAGTCCGGTCGAGCGGGAGCTGCTGGCCGAACAGGTGCCGCAAGCCGATGTGCGCGTGCTGTCGAACATCCACACCGTGCACGGACGGCAGCAGGGCTGGGAGCCGCGCCGCGACCTGATGTTCGTCGGCGGTTTCCAGCATCCGCCCAACGTGGATGCGGCCGAGTGGCTGATCGACGAAATCTTTCCGCTGATCCGGGCCGAACTGCCCGAGGTCCGCCTGCACCTGATCGGCAGCCGCATGCCCGATGCGCTGCGCGCCAGGGCCGGCGAAGGCATTGTCCTGCACGGATTCGTCGAGGACCTGGAGCCGTACCTGAACGGCTGCCGGCTGTCGCTGGCGCCCTTGCGCTACGGCGCCGGGGTCAAGGGCAAGGTCAACCAGGCCATGGCCTGGGGACTGCCGGTGGTGGCCACCGCCTGTGCCGCCGAAGGCATGTTCCTGGTTCACGGCGAGGACGTGCTGATGGCCGCGGACGCCCGCTCCTTCGCCGCGGAAACGGTTCGGGCCTACACCGACCCGGAGCTGTGGCAAACGCTATCCGACGGCGGCCTGGCCAACGTCCAGACCTATTTCTCGCGCGCGGCCGCCGAGCGCGTGATCACCGACCTGCTGGTCGACGAGACCCTCGCGCTCCAGCGCCAGGGTACCTAGTGGGCCACGCGGTAAGGTAGGTAACACTCAGAGCCACTGTGCTGGCGCAAATCAAGACGCGTTCCGCAGGGAATGGCAAGCCCTTTCCAAGGAACGCAACGCCGAGTTGCGCCAGCA
>PWJA01000090.1 GCA_003560975.1 Gammaproteobacteria bacterium
AGCCTGGACAGCCGTCGCCGCCGTAATGCGCTGCTCCTGGAGGGCGTGCTCGACCAGCTCGAACTGCGCACGCGCGAACGCTGAGCGCAGCGCCGGTTGCCTGGATGACGGCGATCCGCCTTGCGCCGGCCACGCCCACCAGGGCTGGATCAATTAATGAGCAAGAACCGCAAGGCGCTGGTTCAGAAAGACTGGTAGTACGCCACGACCTCCGCGAGCAGAGCGTTTCCCAAGGCAATTACCCGTCGTTGTCGGCAGGTATCCCGTGAGACGAGAAACCCATGACAGTCCTGGGATTTGATGATTGAATCAAGGATGGTGGGCGATGCTGGGTTCGAACCAGCGACCCCTGCCGTGTGAAGACAGTGCTCTCCCGCTGAGCTAATCGCCCGGGATTTCCAGAGCCGGTATGATAATGGGGATTCGCCTGGCTGGCAAACGGGGCGGGATGGAATCAGGCGCCGGTGGACCGAGGGTCCGGGCCGGGGTCGGACGGGAGAGTGCATGCTGGTTCGTGCCGTGCTGATGCTGGTCGTCGTCTATGCGGCCCTTTTGCTGCTTTTGTTCGTGTTCCAGTCGCGGCTGGTCTTCCTGCCGCACGTGGGCGGCCGTGACCTGGCCGCCAGCCCGGCCCAGATGGGGCTGGACTATCAGGAAATCTGGCTGGAGACGGCCGACGGGGAGCGCCTGCACGCCTGGTGGCTGCCGCACCCCGAGGCGCGCGGGGCGCTGCATTTCAGCCACGGCAACGCCGGCAATGTTTCGCACCGGCTCGACAGCCTGCGGATTTTCCACGACCTGGGCCTGAGCGTACTGATCTACGACTACCGTGGCTACGGTCAGAGCAGCGGCCGGGTCGAGGAGGACGGTCTGGATCTCGATGCTGCGGCGGCGTGGCGCTGGCTGGTCGACGAAGCCGCCGTGCCGCCCGGGCGGATCGTGCTGTTCGGGCGCTCCATGGGCGGGGCGGTCGCTGCGCGCCTGGCCGGGCAGGTCGAAGCCGGCGCTCTGATCCTGGAGTCGACGTTCACGTCGGTGCCGGACATCGCCGGGGAAATCTACTGGTGGATGCCGGTGCGCTGGCTGGCGCGCGTCCGGCTCGACGCCCGTGCCGCGCTGGCGGCATCCGACCAGCCGACCCTGATCGTGCACAGTCCGGACGACGAGATTGTCCCGTTCGGCCACGCCGAGCGTCTGCTCGAGGCCGCCCCTGCGCCGTCCCGGCTGCTCGAGATCAGCGGTTCGCACAACACCGGTTTCCTGACCTCCGGCGGTCGCTATCGCGACGGTCTGGACGCGTTCCTTGCCGAGCACCTGGCCGAGTGAATTCGTTCACGAGTTCATGCGCCGGGTACGCCGCCTCGCTACCATGGAACGTTTTCCAACCGACTTCATCGAATCAGACGTGAACTGCAAACTTTCCATCGGCGCGGTGCTGGCCGTGCTCCTGATCACCGCCTGCGCACAGGAAACGCCGGAGCGCGGTGGCGGTGCGCGCGAGGCCCGCGCCCTGCCGATCCAGGCCATCGAGGTGTATCCGCGCGATCTGTCCCGAACGGTGACGGTCTCGAACGCGGTCGAGCCGCTGCGCACCATCCGGCTGGCGTCCCGAACCGAGGGGGTGCTGACGGACGTGCTGGTCGAGGAAGGCGATGCCGTGGCCGCCGGCCAGCTTCTGGCCCGGATCGACGTGCGCGAGCAGCAGGCCGAACTGGCCCGGGCCCGGGCCCGTCTGCACGAGCGCGAATCCACGTTCGAGCGTTTCGAACAGTTGCGCGAGCGCAACTACGTCGACCTGGCCAGTTACGAAGCCGCCCGGGCCGAGCTCGAGGTCGCCGCGACCGAAGTCGAGCTGTGGGAAACGCGGGTCGAGTTCGGGCGCGTGGTCTCGAGCATCGACGGTACGGTGGTGGCCCGCTACATCGAGCCCGGCGAGGCCATCTCGCGCCATGCCGCCCTGTTCTCGATTGCCGATCTGTCCAGCCTGGTCGTTCGTCTGGGGGTGTCGGAACTGGACGTGGGCAACCTGCGGGTCGGGGATGCGGTGGTGGTGGATGTCGACGCGGTCGGCGAGCGCAACCCGCTGGCCGGCGTGATCCGCAGGATTTTTCCGGCCGCCGATATCGACAGCCGCCGCATCACGGTCGAGGTCGGCCTGCCGCAGGCTCTGGCCAGCGGGGTTCGTCCCGGCTTTCTGGCCCGCGCCCGGATCCTGGTCGAGCAGCGTGCCGACGTTCTGGCGGTGCCGGCCGGGTCCATTGCCGAGTCCGACGGCGAGTTTTTCGTCATGGTGGTCAACGGGGACGACCGGCTGGAGCGCCGGGTCGTCGAGCCGGGCGTGGTGCGCGGGGCCTGGCGCGAGATTCTGTCCGGTCTGGACGCAGGCGAGCGCGTGGTCTCGGCCAACCCGCTGGAAATGACCGCCGGCGAGCGCGTACGCGTCGTCGAACTGATGAGCTGATGAGTCTGAAGCGATGAGCACGACCGATCGAACCGATGCCCGCTCGCTGGATCCGGCCCGCGGTACCCGCTATTACAGCGGGCTGACCCATGCCTCGATCCGGCGGCCGGTCGGCACCCTGGCGATCGCCTCGGTGGTGCTGGTGCTGGGGCTGTTTTTCGTCGACCGGCTGCCGGTCAACCTGCTGCCCGAAGTGGAGTTTCCGCTGGTCCGGATCACGGTCAACTACCCCGGGGTGGCCCCGGAGGTCATGGAAGAGCAGGTCACGCGCGTGCTGGAGCGCTCGCTGTCGTCGGTGGAAAACCTCAGCCGCATTTCCAGCCGCGCCTCGGAAGGTCGGACCAACGTCAACCTGATCTTCGAGCACGGGGTCGATCTGGACGTGGCCATGCAGAACGCCGCCCGCCAGCTCGAAACTGCCCGCCAGCGCCTGCCGGCCGATATCGAGCCGCCGCGTCTGCGCAAGTGGGATCCGGGCGAATGGGCGATCTGGCGGGCCGGTTTCTCGTCCCCGATCCGCCCTCCGCGCGACGTGCGCGACTGGGTCGAGCAGCGCCTGGTGCCCCAGCTGCAGTCCATCGAAGGGGTCGCGGCGGTGGAGGCGGCCGGTGGTCAGGTGCGCGAGATCGAGGTCGTGGTCGACCAGGATCGGCTGCGCTCTTATGGACTGACCCTGCGCGGGGTCGCCGATCAGCTGGCCAGCGAGAACGTCAACGTTGCCGCCGGCAACATCACCTCGCCGCGGTTCGACGTCATGGCCCGAACCGACGGTCGCTTCAGCTCACCGGAAGAGATCGGCAACCTCCTGCTCAGCGTGCCCGGAAGTTCGAGCCGGGTTCGCTTGAGCGAAGTGGCCGAGGTGCGCGACGGATTCCGCGAGCAGCGCCTGTTCGTGCGCCTGGACGGCGTGCCCTCGACCCAGCTGTCGATCTACAAGCTGCCCGAGGCCAACGTGGTCGAGGTGGTCGATGCGGTCAACCGGCGCATGGCCCAGCTCGACGACTCGGGCTTCATGCCGCCGGATCTGCAGTGGCAGGCAACCCGGGACGGGGCCTATTTCGTGCGCGGCTCGGTCCGGGCGGTCTCGACCGCGGCGGTGCTCGGTGCCGTCCTGGCCATGCTCGTGGTGCTGGCCTTTCTCGGCTCGCTGCGCAAGAGTTTCGTCATCGGCCTGTCGATTCCGCTGGCCATCCTGTTCACCTTCGTTCTGCTCGGCATGGGCGGGCTGACCCTGAACGTGATCAGCCTGGGCGGGCTGGCTCTCGGGGTGGGGTTGTTGCTGGACAATTCCATCGTCATGCTGGAAAACATTTCCCGGCACCAGGAAAAACTGGGCAAGGAATCGCAGGAAGCGGCCCACGACGGGGCCGATGAGGTCATGTCGGCGATCACCGCCGGCACCCTGACCAACCTGGCCGCGGTCGCGCCCTTCCTGTTGATTACCGGCATGGCCTCGCTGGTCTTTCGCGAGCTGATCCTGACCATTTCCTTTGCCGTCGTGGCCTCGCTGGCCGTGGCCCTGACCCTGGTGCCCATGCTGGCCGCCCAGTTCGGCAAGGTGCGTTTTCGTTCCGGACTCAATCGCAGCCCGCCGTACCGCTGGTTCCATCGCGGCATCGAACGCCTGACCGCGGCCTACCGGGCCGTGCTGGGGCGGATCCTGGCCTGGCGCTGGGTCGTCGTGCTGGCAACTGCGGCCCTGTTCGTCGGCAGCCTGATGGTCAGCGACCGGCTCGGCAACGAGTTCCTGCCGCAGCTCGACGACGGCCAGGTCAACGTCCGCATCAGCTTGCCGCCCGGCACCACGCCGGAGGAAACCGACCTTGCTTCGCGGCGGGTCGAGCGCGAGCTGGCCGCCATGCCCCACGTGGAAAGCGTGTTCGCCATTACCGGTGGCCACCTGCACGGCGGCGTGGTCTCGGAGCGTCCCGGAACGGCACGCATGGACGTGGTTCTGACCGATGCAAGCCTGCGCCCGGACATGCCGGCCGGGCTGTGGGTGGTCGAGGCGCGCGAACGGCTCGAGGGCCTGGACATCCCCAACGCCCGGATCTGGGTGCGGCCCCCGCGCATTCCGGGGCTGAATTTCGGTGCTTCTGGCTCCGACATGGACCTGATGATCGTCGGCGAAGACCTGGGCGCGCTCCAGGTGCTCGCCCGCGAGATGGTCGACGCCCTCGAGGGCCTGGCCGGGCTGGAAGACCTGGAGCTGGCGCGCGAAGACCGCACCCCCCTGCTCAGCGTGGACGTGGACCGCGAGCGGGCGGCCGCCCTGGGCCTGAACGTTGGCGAAGTCGGCCGGGCGTTGCGCGACGCGGTCACCGGAGCCGTACCGACCCGATTCTCGGCCGGCGTCGACGAGTATGACGTGCGGGTGCGCCTGCCGCGGACCGCCACGTCCGATCCGGAGGCCTTGCGTCAGCTGATCGTCGCTTCGGTCAATGGCCGGGTGGTTCAGCTCGGCGACGTGGCCAGCTTCAACCTGGGCGACGGGCCGGCCCACATCGAGCGCGAGAACCAGGTTCGCATCCAGCGCATTACCGGCAACTTCAATACCGAGCTCAACGACGCCGGCTCGATCATGGACGAAATCCGCGCCCGGGTTGATGACGTTGGCGTGCCCGACGGCTACGGCATGATCTTTGGCGGGCAGTTCGAGACCGTGGAGGAAACCGATCGCGAAATGCTCAGCGTGATCCTGCTGGCGGGATTCCTGGTGTTCGTGGTGCTGGCGGTTCAGTACGAGCGCCTGTCGAACCCGCTGGTGATCATGGCGGCGGCCCCGCTGTCGGTGATCGGCGTCATCGCCATTTTGTGGGCGACCGGCACGCCCTTGTCGGCGCCGGCCTTTCTCGGCGTGATCCTGCTGATCGGGATCGTCGTCAACAACGCCATTCTCCTGGTCGAGTACATCGAGCGCGGCCGCCGGCGCGGGCTGGCGGTGCCCGAGGCCGTGGTCGAGGCCGGCGGCATTCGCCTGCGCGCGATCCTGATGACCACCCTGACGACGGTCGCCGGGATGATTCCGCTGGCCGTGGGCATGGGTGCCGGGGCCAACCTGATGCAGCCGCTGGCGATCGCCGTGATCGGCGGCCTGCTGACGGCGATGCTGCTGACCCTGTTCCTGATTCCGTGCCTGTACGTGATCGTCCAGAACGCCAGTGACTGGCTGCTCAAGAGCCTGACCGGGCGGGCCGACGACCGCGGTCGCTCGCGGCAGGCCGATCCGGTCGATCCCGACGCGGCCCGCTAGGTCAGGTCAGAACGGGTTCCAGGGCCGGCTGCTGCAGCTCGTCGAGCTGCTCCTGTAGTTGCCCGATGACGTTCTCCCAGTGGCGCGCGTCGGCAAACCAGGGAAAAGCGGCCGGGAAGGCGGGATCGTCCCAGCGTCGGGCCAGCCAGGCCTGGTAGTGCAGAATGCGCAGACTGCGCAAGGCTTCGACCAGGTGCAACTCGCGCAGATCGAAAGTGTGGAATCTTCGATACTCCTCCAGGATCCAGCCCAGCTGCAGGGAGCGCTCGTCGCGCTCGCCCGACAGAAGCATCCACAGGTCTTGCATGGCCGGGCCGCTGAGGCAGTCGTCGAGGTCGACGAAATGGGCGTGTCCGTCGCGCCACAGGATGTTGCCGGGATGGCAGTCGCCGTGCAGGCGGATTGCGCGGACATCACCGGCGCGCTGCCAGCAGGCCTCGACCGCCTGCATGACGTGGCCGGCCAGGTCGGCGAAGGGTCGTTCCAGATGCGCAGGCAGCCAGTTCTCTTCCAGCAGGAAGTCGATCGCCTTGCGGCCCATGCGATCGGGGTCCAGAACCGGCCGGTGTTCAAAGCGACCGATTGCACCGACCGCGTGCCAGCGCCCCAGGGTGCGGCCCAGATAGCGCAGGGTTGGCTCGTCGGCCAGTTCCGGGGCATGGCCGCCGCGGCGTGGAAACACGGCCAGGCGATGGCCGCAGGCATGATGCAGGCTGGTCCCGCCGGTCACGATCGGCGCGATCACCGAGAGTCCGGCCGCTTCCAGTTCCCGGGCATAGCCGTGCTCTTCGAGAATCGCGGCATCGGTCCAGCGTCCGGGCCGATAGAATTTCGCCACCAGCGGTTCGTCGTCTTCCAGGCCGACCTGCCAGACCCGGTTCTCGTAACTGTTGAGGGCGAGCAGGCGACCGTCGGTCCGGTAGCCCAGGGTCTCGATGGCGGACAGGACGGTGTCCGGTCCGAGGTCGGAGAACGGTTGCTGAGTGGGCTGCTGCGGTGGATCCGATGCCATGTCAGAAGTTCTCGTCGGCCGCTTCAAGCTGCCGTATCATGCCCGTTAGGGGGAGTGGTTCAGACGCCCGCGCGGGCTTCAAGGCACCTAACGGCAAGCATTGTGGCATGAAAAGATTCTGGTGGTTGGCGGCGTTCTCGCTGGTACTTTCGATCGATGGCTTCGGCGCGGAGCGTGACGCGGACGACCCGGACGACGGGGTGAAGCGCGAAGAGCGTCAGGAACGCCTGATGGAACTGCACTGCCGCGACCATCTGGATCGGCCGGAGAGTTGGCTGGATCGCAGTCACGCCTACATGAGCCAGCGTTTGTGCGAGCCGGCGGCCTGGTTCGATGGATTCTTCGGCGACCCGCGTGCCCTGGAAGAAACTCCGGTTGGCACCTTTATCCGCATGCGCAACGCCCTGGAATGGGATCAGTCCGAGGGCTGGAGCTACGGCCTGCGGGTGCGCGCCAACATCGAGTTGCCACGGGTGTCGGACAGCGTCCGGCTGCTGGTTTCGCGCGATGAGGACCTGAGCGTCGAACTGCGTGACGGTCCGG
>PWJA01000077.1 GCA_003560975.1 Gammaproteobacteria bacterium
CTCCGGCCGGCGAGGCCATTCGCGCCGCGCTGATCGAGATTACCGACTACCTGGAATGTGAAATGGTCCTGAAGAGCTCGGCCTGTCGGGCCAAGTACCAGGAGCGCGAGACCACCCGCCGCGAGCGCACTCGCGACGCGATCCGCTTCTAGTTCGAACCGGGAGGGCGACGGAAGAAAGGCGCGGCCATCGTTGGTCGCGCCTTTTTTACAGCTTGATCGCCTGCCAGCGCCCCTGCTGCCAGGCCCGGGCAAACCACAGTGCCTGGCCGCCGCGGTACACCGCCTGCAGCAGCCACACTGCCAGCAATCCGCCCCCCAGGATCGGCCCCACCAACGCCGCCAGCGGCAGGAAGATGCCCCACTGGGCGATGATGGAGATGCGCATCACCCGGCCGGTATCGCCGGCACCCAGCAAGGCATTGAGCAGGACCATGCCAGCCGCGTCGATGCCGATGATGGCCGCCGAGATCATCAGCGCCGGAAAAGCCAGGTCCACGGTGGCCGGATCGGTCGGAAACACGCCCAGTAGCGGGCGACCGAACAGCATCACCGCGACGCCCAGCCCCAGGCCGACCAGGCCGGTGAACAGCGCCGCGTTCCAGCCCCACAGCTTGGCGTCCTGCGGATCCTTTCGGCCCAGCGCGTTGCCGACCAGCGTGGCGGTGGCCAGGCCGAAGCCGATGGCCGGCAGAATGATCACCAATCCCAGGGTCATGAGTACGTTGACCGCGGCCAGTTCCCGGGTGCCGATGCGGCCGATGATGATCAGCAGGGTGAGCATGCCGGCGGCGAAAAAGAACTGCTGCAGGCTGGCCGGCAGCGACACCTTGAGCTGGCTTCTGAGCATGCCCCGGCTCGGAACGGAGCGCAGAAACCCCTCGCCACGGGCATATTTCAGGCCGAAATAGACGTAGATCATCAGGCCCAGATAAATCGACAGCGTGGTCGCCAGGCCCGCACCATAAACACCCAGCGCGGGCGCCCCCAGGTTGCCGAAGATGAACACCCAGTTCAGCACCACGTTGACCGCGTGCATGATCAGCAGGGTGATCAGGTACAGCCGGGTCATGTGCACCGCCGACCAGTAGCCGCGGAAGGAAAAGTTCATGCCCACGGCGACCAGGGCGAGCAGACGGACCTGCAGGTACGGGCCGGCCTCGGCGACGACTTCCGGGTCCGGATTGAGCAGGGCCATGATCTCTGGAGCAAGCAGGATCAGGGCGGCCGCCAGCGGTGTGCCCAGCAGAAAGGCCAGCAACAAGCCGCCGTTGAGGGGCAGGGCCAGTTCGCCGCGCGCGCCTTCGCCCAGCCGGCGCGCAGCGATCGCCTGCACCCCGGTCGACAGGCCCAGGATGAAGGCCATCGACAGCCAGTTGGCAAAACTGCCCAGACCGGTCGCGGCCAGCGCCGTATCGCCCAGCCGCCCGACCATGCCAATGTCGACCAGATTGAGGATGTTCTGCGAGGTCATCCCGCCGATCACCGGCAACGCGATGGCAAACAGCTGGCGACGGCGGTGGCGGTCGGGGAACAGGCCGGGACTCGTGGCCACTTTCATGGCCCGGTCCGTTCAGGGCAAATTGCGAACGTTTGAAAATTCACCGACGCATTGTGCCCCAGGTCGACGTGAAGGCCTGACGTCTGGCGCGTTTGTGCGGCTAGACATATTGATGCAATGTTCCTACACTTAAATGCATGAGAACGACGATTCGACTTAATGATGAACTGCTTGCGCAGGCAAAGGCGCATGCGGCCCAGACTCAGCGAACACTGAACGAACTGATTGAAGACTCCTTGCGGGCGCGGCTGGCAGCGGAGCTGACGCCGCGGGGCCCGGCCGGCCCTCTTCCGACCTTTAAGGGCCGCGGTCCTTTGCCGGGAGTCGATATCAACGACTCGGCCGCCTTGACCGAGCGCATGGAGAAACCGTTCTGATCCTGACCGATGTAAACATCCTCGTTCATGCGCATCGGGAAGACAGTCCCGACCATGATCCGTGCCGGACAGAGCTGGAATGCATGATCGCTTCCCAAAGCGCTTTCGGGCTGTCCACCCTGGCGCTCAACGGGTTCCTGCGCGTGGTCACCCATCCACGAGTATTCAACCCTCCCTCCCCACTGGATGACGCCTTGCGCTTCTGCAATTTCCTGCTTGAGCAATCACATGTCGTGATCCTGACGCCCGGCAGGCGTCATTGGGAGATATTCGAGCGCCTGTGCCAAGAAGCAAACGCCAAGGGCAACCTGATTCCTGACGCCTACTTTGCTGCACTCGCCATCGAGCATGGCGCGGAGTGGGTCACGATGGATCGAGACTTTGCTCGCTTCCCCGGTCTGAAGTGGCGGCTACCGAGTCAGCAAAGGCTCCAGCGTCCGTGAACGGCACAGCCAAGGATCAGTCCGCGCCGATGTTCAAGCCGCCCGCTCGACTTCTACATACACGCTGACCTCGCGGGTCGCCCGGAAGGTGATCTCGGGGTGGCGTTCCTGGGCCAGCTGCAGGTTGACCCGGGTCGGGGCCAGGTAGACCAGCTGGCCGCCGCCGTCTTCGGCCAGGTGCTGCTCGTTCTTGTTGCGGAATTTTTCCAGCGCGCGCTCGTCGTCGCACGACACCCAGCGACAGGTGGATACGTTGACCGCCTCGAAACGCGCCTCGACGTTGTACTCGGCCTGGAGCCGGTAGGCGACGACGTCGAACTGGAGCAGGCCGACCGCGCCGAGGACCAGGTCGTTGCCGATCAGCGGCTTGAAGAACTGGGTGGCCCCCTCTTCCGACAGCTGGGTCAGACCCTTGGTCAGGGCTTTGAGCTTGAGCGGGTCTCTGAGCTGTACGCGCCGGAACAGTTCGGGCGCAAAGCTCGGGATGCCGGCAAACTGCAGGTTCTCACCCTCGGTAAAGGTATCGCCGATGCCCACCGTGCCATGGTTGTGCAGGCCGACGATATCGCCGGGATAGGCGTATTCGGCCGCGGCCCGCTCGTCGGCCATGAACGTCAGCGCGCCGTGGGTGCGCTGCTCTTTGCCCAAGCGCACGTGGTGCAGCTTCATGCCCTTCTCGAACACGCCGGAGCAAACGCGCATGAAGGCCATGCGGTCGCGGTGGGCCGGATCCATGTTGGCCTGGACCTTGAACACGAAGCCGGTGAGCTTGTCTTCTTCCGGGGCGACGGTGCGACCCAGGGTGGCGCGCGACTGCGGCGCCGGGGCGTGCTCGACGAATTCGTCCAGCAGTGGAATGACGCCGAAGTTGTTGAGCGCGGAGCCGAAGAACACCGGGGTCTGCTCGCCGGCGAGATAGCGCGCCAGATCGAATTCGTGGCTGGCCCCCTGGACCAGCTCGATCTCGTCTCTAAGCTCGGCCGCCATGGGGCCGAGCACCTCGTCTGCCTCGGCGCTGTGCAGGCCGGCAATGACGCGCGGCTCCTGGCGCATGTAGTTCTTGCCGGATTCGTACAGGTGGATCTCGTCGCGGAGCATGTGGTAAATGCCTTTGAGCCGCCGGCCCATGCCGATCGGCCAGGTCACCGGCGCGCACTCGATGCCGAGCACCTCCTCGACCTCGTCGAGCAGCTCGATGGGCTCGCGGCCCTCGCGGTCGAGCTTGTTGATGAAGGTAAAGATCGGGGTCGTGCGCAGGCGGCAGACTTCCATCAGCTTGATCGTGCGCTCCTCCACGCCCTTGGCGCAGTCGATCACCATGAGGGCCGAATCGACCGCGGTCAGCACGCGGTAGGTGTCTTCGGAGAAGTCGGCGTGACCCGGAGTATCGAGCAGGTTGACTACGCGGTCCTTGTACGGGAACTGCATCACCGAGGAGGTGATCGAGATCCCGCGCTCCTTTTCCATCTCCATCCAGTCCGAGGTTGCATGGCGCGAAGCCTTGCGCGACTTGACCGACCCGGCCAGCTGGATCGCGCCACCGAACAGCAGGAACTTCTCGGTCAGCGTGGTCTTGCCGGCGTCGGGGTGCGAGATGATCGCGAAGGTGCGGCGGCGGGTGATTTCGTCGGCTAGGCGGGCCATGACTGGGTCTTCATTCGACAACCCTTCATTGTAACTGCTGTTGGAAAGCCCGGACCTTCGATCGACCGGATCGATTGACACCCTACGAAGCCGCCGACTACAGTGAGGGGGGGGATGGAAAGGAATCGATGGAGCCAGGATGTCCTCTTCAGGAAAAATTGCAGCCGCCGCGCTCGGGCTCGCTCTGGCCGCGACCGCAACGAGCGCGCAGGCCGTGAGTGCCACCGATCGACAGATTCTCGAAGACTTCTTTGTCCTCGCCCACGGCGAGCACTGGCTGCGCAGCGACGGCTGGCTGGATCCGGAAACCCATCCCTGCGACTGGTTCGGCGTCGAGTGCCGGTTCCGCCATGAGGTCGATCGCGAGGTGATCGCCAGCGTCCATCTGCCCGGCAACCGGCTGAGTGGAACGCTGGACACCCGCATCTTCGAAATCGTGCATTCCGAGCTTGACCTGAGCGACAACCGGCTTGGCGGCGCGCTGGAGCGCCTGCCGCGCTCACCCTCGCGCGTCGATCTGTCCGGCAACCGATTCACCGGCCCGATACCCGACGAGTTCGCCGGCCGTGCCGGTACGATCAGCGGCGCCTGGCTGGGCGGCGGCACCTGGTATCTGGATCTGTCCTCGAACGACTTTGCGGGAGAACTGCCCGACGACTGGCGCGGCACGATCTGGCTGAGCCTGGCCGGCAACCGCCTGGAAGGCATGCCCTCGTCCCTGTTCGAGCAAGATCTGCATCCCCACTCCGGGCGCTTCCTCGACCTGTCCGACAACCTGTTTTCCGGGACCATTCCGCCGGACCTGATGGACACCTCCTTCCTGCCGCACAACGGGCCCTCGCGCTGGGGTGGCGGACTCAACCTGTGCTGGAACGACTTCCGGGTCGAAGATCCGGAACTGATCACCTGGATCGGGCAACGCCACGTCGGCGGGCCGGACTTTCTCCAGTGCCTGGAGGAGGAGCGGGCGCCGCTGGGCCTGGCCGTGTCGGGCAGCTGGTATCAACCCGATCGCAGGGGGGAGGGCGTGGTTGTTCACCAGCTGCCGGACGATCAGGCCCTGCTGTACTGGTTCACCTTCGACGACCAGGGCAACCAGCGCTGGCTGCTGGGAACAGGCCGGCGGCATGAGTTCGGCGCCGACTGGCGGGCGCTGCAGCAGACGCGCGGACGCTTCGGGACGGGGTTTTCCGAAGACGCCGAGCAGCCCCCTCATGAGACCCGCGGCGGTTTCCGTCTGGACCATCTCGGTGACCAGACCCTGATGGCCGAGCGCAGCTACATCGACGCCACCAGCAATGTTTGCATCTCCATTTATCCGCCGCCGCTAAGCTGCTTCGGCAACGCCCAGTCCGACCGGCTGAGCTACGAACGCCTCACCGAATTGGCCGGCACCACCTGTGAAAACGGCCATGATTTCGCGGAGCTTTCGGGCGCCTGGTTCAACCCCGACCGCGACGGCGAAGGCTTTCTGGTCGAAGTCCTTCCCGATCGGCGAGTGGTGGTCTACTGGTTCACGTATCGACCGGACGATTCCGGGGCGCAGGCCTGGATGATCGGGGTCGGCTCCCTGGGCAGTCCACCGGGGTTTGCGCCCTTTGACCCCACCGTGGATCTGAGCCTCGATCTGTATCAACCGCGGGGCGCCCGCTTCGGGGCGGAATTCGACCCCGCCGACATCGAGCTGCTGGATTGGGGCGAACTGGTCATCGAATTCGACGGGCCCGATTCAGGCTGGGTCGAATGGAACAGCCACTTTGACGCGTTCGGTTCCGGCGGCTACGCCATCGAACGCCTGACCCGACCGCAGCTTGCGGAGTGTTCGAAAGACTGACTTGCCCGCGACGTCGCGGCTGGAGCGCCGGCACGGTTGCTCGGTTCACCACCCGGCAACCCCGACCGAAATGGGCTTTTTCCTGCCGGCACTGGGCAAATTCCTACAGCACGCGAGGCAAAGATCCCACTGGTCAGCCGCGCCGGCTCCGCTGCAAACTGAGCGCTCGTTTTCGCAAGCAGAAAGCGGGCTGTGAATCCTAAATTATTCTTTTGCGCGGCAGTGCTGACGGCAAGCGGCTGGGTCAGCGGCGCGCCTGCCATGGATGAAATCAGCACCTCGCTCGCACCCAATCAGAGCGTGGTTTTCGAAGGATATCCCGCCATCAGCAATCAGTGGGGAGAGCTGCAGGTTCGGTCGCTGGCCCGGCTGGCGGCACGGCGCGGCGAGGGCCTGGTGCTGAGATCAGAGTTTCGTTCCGCCCAGGGCCGTTCTCTGGCCCTGATCGGCCAGGCATTTGATTCCGGCAAGGCATCGCTCAGCATTGATCTGGGCTCCAGCGTGATCGGCCTGGAGATCGCGCCCGACCGCCAGCCGGTTCTCAGCGGCCTGTTCAGGCCACGCAGCGAGCAGGCCCTGCGACAGATGCTGAACACGGGGATACCGGTCGATTCCCTTGCTCATTATCTGGAACCGGCAATCGAATGGGATGACTGGGAGCTGTTTCAGGAGTTCACGGCCTTCCTGCGTGCGGCCGATTCGGAGCTTCAGCTCTCGTCCCCTGCCGAGCGCGATGAGATTCTCAACGAGGAGTGGTCTCGGATCTGCCATCTTGCCCTCGCCTCGCTGACCGAGGACGAAGCCGCCGGGCTGTCCAGCGAGGTGCTGATGTCGAACGCGCTGAGCTGCATCGGGAGCGCCATTCTTGCGGCATCCGGCAATCTGGCGCTGTGGAATCAGCGCACGGACTGTTTGATGTGTGCCCTGACCAAAAGACCGCCCTACTGCAATCCGTGTGCAGCAGCGATTGGTGTTGCGGCCGGGTCCCTGATGACCGCGGTGACCGAGTGTTTCGGAGATGCACCCCCGGACCCAGACATCCCGCCTCCACCCCCCGGAGCCGGCAACCTTCCCGCTCCCGTTCCCATGCCGCCCAATCAGGTTCTGGTCCCGATCTACAGAATCGAAACGGTGACCGTTTGCGTCGACGGAAACTGTTACCAACAGACCGTCGTCACCATCATTGGCTGGCAGCTGATCGAACGATAAGCTCAGCGGCGCTGGCTCTGGCGTCCGATCAAGGCTTCACTCTGCCCGCAAACGCAGCCGCTCGCGCGGTGTGA
>PWJA01000259.1 GCA_003560975.1 Gammaproteobacteria bacterium
ATCGCTTCGCCAGTCGCCTGGCCACCCGCTTCATCAGCGGCTATCACTACCACCGGCTGGATCTCGATCAGGAGATGTCGGAGCGCATCTTCGATCAGTACCTGCGCCTGATGGATCCCAATCGGGTCTACTTCACCGCCAGGGACGTGGACGATCTCGAGCGCTACCGGCCGCACCTGGCCGATGCGCTGAAAAGTGCGGATCTGGAGCCGGCATTCGACATCTTCGAGCGCTACCAGCGCCGGGTGGCCGAACGGATTGCCCATGCCCGTTCCCTGCTCGACGAGGAATTCGATTTCACCGTCGACGAAGAGTATCAGTTCGATCGCACCGAGGCGCCCTGGGCCGTCGACGGCGACGAACTCGATGAAATCTGGCGCCAGCGGGTCAAGAACGACTGGCTGCGGCTTCGCCTGGCCGACCAGGACGACGAGGCCATCGCCGAGACGCTCGGGGAGCGCTATCGCAACCTGGGACGGCGGATTGCCGAGTTCAACAGCGAAGACGTCTTCCAGTTTTTCATGAACGCCTACACGCGCTCGATCGAGCCGCACTCGGCCTACATGTCGCCGCGCAGCGTCGATAATTTCGAGATCTCCATGCGCCTGTCGCTGGACGGCATCGGGGCCATGCTGCAGCGCGAGACCGAGTACACCACCGTGATGGAAATCGTACCCGGCGGTCCGGCCGACCTCGACGGCCGGCTGCAGCCCGGAGACCGCATCATCGGTGTGGCCCAGGAGGGCGAAGAGATGGTCGATGTGGTCGGCTGGCGCCTCGACGACGTGGTCGCGTTGATTCGCGGCGAGCGCGATACCGAGGTGCGCCTGGAGGTCTTGCCGGCAGAAAAGGCCCTGAGCGGCCCGTCGCGGGTCATCGACATCGTGCGCAACGAAGTCAAGCTCGAAGAGCAGGCCGCCCAGAGCGACGTCATCGAAGTGCCCGCCGGCGACGAGGTTCGCCGCATCGGCGTGGTCCGCGTGCCGGTGTTTTACGTCGACTTTCAGGGCCGCGCCCGCAACGAGCCCAATTATCGTTCGTCGACACGCGACGTTCGCCGGCTGATCAACGAGCTCGAAGAGGAAGGCATCGACGGGCTGGTCATCGATCTGCGCGGCAACGGCGGCGGAGCCCTGGTCGAAGCCACGACCATGACCGGGTTGTTCATCGACGAAGGACCGGTCGTTCAGGTCCGCGATTCACGCGGGCGGGTTTCGCTGGAGGAAGACCGTGAGCCGGGCATGGCCTGGGACGGCCCGCTGGCGGTCCTGGTGGACCGGCGCAGCGCTTCGGCGTCGGAGATTTTTGCCGGTGCGATCCAGGATTACGGTCGCGGGGTGGTCCTGGGTGAATCGACGTTTGGCAAGGGCACGGTGCAGAACCTGATCGATCTGGACGACTTGTCGCGCACCGAAGACGCCCGCCTCGGCCAGATCAAGCTGACCATGGCCCAGTTTTACCGGATCGCCGGAGGATCGACCCAGGCCAAGGGCGTGGTGCCGGACATCCGGCTTCCCACGGCCGGTGATCCGGCCGACTTCGGCGAAAGCGCGCTGGATTTTGCCCTGCCCTGGGGAGAGATCGATCCGGCGGATTTCCAGCCCATGGCCGACTTGTCGGGTCTGATCGATCTGGCCAACGACCGTCACCTGGCGCGCCTGGAGACGGACGCGGAGCTACAATCGCTGCTCGAGGAAATCGCTGACTGGGAACAGTCCCGGGGCCGCACCACCGTCTCGTTGAACGAAAGCGTGCGTCGGACGGAAATGGAGGAGAGCGAGGCGCGCCGCAGCGCGCGAATTGCCGGAGGAAGGTCACCGCATGCCGCCATGAATGGGCCCGACGCGAGCATTACCGAGGACGATCAGGATGACGAGGAAACCGAAATCGATCGCGACCTGTACCTGGTGGAGTCGGCGCGAATCCTGGTTGACCTCATTGATCTGGATCGCAAGGAGCATCGCCTGGCGCACCGCGCCGACCTCGATCTGGCTCCCTGACGCCCGTCGTTTTCCGGGGCCTGCCGAACCGGTCCCCGTCCTCCCGGTCCGGCCGTGCGGCCGGACCCCCTGACGCCCGTGTCGATTGCCACTGCGCGGGTGGCCGTTGCGGTCCCCCTTCCCAAGCTGTTTGACTATCTGCCGCCGAGCGGGCAAGGCCTTCCGCCCGCCGGCAGCCGCGTGCGCGTGCCGTTCGGGTCGCGGCGTCTGGTCGGCCTGGTCATGGGATCGGGTACGGTCGAGGACGAGACCGGCCTGAAGCGAATCGAGGCGGTGCTGGAGCGCGCCCTCGTTTCGGCCCATCTGCTGGAGCTGATCCAGTGGGCGGGGCGCTACTACGGGTTTCCGCCGGGTGAGGCGATCAACCTCGTGTTGCCCGGGGCGCTGCGTCGGCTCAAGCCCTTTCGTTGCCCACCGCCGCAGCGACTGGCGATTACCGCCAGCGGCCGCCGCGCCGCGCCGGGCAACGCGCCGCGCCAGCGCCAGGTCCTGGGCTGGCTGGCCGATGGGGTGCTGAGCCGCGAAGAACTGCTCGCCAGGGGCGCAAAGGCCGCGACCCTGAAGGCGCTGTTGGACAAGGGCTGGATTGCGCCTGCTGGTGAAGACGAACCCCAGGAGGCCGAGGCTGGCCCCGAACTGAATCTGGAACAGCGCCAGGCCCTGGCCCAGGTTCTGCGGGCGCGTCACCGATTCGCCTCGTTCTTGCTGGCCGGCGTGACCGGCAGCGGCAAGACGGAAGTCTATCTGCAGGCCGCCCGGGCCATGCTCCGGCGCGGGCGCCAGGTTCTGATCCTGATCCCGGAAATCGGCCTGACGCCGCAGTTGATTCGCCGCATCGAGGCCAGGCTGGGTCTTTGCGCCGTCGTCTATCACTCCGGATTGAGCGAGGGGGAGCGCCTGGCCTGCTGGCAGGGGGCGGCCAGCGGCCGAGCGCGGGTGATCGTGGGAACGCGCTCGGCGGTGTTCCTGCCGCTGGCTCGGCCCGGGCTCGTGGTGGTGGATGAAGAGCACGACGCTTCGTTCAAGCAGCAGGACGGCGCCCGCTACCACGGCCGGGACGTGGCCGTGATGCGTGCCCATCTGCTCGGCATCCCGGTGGTGCTGGGCTCGGCCACGCCCAGCCTCGAGAGCCTCAACAACACCCGTTCCGGCCGGTACCGTCTGCTCCGGATTTCGCGTCGGGCCGGGCCGGCGCTGCAGCCGAGGTGGTCGGTCGCCGACCTGCGCGGGCAGAAGGGTGCGTTGGACGGTGAGCTCCTCAACGCCATCGATCGTCATCTGGAAGCCGGCGGTCAGGTTCTGCTGTATCGCAATCGGCGCGGCTATGCCCCGGTGATGATGTGCCCGTCGTGTGGCTGGCAGGCCGACTGCCATCGCTGCGATGCCCATCTGACCCTGCATCAGCGCGCCGCCATCCTGCAGTGCCACCACTGCGGTGCTTCGCAGCGCCTGCCGGTACGTTGTCCCGAGTGCGGCGAGCCGGATCTGCAGCCGCTCGGGGCCGGCACCGAGCGGCTGGAGCAGCAGCTGCAGCAACGCTTTCCCGAGGTTCCGGTCCATCGCGTCGACCGCGACAGCATGAGTCGGCGCGACGAGTTCAGCCGCTTGCTCGAAGAGATTCGTCGGGGCCGGCCCTGCATTCTGGTCGGTACCCAGATGCTCGCCAAGGGCCACCATTTGCCGGGCGTCACGCTGGCTGCCGTGCTGGACGTGGACCAGGCCCTGTTCAGCGCCGATTTCCGCGCCCCGGAGCGGCTCGGGCAGGCAGTCTGCCAGGTGGCCGGGCGGGCCGGACGGGGTGACCGGCCCGGCGAATTCGTTCTCCAGACCCGCCACCCGGATCACCCGCTTCTGGCCGAGCTTTGCCGTTCGGACTACCTGGCTTTTGCCGGCCATCTGCTCGACGAGCGGGCCGCGGCCGGATTGCCGCCGTGCGCGCCGCTGGCCATGCTGCGCGCCGAGGCGCACCGACCGGAACCGGCGCAGGCCTTCCTGCGCGCGGCCGCGCAAGCGCTGCACGATACGGCAGTCGAGGCGCATGGGCCCATTCCGGCCATCCTGTCCAGACGCGGCGGGTACTGGCGTTTTCAGCTGTGGCTGCAGGCGCGCGAGCGCACCCGTCTTGTCCATGCCTTGCCGGCCTGGCTGACGTCCCTCTACGGCCTGCCCGAAGCGCGCCGCGTGCGCTGGCATCTGGACATGGATCCGTTCGAACTGTGAACGCGCGGCGCGGTGTGACTACAATGGCGAAAACTTCGGCCGATGACTGAAGGCGTCTGCGACGGTCTCCGGTCTTCGACACAACACGATTCGAGTGGGTAGAGAATATGGTGGATCACTGGCTGCATCCCGATGACGTGGATGGTGAGGAGACGCGCGAATGGCTGGAGGCCCTGAGCGCCGTTGTCGATCGCGAAGGCCCCGAGCGCGCCCACTACCTGCTTCAGCGCATGGTGGAACTGGCGCGCCGGTCCGGCACCCATTTGCCGTTCGATCTGACCACGGCCTACATCAACACCATTCCGCCGCAGCGCCAGCCGAGCATGCCCGGCGATCACGCGCTGCTCAGGCGCATCAAGGCCCTGATCCGCTGGAACGCCATGGCCATGGTCGTGCGCGCCGGGCGGCGCGGCGGCGAGCTGGGCGGGCACATCGCCAGCTTTGCCTCGGCCGCGACCCTGTACGAGGTCGGCTTCAACCATTTCTTCAAGGGGCCGGAGCATGAAGACGGAGCGGACCTGCTCTACATTCAGGGCCATTCGTCGCCGGGCATTTATGCGCGCGCCTTTCTCGAGGGGCGCCTGGACGAGGCGCGTCTCGACCGCTTTCGGCAGGAGGTTGACGGCGAGGGCTTGAGCTCCTACCCGCATCCCTGGCTGATGCCGGAGTTCTGGCAGCTTCCCACCGTTTCCATGGGCCTGGGTCCCATCATGGCCATCTACCAGGCCCGCTTCCTGAAATACCTGCACAATCGCGAGATCGTCCAGGCCGAAAAGCGCAAGGTCTGGTGTTTCATGGGCGACGGCGAGTGCGACGAGCCCGAGTCGCTGGGCGCGATCTCGCTGGCCGGGCGCGAGAAACTCGACAACCTGATCTTCGTGGTCAACTGCAACCTGCAGCGCCTCGACGGCCCGGTGCGCGGCAACGGCAAGATCATCCAGGAGCTGGAAGGTCAATTCCGCGGCGCCGGCTGGAACGTGATCAAGGTGATCTGGGGCTCGTACTGGGACCCGCTGCTGGCGCGCGATACCAAGGGTCTGCTGCGCCGGCGCATGGAAGAGGCGCTGGACGGCGACTATCAGAAGTACAAGGCCAATGACGGCGCCTACGTGCGCGAGCATTTCTTTGGTGCCTATGACGAGCTGAAAGAAATGGTCGCCAACCTGTCCGACGAGGATATCTGGCGTCTCAATCGCGGCGGCCACGATCCGCACAAGGTCTATGCGGCCTATCACTCCGCGGTCCACCATGAGGGCCAGCCCACGGTCATCCTGGCCAAGACCATCAAGGGCTACGGCCTGGGGAAATCGGGCGAGGGCCAGAACATCTCGCACCAGCAGAAAAAGCTCGACCACGAGGGCGTGAAGTATTTTCGCGATCGCTTCAATGTCCCGATTCCCGACGACCAGATCGACGAAGTGCCGTACTACCATCCCGGAGAAGACTCGGCCGAGGTCAAGTATCTGAAGGCCCGCCGGGAAGTGCTCGGTGGGTACCTGCCGCAGCGCCGGGCCGCGGTCGAATCCCTGGAAGTGCCGGAGCTGTCGGCCTTCGAGGCGGTTACCAAGGGCAGCGGCGAGCGCGAAATCTCGACCACCATGGCCTTCGTGCGCTGCCTGAGCACGCTGTTGCGCGACAAGAAGATCAATCGGCACGTGGTGCCGATCATCTGCGACGAGGCGCGCACCTTCGGCATGGAGGGGCTGTTCCGCCAGATCGGCATCTACGCGCCTTTCGGTCAGCTGTACGAGCCGGTCGACTCCGACCAGCTGATGTACTACAAGGAAGACCGGCAGGGTCAGGTCCTGCAGGAAGGCATCACCGAGGCCGGTTCGATGAGTTCGTGGATTGCCGCGGCGACCAGCTACGCGTCCAGCGGGGTGGCCATGATTCCGTTCTACGCGTTCTATTCGATGTTCGGCTTCCAGCGCATCGGTGACCTGGCCTGGGCCGCCGGCGACATGCGCGCCCGCGGCTTCCTGATTGGCGGCACCTCGGGCCGAACCACTCTCAACGGCGAGGGTCTGCAGCACGAGGATGGCCACAGCCACGTGCTCGCCGGCACCATCCCGAACTGCGTGAGCTACGACCCGACCTTTGGCTACGAACTGGCGGTCATCATCCAGGATGGCCTCCGGCGCATGTATGCCGACCGCGAGGACGTGTACTACTACATCACGGTCATGAACGAGAACTATCCCCACCCGGCCATGCCGGAAGGCTGCGAGGAGGGGATTCGCAAGGGGATGTACTTGTTGCGGGATTCGGGGCTCGGGACCCGGGACCCGGAAAAGGCGCGGATCCAGTTCATGGGTTCGGGCTCCATCCTGCGCGAGGTGATCGCCGCGGCCGATCTCCTCGGCGAGCGCTACGGACTGGATAGCGATATCTGGTCCGTGACCAGCTTCAACGAGCTGCGCCGGGAGGCCCATGCGGCGACGCGTGGCCAGCGGCTGCGTCCGGAGGCCGAGAACGAGCTGCCGTACATTACCCGCTTGCTGGAGGACCGGCCGGGCCCGGTGGTGGCGGCCACCGACTACATTCGCGCCTATGCCGACCAGGTCCGCGAATACATCCCGCAGAACGACTATTACGTCCTCGGTACCGACGGTTTCGGTCGCTCGGACACCCGTGAGAACCTGCGCCGCTTCTTCGAAGTCGATCGCAACCACATTGCCTGGACGGCGCTGGTGGGCCTGAATCGGCGCGGGCAGTTCGACGAAACCGACCTGCTGCAGGCGCGCCAGGATCTGGCCATTGATTCCGACAAACCCTTCCCCCTATCCGTTTGAGGGTGGCACCCGCGTAGGTCGGGGTTACACCCCCGACGGCCAGAGCCGGAACGCACCCGGTGCTTTCGACCGGGCAGGGTGCCAGGGACCAGGGACCAGGGACCAGGGACCAGGGACCAGGG
>PWJA01000008.1 GCA_003560975.1 Gammaproteobacteria bacterium
ATGGTTGGGACCGACGGCAAATGCCTCGTACCAGGCATCCATATTACGAACCACGCCGCTGACGCGATAGCGCGCAGGGCTGTGAGGGCCGGTGATCAGGCGCGCTCTCAACGACTCTTCGGTCTCAATGGTCCGCCAGACCTGTGCCCAGGCCATGAAAAAGCGCTGGTCGCCAGAGAGACCATCAAGAACCGGCGCCTCGCCGTCGTGATTATCTGCCAGATAGAGCTGATAGGCATGGTGGGCTATGGAGAGGCCACCAAGGTCGCCGATATTCTCACCCAGGGAAAGCCTGCCGTTAACATTCATGCCCGGTAGCGGCTCAAAGGCATCGTATTGGGCGACCAGGGCATCCGTGCGGCGCTCGAATTCAGCGCGCGACTGGTCAGTCCACCAGTTCCGCAGGACACCATCGGCGTCGGAACGCGAGCCTTGATCGTCGAAGCCATGCCCCATTTCGTGACCGATCACACCGCCGATCGCACCGAAGTTGACTGCCGCGTCAGCCTTCGGATCGAAAAACGGAGGTTGCAGGATGGCTGCCGGAAAAACGATCTCATTGCGGGTCGAGGAATAGTAGGCATTGACGGTTTGCGGGGTCATGAACCATTCCCAGTCGCGCACCGGCTCGTCCAGGCGGGCCAGCGAGTCGGCCCAGGACCATTCGCCCAGGCGGCGGAAATTGCCGATCAGGTCATCGGCCTCGATCTGCACCGTGGAATAGTCTCGCCAGCGATCCGGATAGCCGATCTTGGGCAGGAAGGCTTCGAGCTTGGCCAGGGCCTCGATCCGGGTTTCGTCGTCCATCCACTCCAGCGTTTCCAGGCGTTCGCGGAAGGCCCGGCGCAGGTATTCGACCAGTTCGAGCATCTGCTCGCGGTGGGCCGGTGGGAAGTGGCGTTCGACGTAGATCTGGCCGACCAGTTCGCCCAGGCGTCCGGAGACGACGTTGATCGCCCGCCGGTCGCGCGCTCGCTGCTCCTCGACCCCGTTGAGCCGACGCTGGAACAAATCGAAATGGGCGTCGGCGAAGGCAGCCGGCAGGCTGGAAGCGTGGTTGTTGAGCCAGTGGAAGGCGTGGTAGCTGACCCAGTCGTCCACCGCCACCTCGGCAAACAGCGCCGCGCTGGCCTGGACTGCGGTATTGGTGTTGACCACCAGCTCCTCGATATCGGCCAGACCGCGCTCGCGGAAAAACTCAGCCCAGGGAAACCCCGGGGCGAAGTCGTCCAGGTCCGCGCGCTGGATCAGATCGTAGTTGGCCTGGCGGTCGCGCTGCTGGACCCGGCTCCAGTGCACCTCGGCCAGACGGCTTTCCAGGCCCATGATCCCCTCGGCCCGCTCCTGGGCCGCGTCGATCCCGGCCCGTTCCAGGGTCGCGGCGATATAGTCCACGTACGCTTCGCGATGCTCCGGGAAGGGGGCGTCTTCGCGAGTGTAATAGTCGCGGTTGGGCAGGCCCAGGCCGCTCTGGCCGATGCTGGTGACGTAGCGGGTCGGATCGCCGGCGTCCTGGCCGACACCCACCCGGATGATGCTGTTGGTGCCCGGTCGGGCCATCCAGCGGGCTACGGCTTCGTGGCTGTCCAGGCGCAGCAGTTCGTCCAGCTCGGCGCGAACCGGGTCCAGGCCCAGCTGCTCGATGCGTTCGGCGTCCATGTAGCTGGCGTAGAGGGCTCCGATCTGCTGGATCGGCGTGCCGGGCTTCGCCGAATCCCGGTCTTCCAGCGAGGTGCGAATGATCGCCTCGACGTTGTCCTCGGCCTCCAGGGCAAGCTCTCCGAAAGAGCCGAAGCGCGAAAAACCCGCCGGCATCTCGGCCTGCTCGATCCAGCCTTCGTTGACGAACAGGAAAAAGTCGTCGCCGGCGTGGGTCGATGGGCTGATGTGCGCCGTCTCCAGGCCCCAGGCCCCGAGCCGGGCCGGATCGCTGGAAGCGGAAGCGCTGGTCAGCGCGCACAGCGCCACGAAGAGGGTCAACACGGTTTTTTTCATTGATGGAGCGCCTGATCGGAGGGACCCCCTTCGATGCTTGCGCGCTCGAAAAGTTCCGGCTGGCTTGGCAGGCGGTCGGTCTTCAGGCGGCGAGCGAAGATCCGCTTGCGCCCTTACTCTTCGGTCTGCAGCCGTAGGTTGGCGCATTGCAGGAGGCGAGGAAAGTTTCGACGGCGAAATGATGAAAACGCCCGTCTGAAGCATAATGGGCCAGGGACCACCAGCAGGCAGGCGGCGAGGCAATGGAATTCGGCGAGGGAATCGAACTGGAGAACGCGCAGCCCCGGGCGCTGTTTCGCCTCGCCCCGTCCGAGCTGAAGCTCGGACACAAGGTCATTGCCCTGGATTGTGCCTGGGAAGATACCCCGTTCCCGGGGTCTTTCTTGCTGGTCGAAACCTTCGAGCAAAAAAGGATCCTGCGCGAACAGTGCCGCTGGGTGGTGATTGACCTGTCGGCCGGTTCGAACCCGGCCCGGCCCAGCGGCAAGCAGGTCGAGCCGCTTTTTGAAGCCCTGCCGCCCATGGCCGAACGAGTCGATCTGCTCCAGCGCAGCCGGCTTTCGGCCGAGACCCTGAAGGTTGGCATGAAGGTCTACCGAACCCTGCTGCGCCGGGTGACGGACTTTACCCTGAGTTTTCGTGAATCCGGTCGGCTGGACGTCGACGTGGCCATCGGTACTACGCAACTGCTCGCCCGCGCCCAGGACCTTTCGCTGGCGGCGCTGCTCTGGCTGACCCGGATCAAGGACAAGCAGTTCTACCTGGCCCAGCATGGAGTCAACACCAGCATTCTCATGTCCGGGTTCGTTCGCGCTCTGGGCTGGGGCCGGGAGCGGGTCGAGACCGCGGCCCTGATCGGTCTGCTGCATGATCTGGGCAAGGCCCGGCTCGATCTGGATCTGCTGGCCAAAAGCGACCAGCTCTCCGAGGACGAGTTGGACGAACTTCGCACCCATCCGGTCCTCGGCTACGAGCTGCTGCGCAGGAACCCGGAGATTTCCTGGGAGGTGGCCTCGGCCATCCATGCCAGTCATGAACGACCGGATGGGCAGGGATATCCGCGCGGGCTGGAGGGCAACGCGGTGCCGGTCATGGCCCGGATCACCGCCATCGTCGACGCCTACGATGCGATGACCTCGGTGCGTTTCCACGGCCGCCAGATGACCCATCAGCAGGCACTGGGAATGCTCTGGAAGGAGCGCGATCGGCAGTTTGATCAGTACCTGGTCGAGGCCTTCATCAAGTTCCTGGGCTGGATCACGCCGGGAACGCTGGTTCGACTCAGTGACGAGCGGCTGGCGGTGGTGATCGAGATCCGCAGCGAGAACACCGTCCGACCGCTGGTCCGGCCGATCGAGCGTAGCGGAGACGAGTTCGAGCTGGGCCCCGAGCTGCTGCTGGCCCCGCAGTTCGGTGACGATGGCCGGTCCGGACCGAAAATCATCGAGCTGCTTCCGGACAATTCGTCCGGCGTTCGCATGCGCGATCTGACCACGAAGCTGTTCGGTCTGCTCGACCTACCGGCCGAGCGCCTGTCCGACGAGCCGGCGGCCGGCCTGGCTTCTTTGCAGACGGCCCGCCGACGCGTCGAGCCGGCAGATCCGGCGCCGGACGCGGCAGCGGCCGAGGGCGAGACACGTCCGGCGGAACTGCCTTATCGGGGCTTGCGGGTGCTGGTGATCGATGATTCGATGACCATCCGCAAGACCCTGCGCGCGCTGCTGGAAAGAGAGGGTTTGTCGGTTCAATTGGCAGACAGCGGCGAAGAGGGTTTGACGGCGCTTGGAGAAAAGCCGTTCGACCTGGTCTTTCTGGACATCCTGCTGCCCGGAATGAGCGGCTTTTCGGTGTTGCGCGAACTGCGCCGGATGAAACTCCTCGAGCACATGCCCGTGGTCATGATCAGCGGCAACCCGCAGGCCACCGAGCAATTCTTCCTGGAACGAATCGGGGCCGACGATTTCCTGCCCAAGCCGTTTTCCCAGCCGGATCTGACCGCGTGCCTGGCCCGGCTGCAGAAGCGTCAGCGGCTTCGACCCGGCGCGGCTCGAACCGTCCTGCCCGATGGCCGAGCGTGATGAGTTGACCGGGTTTCGGAGTCCGTCATGAGCCAGGGCCTGATCGTATCGCTGGTCATTCTGGCGCTGATGCTGGTCCTGTTCGTCAGCAACCGCTGGCGGCTGGACCTGGTCGCGGTCATGGGACTGCTCGCGCTGGTCCTGACCGGAGTGATCACCTCGAACGAAGCCGTGGCCGGTTTCTCCGATCCGGTCGTGCTGATGATTGCCGGGCTGTTCGTGGTGGGAGCCGGGCTTTTTCAGACCGGTGTTGCCGACGCGATCGGACGCCGGATCGAAGCGCTGGCGGGCGCCGGCGTGGCCGCGCTGACCGCCGTGATCATGGTCGTCACGGCCCTGCTCTCGGCCCTGCTCAGCTCAACCGGGACGGTGGCGGTATTGTTGCCGGTGGTGCTGGCCATCGCCCGCCGCCGCGGGATCAGTCCGTCCCGGCTGCTCATGCCGATGGCGTACGCGGCCTTGCTGGGCGGCATGCTGACCCTGATCGGCACGCCACCCAATCTGGTCGTCAGCGCGCACCTGGCCCAGTCCGGCCTGGAGCCCTTCGGGTTTTTCTCGTTCACTCTGCCGGGCCTGGTCATGCTGTCGGTGGGGCTGGTCTACGTGCTCCTCGTTGGCCCGCTGATGCTGGTCGAGCGCAAGCCGGCCGCCGGCGCGTCCGGCGAGCCCGGCTGGGCGGAGCTGTTCGGCCAGTACGGGCTCGATCAGCAGCTGCAGCAGCTGCGCGTGCCGCAGGGCTCGCTGCTGGCCTCGGCCGACGTCAGTTCCAGCGAGCTGCGCAGCCGCTACGGGGTGACGGTCCTGGCCATTGCCAGCACCACCCGCAAGGGCCGTTTCGTGCGCAAGGCCGAACCCGGCACCATGATTCGCGATCACGACGATCTGTACGTGGTCGGCAGCGAACGGGCGGTTTCGGGGATGGTCGACCGCTTCGGGCTGCGCGTGGTCGAGCGCCGGGCCGAACTGCCGGGCTCGCTGCTGCTGGTCGATGCGCTCGTACCGCCGCGCTCGGCCTACATCGGCCGGAGCCTGCGCGAGCTGCGCCTGCACAGCGGGGCCGGGGTGACCGTGCTGGCGCAACGCGCCGGCGGCGACGACGAGGTGTTTCTGGATCTGGATCGGTCGCTGAAGGCCGGCGATACGCTGCTGCTGACCGGCAGCACCAAGGCCCTGAAGCGCACCGCGCGTTCCCGGCGCGACCTGCTGCTGCTGGCCGATCTGCAGAGCGAAGTCGGCGATCGGACGCACCTGGCGCCGCTGGCCATCGCCATCATGCTGGCAATGATGCTGACCATGACCTTCGGCTGGCTCGACAACGTCATCGCCGTGTTGCTGGCCGCGGTGGCGCTGATCCTGACCCGATGTGTGAAGGTGGAAGAAGCCTACCGCAGCATCAACTTCGAGGCCGTGGTGCTGATCGCCGCGATTCTGCCCATGGCCACGGCGCTGGACAAGACCGGTGGGCTGGCCATGGCGGCCGATGCGCTGATGGCGACCACCGGACAGTTCGGACCGCTGGCGGTGATGGCGGTGCTGTTTGTCTTTACCGCGGCCTTGAGCCAGATGGTCTCGAATACCGCGACCACGGTGCTGGTGGCCCCGATTGCCCTGCAGGCGGCGCTGGCCATGGAGGTCAACCCCTACGCCATGCTCATGGCGATCGCCATCGCCGCATCAAGCGCGTTCGCCACGCCGGTGTCCTCGCCGGTCAATACACTGGTCCTGAGCGCCGGCGGCTACCGCTTCGGCGATTTCGTCCGCTTCGGCGTGCCGCTGCAGGTCCTGATGCTGATCGCCACCCTGCTGGTCGTGCCGCTGCTGTTCCCGTTCTGATCCCGGCACCAGCAGCACCGGCCGACGGGCGAATCATCGGCGCGGGGTTCATGGGCTGGCGCCGGCGGTTGCGGCCGGAAAATGACCGCGCGTGCGATTGGCTATGCGGACCAGGGCCAGCATCAGCGGCACCTCGACCAGCACGCCGACCACGGTCGCCAGGGCCGCACCCGACTGCAGGCCGAAAATGGCGATGGCGGCGGCCACGGCCAGCTCGAAGAAGTTGCTGGCCCCGATCATGGCGCCCGGGGCGGCCACGTTGTGCGGGATCTTCCAGGCCTTGGCCCAGCCGTAGGCGATGAAGAAGATCAGCACGGTCTGGATGGTCAGCGGAATCGCGATCAGCAGGATGTGCAGGGGGTTGTTCAGGATCACCTCGCCCTGGAAGGCGAACAGCAGGACCAGGGTGATGATCAGGCCGATCGGGGTGACCGGTCCGAGGCGCTTCATGAACACGTTGTCGAACCACTCGATGCCGTGCTTGCGAATCAGCCACACGCGCGTGGCGTACCCGGCCGCCAGCGGGATGACGATGTAGAGCAGCACCGACAGCGCGACCGTATCCCACGGCACTTCAATGTCGGAAATGCCGAGCAGGAAGACCACGATGGGGGCGAAGGCGAACAGCATGATCAGGTCGTTGAGCGCGACCTGGACCAGGGTGTAGGCGGCATCCCCCCGGGTCAGGTAGCTCCACACGAACACCATGGCCGTGCACGGCGCCGCGCCGAGCAGGATCGCACCGGCCAGGTACTCCCGGGCCAGATCCTCGGGGATGAACGGCCGGAACAGGATGATCAGGAACAGGTAGCTGATCAGGAACATCGAGAACGGCTTGATCAGCCAGTTGACCGTGGTCGTCACCACCAGGCCCTTGGGCTGGCGGCGCACGCCGACGATGGCACCGAAGTCGATCTGCACCATCATCGGGAAAATCATGGCCCAGATCAGGATCGCGACCGGAACGGAGACGTTGGCGTACTCGAACCGGGCCAGGGTTTCCGGAACCGCCGGCAGGAACTGGCCGACGGCGATGCCCACGACGATGGCCAGCGCCACCCAGACGGTCAGGTAGCGCTCGAACAGGCCCATGCCGGAGCGGATGTCCGGATCCGCCTCCGGCTCGGGCGTGCGTTGCGTGAATTCGGTCATTCAGCGCTCCAATGAATCGGTGGCACGAA
>PWJA01000247.1 GCA_003560975.1 Gammaproteobacteria bacterium
ACTCAGGGCATACAGCTGGGTGTCGTACTCGTTGGCGGTCCGGTCGTCGCCGGTGGTGGTTCCGTCGCCCTGGGCCAGCCCGGGGCCGGCCAGCAGCCAGTAGCCGTCTTCGCCGAACAACGCGCCGTTGAGCAGGCGATAGCGGCCGATCTCGCGCTCTTCCAGCGAGTCCAGTTCGATCTCGAACAGCCGGAACAGGCTGTGCGGTGGCTCGGCGTAGTCGATCAGCCGCTGCGAAACCAGCATGCGGTCGCCGTCCGGGTGGAGGTCGTGGAGGCGGACCGAGTCGTTTGCGGCCGTCAGCGGTCGGATCACGGCGCTGGCGGTGTCGACCTCGAACAGCTGGCTGTTGTCGCGGAACGTGCTCCAGCGGTCCTCCAGCGACCGGACCCTCCGACGTTTGGCGTTGTCGGACTGGTACGGTTCGGTCCAGGCGAACACGATGGACGCCCCACCCGGGCGCCAGCGCCACGAACCGAGGTGTTCATGATTGGCCAGCAGCAGCCGCGCCCGGCCCGAAGCGAGCTCGTGCAGCCAGAGGTGATCGGCTTCCTGGACGGCGAGCAGGCGGGAATCGGGACTCCATGCAAGAGCCCGCGGTGGGCTGCCGGTCCACTGGCGCACGATGCGGTCGGCTTCGAGATCGCGAATCTCCATGCGCGCCAGGTCCAGATCGGCCTCGTCGTTGCGGGCGCTGAACGAAAGCGCCAGGTAGCGGCCGTCGGGCGACAGGCTCAGTTCGGTCACGGTCTCGGCGTTGGTCAGAAGCCGGGCCGAAACGCGCCGCTCGGGCCGGAGGTGGGCTTCGACGGTGTCGTGCTCGCTGCGACCGCGCCACTGCAGGCTCGGTTCGTCTTGATCGTCGGCACCCTCGTGCAACAGCCAGATGGTCCGGCTGCCGGCAGGCAGCTGCAGACCGATTTCACCGTCTTCCATCTCCAGGCGTTCGCCCGCGCTCCAGACCCGGGGATTCTTCAGGCCCTTGACGCTCAGCGAACCGCGCACGAAGCGAGCGCTTTCCAGGTGAACAAGCCACAGCGTCAGGCCCTCGGCGGCGGCCGCTTCGGTCGTGGCCAGAACCCGCCACTGCAGGCGCCGGCCGAAAACGGGCTGCTCCTGGCCGTCACCGGGCAGGTCTTGCCTGGCAAGCTGCATGATCAGGGCGCGTCGGATGTCGTCCGCCTTGGCGCTGTCGGCCAGCCGTTGCCCGGAGACCGGCAAGGGGCCAAGAACAAGAACCTGGTCGATCTCCAGCAGCTCCGGTGCCGGCTCTTCGGCCGGCGCCGGAGCGGCAAGAAGCCAGCACAAGGCGGCAAGCATCACGATTCGTCGCACTGGAATAACCCCGATTGATTCCATTCAAAGTGAGGGAAATGTAGCAGATCACCCAGCGCCGGACCGCCCGGATCGATGAGTTTCGCTTGCTCATTTGACACGAATCAATTCTCGTCATGGGCTGCGGGCGTAGAATTTTTCTCTGTGAAAAAAGGCTTTCAGCCCGAGATGCCTCGATATGTCCAAGTTGATGCGGCCGAGTTTCGATGCCGAACTGATTGAACGCCACGGAGGCGAGGGCCCCCGCTACACTTCCTATCCGACCGCGGTGCAGTTCAGCGACCGCTTCCGCGCCGGCGATCTGTACTCGGCGATTGCCGAAAGCAATCGCCTTCCGATTCCGCCCGACCTGTCGCTCTACGTCCACGTACCCTTCTGCTCCAGCCCCTGTTTCTACTGTGGCTGCAATCGGGTCATCACGCGCTCCAAGACCGCCGGCGACGAGTTCCTCGCGACCCTGAAAAAGGAAATCGACCTGCTCGGCCCGCGGTTCGATTCGGACCGACTCGTACGCCAGCTCCACCTCGGCGGCGGAACGCCGACCTTTCTGTCCGTCGATCAGATCGAACATCTGCTCAACCTGCTCAAGGCTCACTTCGTGTTCGCCGACGATGCCGAAATCGGGCTGGAGGTCGACCCGCGCACAGTGGCGCCAATCGGGATCAAGCGCCTCCACGAAATCGGCTTCAACCGCATCTCGATCGGGGTTCAGGACCTGGACCCGGACGTCCAGAAGGCGGTCAACCGCATCCACGATACGGCCACCGTGGGCGCCACCATCGGTGCGGCCCGGGCGGTCGGCTTCGACTCGATCAGCGTCGACCTGATCTACGGCCTCCCGCTGCAGACCACGGCCGGTTTCGCCGCCACGGTGGAAACCATGGTCCAGCTCCAGCCCGATCGCGTGTCGCTGTTCAACTACGCCCATCTTCCGCACCTGTTCAAGGGCCAGCAGCGCATCAAGACCGAGCAGCTGCCGACCCCGGCCACCAAGCTGGCGATCTTCCGCAACGCCCTGAACCGTCTCCTCGACTCGGGCTATGAGTTCATCGGCATGGATCACTTCGCGCTGCCCGGCGATTCCATGGTCAAGGCGCGGACCGACGGCAGCCTGGTTCGCAATTTCCAGGGCTATTCCACCCACGGCGGGCTCGATCTGGTCAGCTTCGGCCCCAGCGCCATCAGCCAGATCGGCGACAGCTTCGCCCAGAATCAGCGCCTGCTCAAGGACTGGACCGCGGCCATCAACGAGGGCCACGCGGCCACGGCGCGCGGCCTGACCCGGACCACCGATGATCGACTGCGTGCCGAGGTGATCGAACGCATCATGTGCACCGGACAACTGGTCTATCGCGACATGGAGCGCTTCTTCCAGCTGCGTTTCCGCAGCTATTTCGCCGAAGAACTCGCGCGCCTGGAACCGCTCGCCGACGACGGCCTGATCGAATGGACCGGCGAAGGCTTCCGGGTCACCCCGGCCGGCATGATGTTCCTGCGCGCGATCGCCAAGGCGTTCGACGCTTACATCAAACCCCAGGGACAACAACAGGGCAGATTTTCGCGCATCGTTTGAGTACCTGATTTTCGGACCGGTTTACTTGGCAGGGGTCAGGCGGCTGCTATACTATTGCTCCTTGGAAGTAAGGAGCTTTGGGTGAGCGATAAGCCGAAAATTTCCGAAATCGGCCAGAAGGAAACCTCCTGCGAGGACTGTTCCCTTCTCCACTTGTGCTTCGCCCACGATTTGTCGCCCGAAGAACGCGAGGAAATCAACAGCGTTCTCAAGCGCCAGCAGCCGATGGACCGCAGCGACCACCTGTTTCACGGCGGCCAGGCGGCAAAAACCGTCTCGGTCGTGCGCTCTGGCTCGGTCAAGAGCTATCAGCTGTCTCAGGACGGCGACGAGATCGTTTCCGGTTTTTACCTGCCCGGTGAAATCCTGGGCCTGGATGCCCTGTCGTCAGAAAAGCATCCCGGCTTTGCGGTCGCGCTGGAAGACAGCAAGACCTGCGAAATCCCGTTCAAGGATTTCGTGACCATGCTCAAAAAGAGCCCCAAGCTGAACCAGGTGATGCTGCGCCTGCTGTCGGAAGAAATGGCCGAAACGAGAGAATTGCTTCTGGTCGTCGGCCGGCTGGATGCCAGAACGCGGGTCGCGCTGTTTCTGATGAGCATGTCGCGTCGTCTGGCCCGGCGCAACCAGGATCCCGACCAGTTCCGCCTGACCATGGACCGGCGCGATATCGCCAATTACCTTGGCCTGACCATCGAGACGGTTTCGCGCACGCTCAGCACGCTGCAGCGCGAGGAAGTCATCGAGGTTCGGGGCAAACTGGTGCGCGTTCTCGATCGACCGGCGCTTGAACAGATGTCGATGCGGGTCGACGAGGTCAGCCGACGCCAGGCCGCCGGCTGAGCGCCACCTTCCTTCAGTCTCGCGGCAGCCGCGTAGGACCAACCAGCCGGCTGAAAAACAGGGCGTTGGCAAACAACCGCTCCGTGCCCAGCCAGTAACCCCGAAACAGATAGTCATCGGCCATGCGCACGACCGCGCCGCGGCCGTGGCGGGTCACGCTCAACGCCGGCGTACCACCCAGGCGCTCGCGGTTGTCATCGGACAGAAATCCGGAAGCCAGCACCTCGTCGGTATACACGCCGACATGGCTGTAGGGATTGTCGACCTCGCGCAAACGGTGATGTCCACGCCGCATCACCACCAGATCCTCCCGTTCGTAGCCGAAAGCGAGTGGATGGGTTATGTCCATATGCACCGCCAGGGCGCTGCCGCCAATCAGCCGGCGGGCACGGTCCTGGCGGAACTCGGCATAGGCGCGGCGCTCCGACCCGGCCGCATCCTCGTCTTCCGACGGCTCGTTGTTCTCGACGAATTCCCAGTCCAGCTCGAGGTTCTCGGCCCAGGCCGCCGCCCGGCGACCGGCGATCAGCACGCCGCCGTCGAGGACAAACCGCCCCAGCTGTTCCGCGGCTGAATCCGGCAGGCGCCCGTAGTTGCCATCGGGAAGAATCAGATGGCTGTAGTCGGACAGCTGGACGGCCGGAAGGCGCTGCCAGTCCAGCTGGGTCAGCGGCTGTTCCAGATAGCGGTCGAACCAGTGCCAGATGTAGCCGGCGTGGGTTGCGCGCAGGCCGTCGCCGACCAGCATGGCCGGCTTGACCGGGTCGAGCATCGGCGCCGAAGGTGAACCCAGGTCGGCGCCCGAGACGACCAGACCGCGCTCGGTGGCCAGGACTTCGGCCTTGAACTGATCGCTGAGTTCGGCCAGGCGCTGCTGCGGCCGATCCACCGTGTCGGCCTGGAGGCCGCGGTGGATCACCAGGCTGCCGCGCACGAGATTCCGTTCCTCGTCGCCGCTGACGCGGATCCGGGTGGGTTTGGTCAGCGCCTGCACCCGGTAGCCCTCCGCCAGCAGGGCCGCCAGCAGCGGAGCAGCGCCGCGCTGGTTCCAGGGTACCAGCCAGGCCAGGGCCTGCTCGGCCACGGCCGGGACCGAGACGGTCGGCGGCTCTTCCAGGGCCTGCGCGGCTGCGGGCAGGCGTCGAACCGGCTCGACGGGGAGCCCCCAGGACAGGCTCAGAGGCCAGGTCGAGACATCGTAGAACGTCTCCATCGGCAACTCCAGCACGGGCTCGAGAACCGAACGGAGAAAGCGGTACTGGTCCTGCTCGGCGGGAATCGTCCAGGCAGTGCCGGCAGCCTGGCGTTGGCCGGCAATGGTCACCGTTTCGGTGACCGGCAGGATCGTCACGTCGTGCTGCAGGAGAACGTCCAGCAAGGCCCGCGCGCGCAGCGGGTCACCGCCGTCGCCGATCAGCCAGCCGGCCTGGCGCGTCCGGGCCGCGTCGCGCCGAGCCTGGTCAAAGAATTCGGCCTGATAGGCGATCAGCTCATCGGCCAGGGCATGGGCGCCGCGGACGGTGGACAGACTGGTGCGAACCTGGTTGGCAACCGCATCGGCAAAGGTTCTGCGGCCGTAGTCGGTGTCCTGAACATGGCCGCGCGCTGAACCCTGCTCGAACAGGATGCCGATCCCACCGGTCAGGTCCGGATACGTCGAACCCTTGCCGACGTAGTAGTCGTCGAAGGTTTCGCGCGTGTAGAAAGGCTCACCCGCCTCGTCCAGGAGCACGCCGTGATATTCGGCGATCCGGGCGGTCAGCTCGTAGTTTCGGGCCGGGGTCAGGGGGTTGTTGCGTTCCGGCACGCCGGGCTGGAAAAAGTAGCTGCTGTTGGGGCCCATTTCGTGGTGGTCGGTCAGCACGTGCGGCCGCCACTGGTGGTATTTGCGCATGCGCGCCTGCGATTCGGGGTGAACCAGCGGCAGCCAGTCGCGGTTGAGGTCGAACCAGTAGGCGTTGGTCCGGCCGCGCGGCCAGGCCTCGTGATGCTCGCGGTCGGCCGGGTCGGCGGATGGATTCTGACCACGGTGCATGTTGACCCAGTGGGCGAACCGGTCCAGACCGTCGGGATTGAGGACCGGCTCCATCACGATGACCAGGTCGTCGAGCCAGGACCGAACCTCTTCGCTTTGGCCCGCGGCCAGGTACCAGGCGGTCACCACCGCGGCCGTCGCCGCCGAGGCCTCGTTGCCGTGCACGGCATATCCCAGCCAGACCACGGCCGGGCCTTCGCCTTCGCGGCTGGCCCGAACCCGGTCGGCGCGCAGGGCATCGAGGTCCGCCTGGCGCTCAGCACCGGTGAAGACAAGCAGCTGAAGCGGGCGCATCTGGTGGGTGTACCCGATCCGCTCGATCGAAACCCGGTCCGAAGCCTCGGCCAGGTAGTCCATGTAGGCTGCGATCTGATCGTGCCGCGGGTGGCGCTCTCCCGGCGCAAACCCGAAAAACTCCTCCGGCGAGCGGATGTCGGGATCCGGATCGAACGACTCGGGCAGACCCGGGGTTGCGGCGGCGCTGCTGCTCCAGACGGCCAGCAACAGCAGAAAAGGCAGCAGCGATCGATGGATTGCTTTGAGCACAGTGGAAGACACCAGTAGAAACCGCTTGGTAGGATAACTGCTGCAACGACAACGCCCGGAGGCGATTCCATGAAACTGATTTCGAACGACCTGCACGACCAGCAACCGATTCCGCCGCGCTTTGCCTTCGGCAAGCTCGCCGACGATGCGCCGATGGCGCTCTCGGAGAACGTCTCACCCCACCTGAGCTGGTCCGGCGCACCCGCCGCGACCCGATCCTTCGCCGTGGTGTGCGTGGACGTGGACGTGCCGTCCAGGGTCGATGACGTCAACCAGGAAGGCAAGGTCCTGCCGGCCGACATGCCCCGGGTCGATTTCTTTCACTGGGTCATGGTCGACGTCGCACCCGACGTCACCGAACTGGCGACCGGGAGCTGCGGCAAAGGCATCACGCCCGGCGGCAAGAAAAACCCGCCCGGACCCGACGGCGCCCGCCAGGGCATCAACGACTACACCAACTTCATGGCCGGAGATCCCGAATTGGCCGGTGATTACTTCGGCTACGACGGACCGTGCCCACCCTGGAACGACGAGCTGTTGCACCGCTACGTCTTCACCGTGTACGCGCTGGATATCGAGCGACTCGAACTGCCGGATGCCTTTACCGGCGCCGACGCGCTCAAGGCCATGGAGGGCCATATCCTCGAGCAGGCCAGCCTGACCGGCACCTATTCGCTCAACCCGAAGGTCAGTAAGGGCTAAGCCGCCAGGCGTACTTCCACGGCGGCTTTTTCG
>PWJA01000211.1 GCA_003560975.1 Gammaproteobacteria bacterium
ATGCCGACCAGGGCCAGCCAGCCCAGACCCAGGGCAAAGGCGGCGAGCAGGCCCATGGCGTTGGCTCGGCCCAGATAAAAATGCGCAAACCCGATCAGGGCAAGCATCGCCGAGGTCGCCAGATACGGCCATTTGCGGCGCCGTGCGCCCAGGTCCTTGGCCAGCAAAACGGCGAAGAAGCCCAGCACCACCGTGCTGAGCACAAAGGCTCGATTCGGCACTTCGGCCAGGGTCGGCTGGCCCTCGGCCGAGGACAGCAGGATGCCCATCAGTCCGGCGGTCATCTCGGCGAGCAGCCAGCCACCGACACAGGCCACGGCCCAGTGCCAGGCGGCGTTGTGGCGGCCGCGAACCACCAGCAAAACGGCAATCAGCCCGGCCAGCAGCGCCATGACGGTCATCTCGCCGGCCAGGGACAGGGCGACGAAGAACGGGTCGGCGAAATGGCTGCGCAGGCTGGCCGCCACGCCGGCCACCTGGCGCTCTGCGTCCCAGGTGGGCTGGGCCAGGGGCGCGGCGATCAGCAGCAAGACCAGCGTCAGGACCGAAACGGCCATCAGCAGGCCCAGCAGAGCGAGGGGGAGAATCTGGTGGCGCCCGGGCTCCAGCAGGTCGCCGATCAGGCGCCCGGCCACCGGATGGCGATTGACCCAGCGGACCAGGGCTTTCAGCCACCAGCCGCTGCGGCGGGCGGTGAACTCGTAGACCAGGCGCGTCGTCCAGACCACGAACCAGGTGCCGAGAACCACGATCATCAACAGCAAGACCAGGCGCCCGGCGAATTCGGCCGCCAGCTCCAGCGAGGCGCCGAAGAGCATGCCCGGCAGCAGATACAGGGGCGCCCACAGCAGGGCCGCGGGCACGGCAAAGACGGCGAACAGCGCGGCCGGCAAGCCCAGCATACCGGCCAGCATCGGCACGACCGGGCGAATCGGTCCGATGAAACGGCCGATGAACACGCTCTTGCCGCCGTGGCGGGCGAACATCCCCTGGCCCGCGGCCAGCATCTCCGGCCGTCGGCTCAGCGGCCACAGGCGCGGGATGTGATCGCGGAACTGGCGCCCGATTCCGAAGCTGGCCAGGTCGCCGAGCAGCGCCCCCAGGGAAGCCGCCATCCAGCAGGCGGCGAACAGGCGCGGGTCGAAGCCCACCGCAGCCCCGACCAGGAACAAAAGAATGATCCCGGGGATGAAAATACCGACGATGGCCAGCGATTCCAGCAGGGCGAAAACGAAGGCAGCCGCCACCAGCAGCAGCGGACGCCGCTCGATCAGCTCCAGAATGCCGGCCAGAATGCCTTCTTCCATTTGCGCTCAGTCGTTATGCTTGGTGGGTGCAGGGAAAATGCGCCAACCCAGCCGGATAGCATACTGCGCTCGCCCGCAACTCAATACTGGAAACCGACCCGAGGAATTCTTGAATGACCAAAGCCCTTGCAGGAAAGACCTTATTCATTACCGGCGCTTCGCGCGGCATTGGCAAGGCCATCGCGCTCAAGGCCGCGGCCGACGGCGCCAACCTCGTCATCGCCGCCAAGACCGAGCGCGCCCATCCGAAATTGCCCGGCACCATCCACTCGGCCGCCGAAGAGGTCGAGGCGGCCGGCGGCCAGGCGCTGCCGATCAAGCTCGACATTCGCGATGAGGCCGCCGTGGCGGCCGCCATGGCCCAGGCCGCCGACCATTTCGGGGGCATCGACATCCTGGTCAACAACGCCTCGGCGATCTTCCTGGCGCCGACGCCGGAGGTGCCGATGAAACGATTCGACCTGATGTTCGGGGTCAACGTTCGGGGCACCTTCGTCTGCTCGCAGGCCGCCCTGCCCTACCTCAAGCAGGCCGCCAACCCGCACATCCTCAACTTGTCGCCGCCGCTGAACATGGACAAGAAGTGGTTTGCCCCGCACGTGGCCTACACCATGGCCAAGTACGGCATGAGCCTGTGCGTGCTCGGCATGGCCGAGGAGTTCAAGGCCGACGGCATCGGGGTCAATGCGCTGTGGCCGCGCACCGTCATCGCGACCGCCGCCCTGGCCATGCTCGGCGATGCGGTCAAACCGGACCACTGTCGCACCCCGGAGATCATGGCCGATGCCGCTCACTGGGTTCTCAGCCAGCCGGCCCGCGAGGTCAGCGGCAATTTCTTCATCGACGACGAAGCGCTGGCGCTGGCCGGGATCACCGACCTGGACCGCTACGCAGTCAAGCCGGGCCAGCCGCTGCTGCCCGACCTGTTCCTCTGAGGGGCGGAAACCGGCGTCAGGGCCGCCGGACCGGCGGCCGCTGCACCGAATCGATACCGTTGTCGGGGCGGACCATGACCAGGGTGGGACGCCACTGGTCCAGGTCGTCATCGGCGATCGGGCAATAGCTGGCGATGATGACCTTGTCGCCGCGGTGGACCAGACGGGCCGCCGCGCCGTTGACGCAGATTTCGCCGGCCCCGCCCAGGATCACGTAGGTCGTGAAGCGATGGCCGTTGTCGATGTCATACACGTCGACCTGCTCGAACTCGACCAGCCCTGCGGCCCGACACAGGGCGGCATCGATGGTGATCGAACCTTCGTAGTTGAGATCGGCGTCGGTCACGGTAGCGCGATGAATCTTGGCTTTGAGAATGGTACGGCTGCTCATGCGTCCAGCCCTCCGTCGGTGTCTTCGGCAACCGGATTGAAGTCCAGCAAGGCGGCCACGCCGCGCAGCACCAGGTCCGGCACGATTTCGTCGAAAAGCCCGGCCTGACGATACAGCTGGGCAAAACCGCCGGTGGCGATGATGCGGCAGTCGTCCGCGCCGAAGGCTTCGGCTTTCAGGCGCTCGGTCAGGCTGGCGATCAGGCCGGCGTAGCCGTAGTACAGGCCGCTCTGGATGGACTCGATGGTGGACCGGCCCAGCACCCGCTCGGGGCGAAGGATTTCGACCAGCGGCAGCTTGGCCGTTTTGGTTCCCAGGGCATCCATCGCCAGACCCAGACCCGGAGCGATCACACCACCCAGGTATTCGCCCCGGCCGCTGACGGCATCGATCGTCAGCGCCGTACCGAAATCCACCACCAGCACGTTGCCGCCGCTGAGGTGCAAGGTCGCGGCCACGGCGTTGGCAATGCGGTCGGCACCGACCTCCAGCGGGTTGCGCGTGCGAATCCGGATCCGGGTGCGAATGCCGGCTTCAACGAACAGCGGCTCGCGCTCGAAGTAGATCCGGCAGGCGTTGCGCAGCGCGTGGACCTGGGCGGGCACGACGCAGCTGATGCCGATCCGTTCGATCCGGGTCGGATCCACGCCCTGCTCGCGCAGCACCGCGACCAGGAACAGGCCGAGCTCGTCGCGCGAGGCCTTCGTGGTCTCGCGCCGAAACTGGCAGACCAGCTGTTCATCGCGGTAGACCCCGCCGTGCATCTGCGAGTTGCCGACGTCCAGACAAAGCTTCATTCAAGATCCTCCGGGCAGGCGGGCCTGCTGGGTGGGAAGAGGGATGTTGTCGATCAGGCGGACGCCGTCGAGTACGACCGCGGCCAGCCGCCGCTGGTCTCGATCAACGACATAGTCGACCGCAAAACCGGCCGAGCGCAGCGCCTCGATGGCCTCGTCGGCACTGCCGGAACGGCACAGGGTTCGGTACAGTTGCGCGGCCCGTTCGCGGGCGGGCGGCGCCAGGCGGCGATTGCGCGAGCTCAGGGCCAGGCCATCGGAGGCGCGCACGATGGGACAGGGTACGATCTCGACCGGTAGGAAAAAGGCGTCGACCATGCCGCGGATCAGCTGGAGCTGCTGCCAGTCCTTTTCGCCGAAGTAGGCTCGGCCCGGACGGACCAGCTCGAACAGCTTCAGAACCACGCTGAGCACGCCCTCGAAGTGGCCGGGACGATGCGCGCCCTCCAGCTCGCGCGCCAGCCGGGTCTCGACCACCCGGTAGGCGAACCCGTCCGGGTAGAGCGCCCTGTGCGACGGTACAAAGACGGCCGCCACGCCCATCCGGTCAAGCAGGGCCAGGTCATCGTCCAGCACGGCCGGGTAGGCGGCCAGGTCGTCGGCGCAATCAAACTGGGTCGGATTGAGAAACAGGCTGACCACCGTCTGCTCGTTTTCGTCGAGCGAGCGCTGGATCAGGCTCTGGTGACCGCCATGGAGACCGCCCAGGGTCGGCACGAAGCCCGGGGCCGCCGCCTGGCTCTGTCGCCAGGCCCGCAGATCGGCGCTGGTTTCGATGCGCCGGCTCATGGGCCGGTGCCGGCCTCGGCGAGCGCCGGCTCGGAGACGAACTCGCCGATCGCGGGAAAGCGCCCTGCGACCACATCCTCGCAGTAGCGCTGCGCGGCATCGACCAGCAGGGGGCCGAGCCCGGCGTAGGCGCGGACGAAACGCGGCCTGAAATCCGGGTCCATGGTGAGCAGGTCGTTGATGACCAGAACCTGCCCGGACACCTCCGGCCCGCAGCCAATGCCAATGGTCGGCACACTCAGGGCACCCGTGACCCGCTCGGCCACTTCGGCGGGCACGCATTCCAGGACCACGGCAAAGCAGCCGGCCGCTTCCAGGGCCCGCGCGTCCGCGACCAGGCGAGCGGCCCGGGTGGCGTCCCGCGCCTGGGTGCGGTAGCCGCCGAGCACCTGCACCGACTGGGGCGTGAGTCCCAGATGCCCCATGACCGGCACGCCGCTGGCGACCAGATGGGCAACGAGTTCGGTATTGCCGTCTGCGCCTTCCAGCTTGACCGCATTGGCCCCGGATTTCATCAGCGCATCGACCGCGTCGACGGCGCGATCGATTCCGGCCCGGTAGGAAAGAAACGGCAGGTCGGCAATGACCAGCTTGTCCGGCGCGCCGCGGCGCACGGCCGCCGTGTGCAAGGCCATCATGTCGACGGTCGCGTGCAGGGTGTCGGGGTGTCCATGGACGACCATGGCGCAGGAGTCGCCGACGAGCAAGGCGTCAACGGACGTGCGCGCCAGCAGGCGCGCGGTGGAGAAGTCGTAGCAGGTCAGCATGGAGATGCGCTGAGCGCGCGCCTTCCAGGCCTGGAAGTCGGGAATCTTCTGCATGTCTCGGGTGCCTGTCGTTGCCGATCAGGATCCTGTTGGTCGCGGTCTTGAGGTCCGGTCGAGCGCGGCGGCCCGGCTGCCGTGTGGGTCATCGGAGCGGAGTCTCGATGCCCTGGAAGCCGGCGCCCCAATCGCGGAGCCCGGCAAGAATATCACCGCTGCGGCAAAAGGAGGCGAATATCGGTGGACTAGCGCAACAGGCGGCTGACGTCGCGAAAACGCGGATGGGCGGCCGTGTGCATCAGCTCGAACAACACCATTTCCACGTTGCTCAGGGCCACGCCGATCGCTTCCATGCGCCGGAAGGCCACGTCCCGGTTGAACTCCGATCGCGCCGACACCGCATCGCAGATCAAATGCACCGGGTGGCCGTCGCGGCGCAGCCCGGCCGCGGTCTGCCAGACGCAGACGTGGGCTTCGATGCCGCACAGGAGAATGTGCCGGCGCCCGCTGGAGCGGATCGCATCGGCCAGACCGGCATCGCCGCAGCAGCCGAAGCTGGACTTCGCCAGCGGTTCCAGCCCGTCCAGTTTTTCGACCAGTTCCGGCACCGTGGGGCCCAGCTTTTCGGGCAGCTGCTCGGCCCAGACCACGGGAAGGCCAAGCAATCTGCAGCCTTCGATCAGGATGCGCTGCTGGCCGATCATGGCTTCGGACTGGTGCATCAGCCGGGCAAGCTTGCCCTGGACGTCGACGATGACCAGTACGGCGTTGTCGGCGGTGGGATGTTCGATCACCATGGCGGACGACCTTGTTCGGGCGGGTGAGCGACCGGGGTCGCTGGAAACTTCTCGCTCAGTCGATGATACAGGGCTCGATGCTGCGGTCGCCGGTGAACTCGCGCCAGTGCTCGGCAAAGCTGCGCCCGCTGACCGGGTGGCAAAGCCCGGGGGCGAGATCGGCCAGGGGTTTGAGGACGTGGGCGTACTCCAGAATTTCTTCGCGCGGCAGCACCAGCCCGTCGTACTCGCCGACCTTGTCTCCGTGCAGCAGAATGTCGATGTCGAGCGAGCGGTCGGAGAATTTCGGCTGCGAGCGATCGCGGCCGTGTCGATTCTCCAGCTCCGTCAACCAGTCCTTGAGCCGGCCCACGGACCAGTCGCTGCGAATCCGGGCCGCGGCGTTGAGGAAATCGGCGCCGGAAAATCCGACCGCGGCAGAGCGGTAGACCGGCGAGCAGGAAACCTCGCCAAACTGGCGACGCAGGGCCTCGAAGCCGGCGGCAATATGGCGCTCGGCGTCGAGGTTGCTGCCAAGGCCGAGATAAATGTCGACTGCGTCGCTTTCCGGAATCGTGGCCATGGGCGAGTCAGGGTTTTTTGCCGCGCTCGATCAGGATACCGACCGAGCGTGATCCGCGCACCGCGCCGGGCTTGTCCAGCTTCAGACGCACCCACTGCACCGGGAACTCGTCGAGGATGATCTCGGCGCAGCGTTCGGCCAGCGTTTCGACCAGCCCGAATTCGGACTGGTCGACGAAACCGATCAGGCGCTTGGCGACGGCCTTGTAATCGAGCGCATCCTCGATCCGGTCGGTGCGCGCGGCGCGCCGGACATCGGTGTTCATCTCGATGTTCAGGCGCACGGTCTGGCGAATTTCGCGCTCCCAGTCGAAGATGCCGATCACGGTGTCGATGTCGAGGTCAGAGATGAAGACGATGTCCATTTTCTTGGAAGATTTCAGGGTTCGGGGTTCAGGGGCTTGCGGGTTACGGGTTACGGGTTACGGGTTACGGGTTGGATTGTGGGCAGACCACTGCCAGCTCATCACCTTTCACCACAGCTCGGCGGTCGTAGCTGATCCAGCGACCAGCGCGGCTTGACGGCGATCCGGCCGTCCGTTCGGCCCTCGCCGCGTCGGTGCCAGCCGGCGTGGGCAATCATGGCGCCATTATCGGTGCACAGACGAGCCGGAGGATAGTACACGCGATTCGGCAAGGCCGCGTCGAGAGCGGAGCGCAGTCGCCGATTGGCGCTGACCCCCCCGGCAATCACCAGGC
>PWJA01000152.1 GCA_003560975.1 Gammaproteobacteria bacterium
CACGGCGGGGGCCGAGCTACGCGACGCTTTCCTGCCGCTGAACATGCTGTGGGCGAGCATGGATCTGACGCCGAACGTGTCCGCCGAGGCGGTCGTCATGTTCGAGTGGGATGCCATCGAGGCCGAGCCGTCCGGTACGTTCTTTTCGACCAACGACTTCGCCACGGCCGGCGGCCAGTACGCCATGCTGAACTTCGGTCTGGTGCCGCAGCCGGTCCGCAACACGGACCTGTATGATCCGGTCTGCCGGCAAGGCCAGTTCGGTCTCAGCGATACCGGTCTGCCGCCCCAGCTGGTAGCAGTGGGCTGCAGCGCCGCGTTCCCGCGCCGCGCCCAGGACAACGAGGCCCGCGACGGCGGCCAGTATGGTCTGGCCTTGCGCTATTTCGCTCCGTGGCTGAACGATACCGAGTTCGGTCTGTTCTATCTGCGCTACCACAGCCGCCTGCCGGTCCTGTCGGGTCAGGCGGTGACCAGTCCGGACATCACCACCGGTCGCGTCATCGTGGAATACCCGGAAGACATCAACCTGTTCGGTTTGAGCTTCAATTCCAACGTGGCCGGCTGGTCGGTGGGTGGTGAGGTCAGCTACCGCGACAACCTCCCGGTCCAGATCGACGATGTCGAGCTGCTGTTCGCCGGCCTGTCGCCCCTCAACGCGGTACTGCCCAGCGAATACGACCGCTTCCGCAGCCAGCTGGGCCAGTTCGGGCCGGGCGAATTCATCCCCGGCTACGAGCGTCGGGAAGTCTCGCAGGCCCAGGTCACCCTGACCAAGCTGATTGGCCCGAACAACTGGGTCAATGCCGATCAGGTCGCCGTGGTGGCCGAGGCGGCTGCAACCCACTTCTGGGATCTCCCGAGCCGCGACGTGATGCGGTTCGAAGGTCCGGGTACGGACACCGGCGGCGGCCCGTCGCGCCTGACCGGCGGCAACAGCCGCAACCCGGTCACCCTGAACGATGGTTTCGCGACGTCGTTCAGCTGGGGGTATCGCCTGCTGTTTGCGCCGACCTACAACAACGTGTTCGGCACGCCGTGGAGCATGACGCCCCGGTTTGCCTTCAACCACGACGTGCAGGGCGTGACGCCGGGCCCGGGCGGCAACTTCATCGCCGGGCGCAAGCAGGCCACCGTCGGCTTCCAGTTCAACTACCTGGCCCAGTGGCGCCTGGACTTTGCCTACACCAATTTCTTTGGTGCCGGCATCAACAACCTGCTCGGCGATCGGGATTTCGTCTCGGCGTCGGTCAGCTACTCGTTCTGACGCCCAGGGGAGGCCGGACATGTCGGATACCGGGAAACGCATGCGCAGCCTGATGCTGGCGGTCGCATTGGTGATGATCGTCGTCGGCTGCGCGGTTCCGCCGACCGCCGACGAGCCCGCCAGCCGCACCGATACCGCGGCCGAGCGGCGTGCGGCCGAACGCGCCGAACGCGAACGCGAGGTGGCCGAGCAGGCCGAAGCCGAGCGCAGGGCCGCCGAAAGGGCCGAACAGGCCGAGCGCGCAGCGGCGGAACGCGAGCGTCTGGCGGCCGAGCGCGCCGAAGCCGCGCGGATTGCCGCAGAAGAGGCCGAGCGAGCCGCGGCCGAGGAGGCCGAACGTCTGGCCGCCGAGGAGGCCGAAGCCGAGCGTCGGGCGGCCGAGCGGGCCGCGCGCGAAGCGGAAATGGCTGAGAGGGAGGCCGCCCGGACCGCCGCGGAACAGGCCGAAGCCGAGCGTCTGGAGGCGGAACGCCTGGCCGAGGAACAGGAGATCGCCGAGCGTCTGGCGGCTGAGCGCGCCGAAGCCGAGCGCCTGGCGGCCGAGGCTCGGGAAGCCGAACGCCTTGCCGCCGAGCGTGCCCGGGAGGAACAGCTGGCGGCCGAACAGGCCCGGCTGGAGGCCGAGGCGCGGGCCGCGGCGGCGGTGGATCTTTCCGAACTCATCATTCCCCGAACCGCCGAAAACATTGCCCGACTCGGCAACGATCTCACTCCCATGGGTTCGGTTCGAGCCGGCAGCGAGGACGGCCGCATTCCGGCCTGGGATGGCGGTCTGACCCAGGCGGACTGGCCGGCTGGCTATCAGCCGGGCGACCGTCACGCCGATCCTTTTGCCGATGACGAGCCGCTGTACGTGATTACCGGCGAAAACTTCCGCGAGCATTCGGACCGTTTGTCACCGGGTCAGATCGCCACGTTCGAGCGCTATCCCGACACCTACAGGATGGCGGTGTACCCGACCCGCCGCAGCGCTTCGTTTCCGCAACGCATCTATGACATGACCATTCAGAACGCGTCCACCGGCCGCCTGGTCGGCAACGGCGAAGGCGTGGCGGACGTGGCTGAAGGGTTTCCCTTTGCCCTGCCGCAGGATGCGTACGAAGTGATGTGGAATCACAAGCTCAAATTCAAGGGCACGGGCGGTACCCGCTTCAGCAACCAGGTCACGCCGACTTCTCGCGGCTCGTTCCAGCTGGTGCGCCTGCGTGAGGAGTTGCTGGGGCTGTATTACATCGAAGGCAACACCATCGAAGACACCAACAACATCCTGCTGTATTTCTTCCAGGAAGTGGAGTCGCCGGCGCGTCTGGCCGGGAACATCCTGTTGGTGCACGAGTCGCTCAACCAGATCGAGACGCCGCGCCAGGCGTGGATTTACAACCCCGGCCAGCGCCGAGTCCGCCGTGCTCCCAACGTCGCCTACGACAATCCGGGCACCGCTTCCGACGGGCTGCGCACCAACGACATGACCGACATGTTCAACGGCGCCATGGACCGGTTCACCTGGGAAATCACCGGCAAGAAGGAAATGTACATCCCGTACAACTCCTACAAGATTCACAGTGGAGATCTCTCGCCCGATGATCTCGTTCAGCCTGGCCACCTCAATCCCGACCTGACTCGCTACGAGCTTCATCGGGTATGGATCGTTGATGCGCGTCTGCGGCCCGAATTCCGTCACATCAACGCCCGCCGGACCTTCTACTTCGACGCAGACGCCTACCAGATTGTTCTGACCGACCATTACGACGGTCGCGGCGAGATCTGGCGCGCCTCCGAAGCGCATAACATCAATTACTACGATGTCCCGACGATCTGGGCCACGGTCGAGGTGCATATGGATTTGCAATCGGGCCGCTACATCGCCAACGGTCTGGACAACCAGGATCCGGTCAACACCTTCAATGTGCCGCTGAGCCCGAGCAGCTACACGCCGCAGGCCTTGCGAACCCGGGGCCGGCGTTAGCAGCACTGATGGAAACTGACCGGATCTGGCCGCACCGGTCCCTCTTTATCCTTGGGCAGGCGGTACGCCTGCCCGTGAAAGCCTGGAGTGGAAAAACACGATGAAATCAATCCAAAACAGCACCGCATCGCGCTCAGTCTTGCCGTCCCGCCTCGCCTGCAGTCTGCTTGTCGGCCTTGGGCTGACGGTCGGCGCGCTCGCCCAGGCGATCCCGCCGCATGAGGCCGATTACGTCATTCCCCGAACCGAGGAAAACATCGCCCGGCTGGGCAGTGACCTGACCCCCATGGGTTCGTTGCGCGCCGGAAACGAAGACGGCACGATCCCGGAGTGGACCGGTGGCCTGACCCGCGCCGACTGGCCGGAAGGCTATTCGCCAGGCGATCGCCATCTCGACCCGTACGCCGACGACGAGCCGCTGTTCGTGATCACGGCAGAGAATTACCAGCAATACGCCGACCAGTTGTCCGCCGGGCACAAGGCGGCCTTCGAGCGCTACCCGGAAACTTTCCGGATGAAGATCTATCCGACCCGCCGTTCGGCCGCGTTTCCGGAGCGGATCTACGAGATGACCCGGCGCAATGCCTCGACCGGTCAGCTCGTGGCCAACGGCGAAGGCGTGATCGATGTCGCCGAAGGCCTGCCGTTTCCGTTGCCCCAGAACGCCTACGAGCTGGTCTGGAACCACAAGATGAAATACAAGGGAACGGGTGGCCGGCGCTATTTCAACCAGGTGGTTCCGACCGCCGGCGGAAGCTACCAGTTGATTCGGCTGCGTGAAGAATTCCTTGGCCTGTACTACATCGAAGGCAATACGATCGAGGACACCAACAACATCCTGCTGTACTTTTTCCAGGAGGTGGAGTCTCCGGCGCGCCTGGCCGGGAACATTCTCCTGGTCCACGAGTCCTTGAACCAGATCGCTCAGCCGCGCCAGGCGTGGATCTACAACCCGGGCCAGCGACGCGTTCGCCGTGCCCCGAACGTGGCCTACGACAACCCGGGAACGGCTTCCGATGGCCTGCGCACCAACGACATGACCGACATGTTCAACGGCGCCATGGACCGGTTCAGCTGGGAGATCGTCGATCAGCGCGAGATGTTCATTCCCTACAACTCCTACCAGGCCCATAGCGGAGACCTGGACGCAGACGACCTGGTCCATGCCGGTCATCTGAACCCGGAACACCTGCGCTACGAGTTGCACCGGGTCTGGATTGTCGATGCGCATCTGCGTGAGGGAACGCGCCATATCAATGCGCGCCGGACCATGTATCTGGACGCCGACAGCTACCAGATCGCGATCATCGATCATTACGACCAGCGCGGCAACATGTGGCGGTTGTCCGAGGCGCACTCGATCAACTACTACGACGTACCGACCATCTGGTCCTCGATCGAATCGAGCATGGACCTGCAGTCCGGTCGCTACATCGCCAACGGCATCGACAACCAGGATCCGCCGAATACCTTCGACGAGAGTCTGCGGGCCAGCGACTACACGCCGCAGGCGCTGCGAGTGCGTGGACGCCGCTGAGAACGTGAATGGCACAGTTCTTTCCGAATGGCTCCGTTCACCGTGGTCGACGGTCCGTGTCCGGTTGGCGCATACGAACGGGTAGGGCCGCCTTGGTTCGTCTGATCGGGTTCGCGGCGGCGGTTGCGGTGGCTGCGTTCAGCGCCAGCCTGACCGCACAGCCCGCGCACGAAATGCCGCGCCCGGCGTATCCGGCGCGGCTGGCCGACCAGTCATTGATCCTCGGTCTGGCGGCGACCTCGCAGAACCTGGTCGCGGTCGGGGAACGCGGTCACGTGCTGACTTCGACCGACGGGGTTGAATGGACGCAGGCCGACTTCGTTCCCGTGCAGAGTACGCTGACCCGGGTCACCTACGCCGACGGCCGCCTGTGGGCGGTCGGTCACGACAGCACCATCATCCATAGCTACGACTACGGCGCAACCTGGTCCTTGCAGTACTTCGAGCCCGAGTGGGAAAAACCGCTGCTGGACGTTCATTTCTTCGATCGGCGCAACGGGGTGGCCATCGGTGCCTACGGACTGTTGATGCGTACCGTGGATGCCGGCCGAAACTGGCAGGTGCTGGATATGGCCGATCTGGTCACCAGTGAAGCGATCGACTGGGCAGAAGCCGCGGAGGACTTCTTCGACGAGGACGACCTGTACGAAGACGAGATCTGGGTTGATGACGACGGTGATGTCGACGACGATTTCTACGACGCCGACCTCGATTTTGACCGCGGCTGCTATGAGTTCATGGAATGCCATCTCAACGCCTTTCTCGATCTGGGCAACGGCCGCCAGATGATCGCCGCCGAGCGCGGGTACGGTTTTCGCTCGACCGACGGTGGCGAGTCATGGGAAAGCTTCCGGTTTCCCTACGGCGGGTCGATGTTCGGTCTGCTGGCCCTGCCGCAGGATCAGATCATGGCCTTTGGTTTGCGCGGCCACGTCCAGCTGAGCTCGGACTTCGGTGACCAATGGGAGGTTCTGGACACCCGGCTGCAGTCCTCGCTCAAGGGCGGCACGCTCGATAGCCGGGGACGGCCGCTGATGGTCGGTTCGGGCGCTGCGCGCCTGCGCTACGAGCCGGATACCGGCCAGTTCAGCCTGAGCGAGGACCGGTTGGGCAGCGATTTCGTAACCGTGCTGATGGGTCCGAACGGGCGTGTCATCCTCGGCGGCTCGGACGGACTGGAACATGAGTGAAAGCAATTCCCTGACCCAACGTGTCGCCGATGCGGTATTCGCCATCCGCCCGCTGCTGTTGGCGTTCTTTGCGATCGGCACACTGGTCATGCTGTTTTTCATGGTCCAGCTGCGCGTCGATGCCGGCTTCCTCAAGCAGCTCCCGCTCCAGCATGAATACATGCAGACGTTCATGGAGTACGAGCGTGAGTTCGGCGGCGCCAACCGGGTCATGGTCGCGCTCATGGCCGAAGACGGTGACATGTTCGACGACGAATTCTTCGAGCGGTTCGAGCAGATCAGTAACCGGGTGTTCTTCATTCCGGGCGTGGACCGGGCCAGCGTGCGCTCGATTTTCACCCCCAACGTTCGCTTCGTGGAAATCGTCGAGGACGGCTTTGCCGGCGGCAACGTCATTCCGGCCGATTTCTCGCCTTCGCCGGAAGCGTTCGAGCGCGTGCGCTCCAATATCGTCGCCTCCGGAGAGATCGGCCGACTGGTCGCCGAGGATTTCTCCGGCGCCCTGGTTCAGGCCAACCTGCTGGAGCGAGACCCGGCCACCGGCGAGGTGCTGGACTACCAGGATGTCGCGGCACAACTCGAAGCCATCCGCGGCGATTTCGAGGGCGGCGGCTACACCGTACACATCATTGGCTTTGCCAAGATCACCGGGGACATCGCCGATGGCGCCCGCGGCGTGGTGGCGTACTTCGGCGTTGCCTTCCTGATTACCGCGTTCTTGCTGTTCTTGTACTCGCGCTCGGTCTGGCTGACCGTTCTGCCTCTGGTGTGCTCGGTGACGGCGGTCATCTGGCAGCTCGGGCTGCTCAGCATCCTTGGCTTCGGCATCGACCCGATGAACATCCTGACCCCGTTCCTGGTGTTTGCCATCGGGGTCAGTCACGGTGTTCAGATGATTTCCGGCTGGAACGCCGAGAAACTCTTCGGCGGCAACTCGCCGGTCGGGCTGGCCCAGGATGGCCATCGACTGGAAGACATTCCGATTGCATCCAGCCTCGAAGCCTCCAAGCGAACCTTCTCGCGGCTGCTGGCGCCGGGCTCCATCGCCCTGCTCAGCGACACGATTGGTTTCCTGAC
>PWJA01000157.1 GCA_003560975.1 Gammaproteobacteria bacterium
CCGTCCTCGGCGGCATGAAGGGGATCACCTACACCCAGCTGGCCCAGTACTGCGTTCTGATCACCGCCTACACCATCCCGGCGGTATTCATCTCCATGCAGCTGACGAACAATCCGATTCCGCCGCTGGGCTTGTTTTCCACCCACGCCGAATCCGGTTTGCCGCTGCTGACCAAGCTCGATCAGGTGCTCGGGGAACTCGGGTTTCACGACTACACCGGCCACCATCATTCGACCATGAACATGGTCTTGTTCACCATGTCGCTGATGATCGGGACGGCTGGACTGCCGCACGTGATCATTCGCTTCTTCACCGTGCCCAAGGTGGCGGATGCGCGCAAGTCGGCCGGCTGGGCGCTGGTCTTCATCGCCCTGCTCTATCTCACCGCACCGGCCGTCGGCGCCATGGCGCGCCTGAACATCATCACCACGATTTTCCCGGACGGCACCGCGGCCGAGCCGATTCGCTACGACGAGCGCCCGGACTGGATGCGCAGCTGGGAACAGACCGGGCTGCTGGCCTTCGAGGACAAGAACAACGACGGCCGCATCCAGTACTACAACGATCAGTCCGAAGAGTTCGCCTCGATCGCCGAGGCGCGCGGCTGGGAAGGCAACGAGGTCGTGACCTTCAACCAGGATATCCTGGTCCTGGCCAACCCGGAGATCGCCCAGCTTCCGCCCTGGGTTCTGGCGCTGATCGCCGCCGGTGGCCTGGCCGCGGCGCTGTCGACGGCTGCGGGGCTGCTGCTGGCGATTTCCTCGGCGATCAGTCACGACCTGCTCAAATCGGTGCTCATGCCCAGAATCACCGACAAGCAGGAACTCATGGCCGCGCGCATCTCGATGGCCTTCGCCATCGCCCTGGCCACGTATCTCGGGCTCAATCCGCCCGGCTTCGCCGCCCAGGTGGTCGCGTTGGCCTTCGGTCTGGCTGCGGCGACCCTGTTCCCCGCCCTGATGCTGGGCATCTTCTCGAAGAAGATGAACACCGCCGGGGCCGTGACCGGCATGCTGGTTGGCCTGACCGTCACCCTGCTCTACATCTTCACCTACCTGGGCTGGTTCTTCATCCCCGGAACCAACATGCTGGCCAACACCGAGGAGAACTGGATCCTGGGGATCTCGCCGCTGTCGTTCGGAGCCGTGGGCACGCTTCTCAACTTCACCGCCGCCTACATCGTGATGAAGCTGACCGCCGACCCGCCGGAACACATCCAGGAACTGGTCGAGAGCATCCGGGTGCCGCGCGGCGCCGGCGGCGCCGTCGACCACTAAGCTGCGGGCCACCGCCGGCACCATCGGCGGCCCGGACTAAAAAAAATACTGCCCGGCCTCGCCGCCGGGCAGTATCCTTTCCCGCTCGTCAGAACCCGGTCACCTTCCATGCTGCTGCACTTTCTGGCCACCATCGTTCTCGGCCTGGGCACCGCCGGCCTGCTCATGGCCATCAACGTTGCCACCGGCAAGCGTCTGCCGACCTGGCTGGTTCCGGCCGGTGCCGGCCTGGCCATGCTGGTCTTTCTGGTTTCCATGGAATACAGCTGGGTCACGCGCACCACCGCGGGGCTGCCCGAAGGCGTCGAAGTCGTCTCGATCAGCCGCGAGTCCATGTGGTACCGACCCTGGACGTACCTGAAACCCTTGAGCCTGCGCCTGGTGGCGATCGACACGCGCCGCAACCGGACTCACCCCGAACAGCCGGATCAGATCATGACCACGGTGATGCTGCTGGGTCGGTGGATGCCGATCCGCGAGATTCCCGTGGTCTTCGACTGCCTCGGCGCCCGCCGTGCCGATCTCCACGCCGGCGTGGAACTCGAGGCAGGCGGTCATCTCCGCGGAGCCGACTGGCGCCGACTCGATCCGGACGATGCGGCCCTGCAGACCGTCTGCCGCGAGCGCTTCGATTAGCTCGGTAGCGAAACACCTGCGGTCTTCGTTGTGCATTGCGCCCCCCGAGCCTACAACCAAAGTCGAAGCGCAATCCGCCGCTCCCCCTGCTACGGTGAGACGACGAGCACAAACGGGGTCTGGTCGTCATGCACGCAGCCGATGCTGAAGCTCTCCGTGCCCAGGCCGAGCAAGCGCCTACCCCGGAAACGCTGGCCGCCATCACCGGGCGGTTTCCCTTCCTGCTGGCCGAGCGGGTGGAGCAGGGAGATTCGGCCCGGTCCATCTCCACAATGTTGAGCGCGCTGGGCGAGACCGCGACCCGACGCCTGCTGGTGCTGGCCGAGTCCGACCTGGGCCCGCCACCCGTGGCCTATGCCTTTATCGTCGCCGGGTCGCTGGCCCGCGGCGAACAAATCGCCGGGTCCGACCAGGACAACGGCATGATTCTCGACGACGCCTTTGATCCGAACCGCCACGGCGACTACTTTTCGCGCCTGGCCGAGCGCGTCTGCGACGGATTGGCCGAGTGCGGATATGCCTATTGCCCCGGCGACATCATGGCCTCCAACCCGCGCTGGCGCCAGCCGCTCTCGGTCTGGCTGGCCTGCTTCCAGCGCTGGATCGGTCGTCCCGATCCGTCGGCCTTGATCCATTCGAGCATCTTTTTCGACCTGCACTGCGTATCCGGGCAGCCCGCGCTGCTGGAAAACCTGCGCGCCGAAATCTTGACTCAAACCAGAAGCAGCCGCCGTTTCCAGGGCCATTTGTCGGCCGCGGCGCTGCAGTTCCGCCCCGCCCTGGCCTGGCACGGCGGACTGCGCTATCGGCGCGACAAGAACCGGCAGCACACGATCGACCTGAAGAAGTTCGGCGTCACGCCCGTAGTCGACCTCGCCCGGGTCCACGCCCTGGCCGGCGGCCACGCTGCGGTCGGCACCCGCGCTCGACTCGGCCGGATGCGCGAAGACGGCGCCCTGAGCGCGCCCCAGCTCGAAGCGCTCGGCGAGGCATTCGACTACATCAGCCACCTGCGCATCGAACACCAGGCCCGCCGGATTCGTGCCGATGCGCCACCGGATTACCTGCTGCTGCGCTCGGAACTCTCGACCCGGCAGCAACGGCGCCTCCGAACCAGTTTGCGCGTTGCCCGCCAGGCCCAAAAACGCATGTCCCGCCGATTCGGATCGGAGCTGTTCCAGTGAGCGCACGGACCGGAGACGAACGATGAAAAAAACCCTGCTGCACCGCCTGGTCGCGCTGTTCTGCCTGGGCTGGCTGTTGCTGAGTTTTCCCCTGCTCGCCCTTTGGGATCACCCGGTGCGGGTTTTCGGGTGGCCTCTGCTCCCGGCCGGGCTGTTCACGATCTGGCTGGTCCTGATTGCGGCCCTGGCCTGGTTCATGGAACGCGGGGAGGGCTGAATCGGCCATGTTGTCGGCGCCCCTGGTCATCTTCACCGCCTTCGCCTACCTGGTGCTGCTGTTCGCCATCGCCTGGTACGCCGATCAGCGCGCCGCCGCCGGCCGTTCGATCATCGCCAGCCCCTGGGTCTACGCCCTGTCGATCGCCGTCTATGCCACGGCCTGGACCTATTTCGGAAGCGTCGGACGAGCCGCGGTGGACGGCATCTGGTTTTTGCCGATCTACCTCGGACCGACCCTGGCCATGATTCTGGGCTGGGTCGTCGTGCGCAAGATGATCCGGATCGCGCGCACCTATCGAATCACGTCCGTCGCCGACTTCATCGCCAGTCGCTACGGCAAGAGTCCGCTGATCGCCGGTCTGGTCACGCTGATCACGGTGGTCGGGATCGTTCCCTATATCGCCCTGCAGCTCAAGGCGATTTCCAGCGGCTACGCGATCATGACGACCAGTCCGGGCGAGTCCAGCCTGGTCGAAGTCAGCTGGTGGCAGGACAGTACCCTGTACCTGGCCCTGGCCCTGGCCGGATTCATCATGCTGTTCGGAACCCGCCATCTGGACATGACCGAACGCCACGAAGGCATGGTCGCCGCCATCGCCTTCGAGTCGCTGATCAAGCTGGTCGCCTTTCTGGCGGTCGGCCTGTTCGTGGTCTACGGACTGTTCAACGGCATCGGCGACGTATACGCTCAGGCCATGGCCGACGCCGAGCTTGCCAAGCTGCTGCGTTTCGACACCGGCGGCCATGCCGACTACATCTTCTCGCAATGGTTTGCCCTGATTCTGCTGGCCATGCTGGCTTTTCTGTTTCTGCCCCGGCAGTTCCAGATCATGGTGGTTGAAAACGTCGATGAACGCCATCTCAAGCGCGCTGTCTGGGTATTCCCGGTCTATCTGTTGCTGATCAACCTGTTCGTTCTGCCCATCGCCCTGGCCGGCCTGCTGTTTTTCGGCGACAACGGCGCCAACCCCGACCTGTTTGTTCTCTCGCTGCCGCTGGTCACCGGCCAAGAAGCCCTGGCGCTGTTCGTTTTCATCGGCGGTCTGTCGGCCGCCACCGGCATGGTCATCGTGGAGGCCATTGCCGTGTCCACCATGGTCTGCAACGACCTGGTCATGCCCCTGCTCCTGCGCACCCGGCGTTTCCGCGGCCGCCAGGGCGGCGACCTGACCCGCCTGCTGCTGATGATTCGGCGGCTGGCGATCGTGATCCTGCTGCTGCTCGGCTACCTGTACTTCTACTTGGCCGGAGAGGCCTATGCCCTGGTCAGTATCGGCCTGATCAGCTTCGCCGCCGTTGCCCAGTTCGCGCCGGCCGCGCTGGGCGGCATGTACTGGAAAGGCGGAACCCGCGCCGGGGTACTGGCCGGCCTGTGCGCCGGATTCGCCTTCTGGATCTACACCCTCATGCTGCCCTCGATCGCCAAGTCCGGCTGGATGTCGACCGACTTCGTCGACCTGGGCCCCTTCGGCCTGGCCTGGCTCAAGCCCGAGCAGTTTCTCGGCTTGAGCGGACTGGACAACCTGACCCATTCCCTGTTCTGGAGCCTGTTTGCCAATATCGGCGCGTTTGTCGGCGTCTCGCTCTGGACCCGACCCGCCGCCCGCGAGGCCAGCCAGGCGCTTTTGTTTGTCGACGTCTACAACCGCAGCCACGACCACCAGCCGGTGTTTTGGCAGGGACGAGCCCGGATCGAGGATCTGAAACTCCTGGCGACGCGTTTTCTCGGACCCAAGCGGGCCGAACAACTGTTCGAGGCCCGGCCCGGCCCGCCGGGCCAAGGCGCCCGTCCGGATCGCGGCTATGCCGATGCCCGTCTGGTCCAGCGCGTGGAGACCCAGCTCGCCGGCGCCATCGGCAGCGCTTCGGCACGGGTGATGGTGGCCTCGGCGGTCGAGGAAGAAGACCTGGGCCTGGAAGACGTCATGCGCATCCTCGACGAGGCCTCCCAGCTGCGCGTCCATTCGCGTGCCCTGGAGGACAAGTCGCGTTCGCTCGAGCAGGCAACCCGGGAGCTGCGCGCGGCGAACGAAGAGCTCAAGAGCCTGGACCGGCTCAAGGATGACTTCATGTCGTCGGTCACCCACGAGCTGCGAACGCCGCTGACCTCGATCCGGGCACTGACCGAAATGATGCTCGACGACGAGGACATGCCGAACGAGCAGCGCCAGGAGTTTCTTGCCATCATCGTCACCGAGACCGAGCGGCTGAGCCGGCTCGTCGGCCAGGTGCTCGACATGGCCCGTATCGAGGCCGGGCACGCCGACTGGCACAGCACCGAACTCGACCTGACCGAGGTCGTCGGCCAGGCCGTCAACAGCATTCGCGGCCGTTTCGAGGAGAAAAACGCCAGGCTCGAGGTCCACACCGAGCGCCCGTCGCTGCCCATCCTGGCCGATCGCGACCGGCTGGTGCAGGTCATGCTCAACCTGCTCTCCAACGCCCTGAAATTCATTCCCGAAGACGGCGGCCGGGTGGATGTGCAAATGACCGACAGCGAGCGCGGGATCACCGTCACGGTCGCCGACAACGGACCCGGCATTGCTCCCGAGGAGCAGCCTCGGATCTTCGAGAAGTTTCACCAGCTCGACGAGGGGCGCCAACGCGGCAGCGGTCTGGGTCTTCCGATCAGCCGCCAGATCGTCGAGCATTTCGGTGGGAGAATGTGGGTGGAGTCAACGCCCGGAGAAGGCGCTCGCTTCAGTTTTTTTCTGCCGCGCACCAGCGGCGCTTCCGCGCCGGAACCCCCGTCGGGCCGGCCAGCAAGAGAGAGGAACGAACACCATGGGTAGCAAGATATTGATCGCCGACGATGAACCGAACATCGTCATCTCACTGGAGTATCTGATGCGCCGCGAGGGCTACGAGGTGGAAGTGGCGCGCGACGGCGACGAGGCCTTGAGCATGATCCAGCGCGACCGCCCCGATCTCGTGTTGCTCGACGCAATGATGCCCGGCAAGAGCGGATTCGAAGTCTGCCAGGCAGTCCGCGACGACGACCGCCTGGCCGGAACCCAGATCCTGATGCTGACCGCCAAGGGCAGGGAGACGGATGTCGCCAAGGGCAAGGCACTCGGCGCCGATGCCTACATCATCAAGCCGTTCTCGACCCGCGAGCTGGCCGAAAAGGTCCGCTCCATGCTCGGCAACGAGCCGTGAAACCCTTCGACTGGCTGCTCGCCGTCGGGGTTGCCATCGTCGGCGCGATCTGCCTGGTCTGGCTGGGCATCGCCGGTGTCCTGCTCTGGGCGGTCCTGGACCCCCAAGACTGGGAGACGGTCATCGCGGCCCTGGGCGGGAAAGGTGGACTGCTCCTGTTCCTCTGGGCAGGCTCCCTGCTTCCCACCGCCGCCGCCCTGCGCTACCTCATCACCCGCTACATCCGCGCACCGGCCCGCCTGGTCGAGGACGCCCGCGTACGCCTCGACAGCGATATTCCGGCACCGATCAGGACCCACGGCAGCCGCGAGTGCCGGCAACTGGCCGGCGTGATCGAACAACTGCTTGCCCGGCGCCAGGAACTGAAATCCGAAATGGACGTGCGGGTGCGCGAAGCCAGCCGCCAGACCGAGATGGAAAAAAGCCGTCTGGCGGCGCTGATGTCGGAATTGACCAAGAGCGTGGTCGTGTGCAATCTCGACGGCCGCATTCTGCTCTACAACAACCGGGCTCGCATCCAGTTTCGGCGTCTGTCGCGCGCGCCCGGCGGCGCCGGCGGCGCCGAACTCCTGGGGCTGGGACGATCGATTTATACCGCGCTTGATCGGCGCCTGGTCAATCACGCCCTGGAAAACGTTCAGCGCCGGCTGCGGCGCGGCGCCAACGCGCCTTCGGCCCAGTTCGTGACCACGACCCTGTCCGGCAAGCTGCTGCGCGTTCAGATGACGCCGGTGCGCGGCGTCGCCCCGGACGAACCGGGTGCATCGGCAGGCCAGTCCGCGGAAATGACCGGTTTCGTTCTGCTGATCGAAAACATCACCGACGAGATGCAGACCGACTCGGAGAAAGACCGCATCCTGACCAGCCTGACCGAAGGCAGCCGTGCGGCCCTGGCCAACACCCGCGCCGCCATCGAGGTGCTCGAGTATCCGGACGTGGAAGAGAGCATGCGCGAGCGTCTGCTGGGTGTCATTCGCGAGGAAGTCCAGGGGTTGAGCGACCGGATTGCCAAACTGCAGCAGTCCTCGTCTCATGCCCTGCGTTCGCGCTGGCCGCTGGAGGACATGCTTGCATCCGATCTGCTCGAGGCCGGGTCGCGCCGGATCGAGTCCGAGCTGGGCCTGCACGCCGATCGGGAAGAAGAGACCGACGGCATCTGGCTGAAGGTGGAAAGCTTTACCCTGCTGCAGGCCCTGGTGCACCTGGCCGGGCGCCTGAAGGACGACTGCGGGGTGCGCGCGGTCACCCTGCGCCTGGGTCAAGCCGAGGGCCGCGCCCGGCTCGACCTGATGTGGACGCCCGACCGGGATGAACCGAACAAAGCCGAGCTGGGCTGGGATCGGGAACCGATCCGCATCGGCAGCGAGACCCTGTCGCTGACCGTGCACGACGTACTCGACCGGCACGACGGCGAGTGCTGGATCGAACAGGAAGTGGACGATCAGCGCCACCGCTGCTTCTTCCGTCTGCTGTTGCCGCTCGCCGCACCGCAGGAGGAGCTGCCGACGGCCACCTTCGTGCGCCACGAAAGCCGGCCCGAATACTACGACTTCGACCTGTTCAAGAGCACCGCCCAGACCCGCTCGCTCGACGACTGCCCGCTGGGCGATCTGGCCTATACCGTATTCGACACCGAGACCACCGGACTGAACCCGGCCGGTGGGGACGAAATCATCCAGATCGGTGCGGTCCGCATCGTCAACGGCAAGGTATTGAAACAGGAATACTTCGATCAACTGGTCGACCCGAGGCGCATCATCACGCCGGCGAGCATTCCGATTCACGGCATCACCCCGGACATGGTCAAGGGACAGCCAACGATCGACGAAGTGCTGCCGGCCTTCCACTCGTTCTGCGAAGACACGGTGCTGGTGGCCCATAATGCCGCCTTCGACATGCGCTGCCTGGAGGTCAAGGAAAAGCAGACCGGAGTGAAGTTCGACCAGCCCGTACTCGATACCCTGCTGTTGTCTGCGCTGGTCCACGAAAACCAGGAATCGCATCGCCTGGAGGCCATCGCCGAACGGTTCGGGCTGACCATCATCGGCCGGCATACCGCCATCGGCGATGCCATGGTTACCGCCGAAATCCTGGTCAAACTCATCCCCTTGCTCGCCGACAAGGGCATCCATACCCTGGCCGAGGCCCGCCAGGCCGCACAGCAAACCCTCTACGCTCGGATCAATTACTGATCCCTGCCCAACAGCGGAGCGAACGAATCGATGAAACCTTCCGACATTCCATCCTTCCTGGGCTCGGTCGCTCCGTTTTCGGAGCTGGCCAAGACCCGCCTGACCGAGCTGGCCGGGCAGCTGGAAATCCTGCGGATTGACGCCGACCAAGAGATCGGGCAGTTCGGTGCAGCGGAGCCCCAGGACCTGTTCATCGTCGTCGACGGTGCGGTGGTCCTGCGGGCCGAGGACGCAAGCATTCTGGAACATCGCGGCGAGGGCGAGCTGTTCGGCCATGCCATTTGTTTCGGTGCCGGACCCCGGCGCTACTCGGTCGTTGCCACCGAGCCGGTCACTCTGCTGCGCCTGAAAAGCGAACAGCTCGCCGAGCTCGGTCGCCAGGAGCCCATGCTGGCCAGCTTCCTGAGCGCGGGCCCGGGCGCGCGGCTGCGGGCCGCCGATCAGCGGACCGTCACCCGGCTTGGCCAGCTGACCCTGCGCCCCCCGATCACGATCAGCTCCGGCGCCAGCATCGCCGAGAGCGCGCGGCGCATGGCCGACCATCAGGTCAGCTGCGTTCCCGTGCTCGACGAGCAGCGCCTGGTCGGCATCCTCACCGACCGCGACCTGCGCAACCGGGTCCTGGGGGCCGGGGTCGATCCGGCCCGGCCCGTCACCGAGGTCATGACCCCGGGGCCCATCACCGTTTCGCCGGAAGACCGGGTCGAAGATGCCCTGGTCGAAATGATGCGCACCGGCATTCATCATCTGCCGATTCAGAACCAGGACGGCGGCCTGGTCGGGATCATCAGTTCCGGCGACCTGCTGCGCCTGCAGTCGCCGCATCCGCTCCGCCTCGTCCGCGATATTCAGCGGGCCGAGTCGGTTGCGGCGGTGGCCGAACTGGCTCGCAAGGGGCCGGGCTTGCTGGCCGGCATGTGCCGGCAAGGCAGCGAGGTCACCGAGGTCGGTCGAGTCGCCGGGCTGATCACCGATGCCTGCACGCGGCGTCTGCTGAGCCTGGCTCAGGACGAACTCGGGGACGCACCGATGGCGTGGACCTGGCTGGCGTTCGGATCGCAGGCCCGGCTCGAGCAGGGGCTGGTCAGCGACCAGGACAACGGCCTCCTGATGGCCGAATCACCCGACGATCAGGCCGCCGACTATTTCAAGCGCCTGGCCGACTTCGTCTGCGACGGCCTCAACGACTGCGGCTACGTCTACTGTCCGGGCGAGGTCATGGCCAAGGGGAAATGGCGCATGTCGTATCAGGACTGGCGGCGAACGTTTTCCGGCTGGATCAGCCAACCCGAGCCAAAGTCCGTCATGCAGTCGAGCATTTTTTTCGACATGCGCGGGGTCGCCGGCGACATCGAGCTGGCCGGCCGCCTGCACGGCGAAGTGCTCGCCATGGCCAAAGACAGCAAGATCTTCCGCCGTTTCCTGGCCGCCGAATCCATGGGCAATCGACCGCCCCTGGGCCTGTTTCGCCAGTTCGTGCAGGAGCGCGACGGCGAGAAGACCCAGGGACTGAACCTGAAAAAGCGCGGCGTGATCCCGATCGTCGACCTGGCCCGGGTGCGCGCCCTGGAGGGCGCCATCGGCGTGGTCCACACCGAGGAACGCCTGCACGCAGCCGCCGCTCGGGACATCATGAACGAACGCGATGCCGACGATCTGGTGCACGCTCTGCGCTTTATCGGCAACGTCCGCCTGCGTCACCAGGTGGCCCTGTACGAGCAAGGCGAAAAACCCAACCATCTGGTCGATCCGGACAGTCTGTCCGGCCTGCACCGACGCTATCTGCGCTCGGCTTTCGGCATCGTCCAGACCGCTCAGGAGGCGCTGACCAACCGCTACCAGATCTGACGAAAAGTCACTCCATGACCACCAGGTAGGCCACGCCACGGCGGCGAATCTCCAGCGACAACTCCTCGCTGCCGACCGGAAACAGGCCGCGCAGCTCGGCCAGATCGCGCGCCCGCGACTGGTTGACCGCGACCACGACATCGCCGGCCCTCAAGCCCGACTGCCAGGCCCGGCTGTTGCGGCGCACCTCCTCGACCAGGGCGCCCATTGCCCGGCTTCGATCCGGAATCCGAACCAGCACGAGACCGTCAAGACGCTCATCCAGGCGCCGACCGGAAATGCGTGCATCCAGGTCCTCTCGCACCTCCAGGCGAACCTGTCGCTCGCGCCCGGCGCGGATGAAGTCCACCCTGATTTCCTGACCGACCGGCAGCAGCCCTTCGATGCCGCGCAGGGCCTGGGCGTCGCGCACTCGCCGATCGTCGATGCGCAGGATCACGTCACCGGCCTGAAGCCCGGCGCGCTGCGCCGGCCGGCCTTCGGCCAGGCGGGTGATCACCGCGCCGAGCCGATCCGGGATCTGCAGCGCTTCGCGCAGGCTGCGGTCCAGATCCTGCACCTCAAGCCCCAGAGACCCCCGGCGCACCTCCCCGTGCTCGATGAGCTGTTCCATCACGTAGTCGGCCGTGCGCGCCGGGATCGCGAAACCGATCCCCACGTTGCCGCCGGACGGGGTGAAAATGGCCGTGTTGATCCCGACCAGGCGGCCACGCAGATCGATCAGCGCGCCTCCGGAATTGCCCGGGTTGATCGATGCATCGGTCTGGATGAAATTCTGGTACTCCAGGCCCCGCAAGCCGGATCGGCCCAGCGCCGAGACGATCCCCGAGGTCACGGTCTGGCCGAGACCAAACGGGTTGCCGACGGCGACGACGAAATCCCCCACGCGCAGTTCTCCGGACTCGTGCAGGGGCAGTTCGGCCAGATCCTCGGCGCGGACGCGGATCACGGCCAGGTCGGTATCGCGATCGGCGCCGACGAACTCGGCGGAAAATTCGCGGCCGTCTTCCAGGGTCACGGCGATATCGTCGGCCCCGTCGATGACGTGGTTGTTGGTCAGAATGAACCCGGCCGCGCCATCCACGACCACGCCCGAGCCCAGCGATTGCTGGACCCGCTCGCGCGGGATGCTGGGAAAATCGAAGAAATGACGGAAAAAGGGATCGTCGAAGAAGGGGCTGGAGCGCACCTGTACCCGCGTTCGGGTGTGAACGTTGACGACCGCCGGGGTCACCTGCTCGAGGATCGGCGCCAGCGACGGCAGCGGTTGGCCATCCACTTCGGCGGGCAGGGCCGCGGCGGCGGTGGTGGCGGCGAAAAGACAGGCCAGCGAAGCCAGGAGACGATGGGTCATGATCATGCCGGGAGCTGCGATCGGAATCGGATTGGTTTGAGGATCAGTCGTTCGACTGCCGGCCGAGCGGTTGGTTTCGCCGTTTCGGGGTCTGAATGACTGGTTTGCTGGACCTTGTTGAGGGTAGAATCCTCGGTATCTTGGGGACTGAGCAAAGGCAGAACACAAGATGTTGCAGCTTGATCAGCAGGTCCTGCGCACCGACGTCACCGGCATGCCGATGGAATGGATCGGCTACCAGGACGCGGTGAGAATGATTGTTCTTGGCCAGGTCAGCTATGCCCTCGGACGGGTCTTGTATGAACTGCGCGGGGGAATCAATTCGCTGACCGGCCGCCAAACCGTGATCCCGGTCAACGCGATCCTCGCCACCCAGGGCGCTCATCCGAACGCCCATCAGTTTCGTCACCGCTATACCCCGCCGTTGTCGAACCGGGCCTTGTTTCGGCGCGACGAAAACGTCTGCCTGTACTGCGGCAATCAGTTTCACCACTCCGATCTTTCCCGTGATCACGTCAAGCCGCTGGCCCGCGGCGGAGAGGACAGCTGGGTCAACGTCGTCACCGCCTGCAAGCGCTGCAACAACCACAAGGGCTCGCGCACGCCCGAGCAGGCGGGAATGCAGCTGCTGGCCATCCCCTTCACGCCGACCCATGCCGAGTACGTCTACCTCCAGGGACGGCGCATCCTGGCCGACCAGATGGAGTTTCTGCTGGCCCACTTTCCGCGCCACAGCGTGCTCCGTCAGCGCCTGTCGCGCTCCTGCCCCGCCGCATGAGCCGGCCGGCCCGTGCAGACTCGATGACCCATCGCCCACCTGCCCGCGCGCCCGTCTACCTGGTCGACGCCAGCGTCTACATCTTCCGCGCCTGGTTTTCCATGCCCGACCAGTTCAGCGACGCGGCCGGCCGGCCGACCAACGCGGTGTACGGCTTTGCCCGGTTTCTGTGCGAGCTGCTGGAGGAAACCGGGGCGCAGCAGGCGGCGGTCGCCTTCGACGAATCGCTGACAAGCTCCTTTCGCAACGAGATTTTCCCGGCCTACAAGGCCAATCGAGAGCCGGCACCCGAAGCGCTTCAGCGGCAGTTTGCCTGGTGCAAGGACCTGGCCCGGCACCTCGGCCTGCCGGTCTACTCCGACGCCCGTTTCGAGGCCGACGACCTGATTGCCAGCCTGGCGCGCCACTGCCGCGGCCAACGCCTGGCCTTTTGCGTGGTCAGCGGCGACAAGGATCTGGCCCAGCTGGTCGGGCAACAGGACACCTGGTGGGACTTCGCCCGTCGTCGCCGCCTGGACGCGGCCGGCGTGTTGACCCACTTCGGCGTGCGCCCGGATCAGATCGCCGATTTTCTCGCCCTGACCGGAGACGCGGTGGACAACATTCCCGGCGTTCCCGGCGTGGGCCCGAAAACGGCCGCGGCCCTGCTCCGCCACTTCTCGAACCTCGACAGCCTGTACGACCGCCTGGAAGAAATCCCCCATCTGAGTCTGCGCGGCGCCAGGACCTTGCCGGCCAAGCTCAGGAGTAACGAGGCGGCCGCCCGACTGGCCCGCCGCCTGACCGGGCTGGATCCGGACATCGCGGGCGTTCACGCCGACCCGAGGGTGGACCGGTCCAGCGGCGACGGAGACGCCCTGGACGCCTTGCTCGACGGACTCGGGTTCGGCGCTCCCCTGCGCAAGCGCCTGCAGCGCCAGCGGACCTCGACCTAGTGGGCCACTAACGACCCCGCATCTGCTCCATGGCCTCCTGGCCGACGACCATGATCTCGGTCGCGTCCACGTCGGTCTTGAGCAGGCTGACCTGCGGCAGTGCGCCTTCGCGCGCCCGGCCGCGCCCGTCGACATGGCGCCAGTGACTGCCGGAAAACAGGTACAGGCTGCTGCCGTCCATCGCCCCGAAGGTCGGGGTGTCGAAGGTTTCCAGCCCGGCCAGCACCGGCGCCACGGCCACCACCCCAAGGCCATCCTCGCCAAGCTGCAGGCGCAGCACGCGCTGCGGGCTGACGCCGTTCTGGATGGCCACCAGGTGCTGATCCCACCAGTACAGGCCGTCGATCCCGCCTTCGTTCAGCGTTTCCGGAACCGCCAGCTTCCAGGCCTGGTTCGATCCATCGGTGGCGAGGACGAAAATGCCCTGTTCGTAGTCGGCCAGGTAGAGATGGCGCTCATCGGCAGACAAGGCCAATCCCCGCAGGCTGGAGAAGTTGGGGTTGGCGAAAAACGGCTCCAGTCGCTGCGCGCCGGCGTCGAGACGAAAGACGACCGGATGAAGGGTATCGGCGGCAAAGACCGTGCCGTCACTGCCGAGCACCAGGGACCCGAGCAGGTGGCGGGCGTCGGATGCCGCCACGGAATAGCGGGCCAGGAGTTCCCCGGAACCCAGATCCAGACGCAGCAACGCGGACTGGTCGCCGGCCTCCGGATCATACCCGACGAACTGGCTGGCCATGCCGGTTGCGACCCATAGATGGTCACGGTCGCGGTCGACGGCCAGATCGAAGACCGCCATCAATCCCTCGACGCCGTCCGGGTCGGCAAAGACTTCCCAATCGTCGTCGCCGTCCCGAACCAGAATGCGGCCATCACGAACGTTGCCGACGAAAACGCGCCCGCTCTCGCCGTCCATGGCCAGGGCCTCGGGCATCGCGAAATCCCCGGGCAGATCCGCGACTTCAGAGTATCGGCCAAATGGCTCTCCCGCCTCGGACATCAGGTTGGCCAGATGCTCGTATAACCGGTGCTGACGCATCGGTTCGAGCTCGTCGAAGCGGCTCCAGTCTTCGGCCAGGCCCTGCTGCTGCATCATCAGCATCGTGTTGAAGGCCTTGCTCAGCTGGTTCTGGCGCGCGTAGCCCAGGACCAGATGGGTCATGAAGTCCTGGTTGTAGGGGCGCAGCTCATGGAGGCGCTCCGTGGCCGCCACCCAGTCATCCAGCCGGTCTTCATTGAAGGCGCGCGCGGCCTGGTCGAACCAGTAGGCCAGGCGCGCGCCCGGCGCCGCGTCATCGCCAATCGGCTGGGCGGGCAGTGCGACCGGCAGGAGCAGGGCGGCAGCCAGAAAAAGCCGCAGCGAGATCTTGATCAGTTGACTTTTTTGCATCAAACGAGGGTCCTATACTATTGGCGTACGTTCTCCAGACCCTGCTGGGACTGGCTTGCCGATGAATCGTTCCATCCCACGAAACAGTCCGGACCGTCCATGACCCGAAACACCGATCAGACCCTGTACCAGGGTCGTTACCTGACCCTGCTGGAACGCGACGGCTGGGAGTTCATCGAACGTCGTCACGGCGTGGCGGTCCTCATTGCCTGGACGCCCGATCGGGAGCTTTTGCTGGTCGAGCAGTATCGCATACCCATCGGCCGGCGCACGATCGAACTGCCCGCCGGGCTGGTCGGCGACGAACCCGGGCGCGGCCGGGAAGCCCTGCTCGAGGCCGCCGGGCGGGAGTTGACCGAGGAGACGGGCTGGCGGGCCGGCCGGCTGACCGAATGGATGAGTTGCCCGACCTCGGCCGGACTGAGCAGCGAAACGGTCACCTTCGTGCTGGCCCGGGAGCTCGAACAAGTCGGCGGCGGCGGCGGCGACGACAGCGAGGATATCGTTGTCCATCGCATCCCGGGGGTGGCGGTCAGGGCGTGGCTGAACGACCGCTACCGGGCCGGCCTGGCCATCGATCCCAAGATTTATGCGGCCCTGGTCTGGTCAGACGGCGCCGAATCGGCCGATCATCAAGCCGACGCCAAGGCCGACGGCGAGTAGGGCGGAAATCAGGATCATCAACCAGGTCAGCAAGGTCCCGACAAAGCGCCCCTTCGTGGTACCCGCCGAGCGACTCAGCCCGAAAGCGTGCAGGATCCGACCCGCCACCAGCATCACGCCCAGCGCGTGCACGACCAAGCCCGGAAGCAGGCCGGAGATCTCGATGGCGAGCAACAACACCAGGCCAATAGGGACGTATTCGCAGAAATTGGCGTGCACCCGAACGGCCCGCTCCAGGGCCGGCTGATCCCCGGTCCCCAGCCCGACCTGATAGCGCCGGCGCAAAGCCACGACCTGGAACGAAAGGAAAAGCAGCAGCAAACCGGACAAACCGGCGTACAACAGCGTGATCGAATAGGGCATGCTCGTTCTCCGCGGGCGCAACGCTCCAAAGACAGGAATCCGGAGTATACGGGCAGTGATAGACTGCGACCGAGTTTTCACGCTTCCCCCAGCCCATGACCCGACTGCTAGCCCTCCTCATCCTGACCACCATGACCCTGCCCGCCCTGTCCGATACCCCGTTTGCCATTGCCATCCACGGCGGTGCCGGGACCATCGAGCGCGGCAACCTCAGCCAGGAGCAGGAAACGCGCATCCGTAGCGCCCTGACCCAGTCGGTTCAGGCCGGTCACGACGTTCTGAGCGAAGGCGGCAGCAGTCTGGATGCCGTGGTCGCCGCCATCGTCATCCTCGAAGACGCCCCGGAGTTCAACGCCGGGCGCGGCGCCGTGCTGACCCACGAAGGCACCGTCGAGATGGATGCCTCGATCATGGATGGGGCCAGCCTGGCCGCCGGCGCGGTCGCCGGTGTCCGCGGCATCCGCCACCCCGTCCGGGCCGCACGCCGGGTCATGACCGACTCGCCGCACGTTCTGCTGGCCGGTCCCGGGGCCAATCTCTTCGCCCAAAGCCAGGGCCTGGAGTTCAAGGACGAGGACTGGTTCGTCACGGAGTTCCGGGCCGGGCAGCTGCGCGCGCTGCAGGCCCGGCAGGATGCGGCTGTGCAGTTGTCCGAAGACTGGTTCTCGACCGTCGGGGCGGTCGCCGTCGACCGTGACGGCAACCTGGCGGCGGCCACCTCGACCGGCGGCATGACCAACAAGCGCTGGGGACGGGTCGGTGATTCTCCGATCATCGGCGCCGGCACGTACGCCGACAACCGCGCCTGCGCCGTCAGCGCCACCGGCCATGGTGAGTTCTTCATCCGCCACGCCGTGGCCTACGACATCTGCGCGCGCGTGCGCTACACCGGGGCCAGCCTGGCCGATGCCGCCGATGCGGTGGTCAACCGGGTCCTCCGGGATGCCGGCGGCGACGGCGGCGTCATCGCCATCGACCCCTCGGGCCGGATCAGCATGCCGTTCAACACCCAGGGCATGTACCGGGCCTCGATCGACGCCGAGGGCCGGCTGAACGTGGCCATTTACGCCGACGATGCTGACTGAATCTCAGTCCTTTTCCTGCCCCTGGTGCGGGGAGCCGAACTGGGTCGAGCTGGAACCGGGAGATCTGGGCCAGACCGTCATCCAGGACTGTGCCGTGTGCTGTCGAGCCATCGAGATTTTCCTGCCCGACGAGCCTGACCAGCCGGTGCGGATCGTGGCCGATCAGGACTGATCCCGCGCTTCGCCGGATCGCCCCGGGCCAGATCCGCTGTCAGCGCTTGACCGGGACGCGATTCAGGTCCCGGGCAGGCCAAGATTGCGGCACAGGGCGAGCGCCGGGGCGGCCCGGTTGAGGGTGTAGATGTGCAGCCCGGGAGCGCCGTTTTCGAGCAGGCGGGCGCACAGGGCGGTCACCACTTCTTCGCCAAAGGCGCGCAGCGACGCGCTGTCGCCGGCCTGATCCCACGCGGCCAGACGCTTGTCGATCCAGGCCGGGATCTCGGCGCCGCACAGATCGGAAAACCGCTTCAGCCCGCGATAATTGGTGATCGGCATGATCCCCGGCACGATCGGCACTTCCACCCCCAGGGCCCGCGCATCTTCGACGAAACGAAAGTAGCACTCGGCGTTGAAGAAGTACTGGGTCACGGCGCCGTCGGCTCCAGCCGCCACCTTGGCGCGGAAGTGACGCAAATCGGACTGGGGAGAGTCCGATTCCGGGTGGTGCTCGGGATAACAGGCCACCTCGATATGAAACCGTCGACCCCAGTGGTGTCGAATGTGGCCGACCAGGTCGACGGCATGGTCGAAAACCCCGCCCCGACTTCCCGAGGGGCGATCCCCGCGCAGCACCACGAGGCGGCGGATGGAGGCCTCGGCATAGGCGGCCAGCAGCTCGTCGATGCTTTCCAGGCTTTCCGACATGCAGGAGATGTGCGGTGCCACCGGAACATCACCCTGCTCGGCGATGCCGAGCACGGTTGCCACGGTCCGGGAGCGGGTCGAGCCACCCGCGCCGAAGGTGACCGACACGTACTCCGGCTGCAGGGCCAACAGGCGCTCCTGTGCCAGGCGCAGGATGTCGGCCTGGGCAGGATCCTTGGGCGGGAAAAACTCGAAGCTCAGCTGCATCGTTTGCTCTCGGCCAAGGCCCCACCCCGGCCCGACGGGCTGTCGGGCCGGGGCGGCGCGAAGCCCGGCTCAGCGCCTAGTAGCGGTACTGTTCCGACTTGTACGGCCCTTCCACCGGCACGCCGATGTAGTCGGCCTGCTGGGGCGAGAGTTCGGTCAGACGGGCCCCGACCTTGGCCAGATGCAGTCGAGCCACCCGCTCATCCAGGTGCTTGGGCAACACGTAGACCTCGTTGTCGTAGCGATCACCGTTCTTCCAGAGCTCGATCTGGGCCAGGGTCTGGTTGGTGAACGAGTTCGACATGACGAAACTCGGATGGCCGGTCGCGCAACCCAGGTTGACCAGCCGGCCGCGGGCCAGGAGGATGATGCGCTTGCCGTCGGGGAAGATCACGTGATCGACCTGGGGCTTGATTTCTTCCCACTCGTATTGCTCGAGGCTGGCCACATCGATTTCGTTATCGAAATGGCCGATGTTGCAGACGATCGCCTGGTCTTTGGCCCGAAGCATGTGCTCGTGGCGGATCACGTTGTAGTTGCCGGTGGCCGTGACCAGGATATCGGCCGCCTCGATGACCCCCGGATCGTCGATGTTGACGACCTTGAACCCTTCCATGGCCGCCTGCAGCGCGCAGATCGGATCGACTTCGGTTACCCAGACGTTGGCCGACAGGGCGCGCAGCGACTGGGCCGAACCCTTGCCCACGTCGCCGTAGCCGCACACGATCGCGGTCTTGCCGGCGATCATGACGTCGGTCGCCCGCTTGATCGCGTCGACCAGGGACTCGCGGCAGCCGTACAGGTTGTCGAACTTGCTCTTGGTGACCGAATCGTTGACGTTGATCGCCGGGAACTTGAGCATGCCTTCTTTCTGCATGCGATACAGGCGCAGCACGCCGGTGGTGGTCTCCTCGGTCACGCCCTGGATGTTTTCCAGCGCCTCGCTGTACCAGCCCTTGCTGATCTCCAGACGCTTGCGGATGGCGGCGAACAGGGCCGTTTCCTCTTCGCTTTCCGGGTTGTCCAGAAGCGAGGGATCGGCCTCGGCGCGGGCGCCCAGATCCAGCAACAGGGTCGCGTCGCCGCCGTCATCGAGAATCATGTTGGCGGTACCGCCGTCCGGCCACTGGAAAATGCGATGGGCGAATTCCCAGTACTCGGTCAGGCTTTCTCCCTTGAAGGCGAACACCGGCACGCCCAACTCGGCAATCGCCGCTGCGGCATGGTCCTGGGTCGAATAGATGTTGCACGAGGCCCAGCGCACTTCCGCGCCCAGCTCGATCAGGGTCTCGATCAACACGGCGGTCTGGATGGTCATGTGCAGGCTGCCGGCGATGCGCGCGCCCTGCAGGGGCTTGTCGGCCGCGTATTCGGCGCGCGTCTGCATCAATCCCGGCATCTCGGTTTCGGCGATCGCGATTTCCTGTCGACCGAAGCGCGCCAGCTGCGGATCGGCGACGTGGAAATCCCGGTCGGTGGGCGCGATGCTGTCGTCAAAAAATACGCTTTTTCGGGTGGTTTCGGCTTTGGCGTTCATGCTTGGAGTCCTTGAATGTTGGGTTGACTGGCCCGGCCGTTGAGGCCGGACCAGGAAAGATCAGCGCGTTGGACCTTACAGTCCGGCAGCCGAGCGCAATGCCTCGGCACGATCGGTACGCTCCCAGCTAAAGGCGGTGAAGCGGTCTTCGATCGGTTGACCGTCGCTACCGGTCACCCGACAGGTGGTCTCGACGGGCGGGCGACCGAAGTGGCCCAGCGCGGCGGTTTGCCGGAACATCGGGTGAAGCAGATCCAGCATCTTCAGGATGCCGTAGGGACGCAGGTCGAAATGCTCGCGAACCAGTTGCTCGATGCGCTCTTCCGGGAGCCGGCCGGTACCGAAGGTGGTCACCGAGATCGAGGTCGGCTCGGCCACGCCGATGGCGTAGCTGACCTGGAGCTCGCACTTGTCGGCCAGGCCGGCCGCGACGATGTTTTTCGCCACGTAGCGCGCGGCGTAGGTCGCCGAGCGGTCGACCTTCGACGGATCCTTGCCCGAAAAGGCGCCGCCGCCGTGGCGGGCCATGCCGCCGTAGGTATCGACGATGATCTTGCGCCCGGTCAAGCCGGCGTCTCCGACCGGGCCGCCGATGACGAACTTTCCGGTCGGGTTGATGTGGTACAGGGTGTCGGCGTGCAGCCAGTCGGCCGGCAGCACCGGCTGGATGATGTGCTCCATGACGCCGCGGCGCAGCTCCTCCAGCTCGATGTCTTCGTCGTGCTGGGTCGACAGCACGACGGCATCGATGGCCACCGGCTTGCCGTCTACGTAGCGCAGCGTCACCTGGCTCTTGGCATCCGGTCGCAGCCAGGGCAGCGGCGAATCGGGCTGTTTGCGAACCTGGGTCTGCTGTTCGACCAGCCGATGGGCGAAGTGAATCGGAGCCGGCATCAGCTGCTCGGTCTCGTTGGACGCGTAGCCGAACATCAGGCCCTGATCGCCGGCGCCCTGATTTTCAGGCACGCCGCGGTCAACGCCCTGGGCAATGTCCGGCGACTGCTTGCCGATCATGTTGATCACCGAGCAGGTCTTGCCGTCGAAACCGACCCGCGAAGAGTCGTAGCCGACCTCGACCACCACCTCGCGGATCAGTTCTTCCAGGTCGACCCAGGCCGAGGTCGTGATCTCGCCGCCGACGATCACCGCACCGGTCTTGATGAAGGTCTCGCAGGCAACGCGGGCATGCGGATCCTGGGTCAGGACGCTGTCGAGAACCGCGTCGGATATCTGGTCGGCGAGTTTGTCGGGATGGCCTTCGGAGACCGACTCCGAGGTGAACAGGTAACCACTCATGGCGAATATATCTCTTGATCGGGATAGAAAGATATGGATTGTAGCGCACGTGGTCAAAAGATGCATGCCGAACCTTCACCGCGCCGCCGCGACGCCAAGACCGACCGGATCCGGACGGGGCGCTATGATGATGGCTGACGGCGAACTGGCCCGAATTTGCGAGCATGGATGTCTGACTACGCCTTCGAGACCCTGATCGCGCTGCTGTTCCATGCCGTGCTCGCGCCGGCCACGGCCGTGCATGCCCTGCTCTACAAGCGCGACCCACGCGCCGCGTTCGGCTGGATTGCCGTATGCATTCTGTTCCCCCTGGCCGGACCGCTGATCTACCTGTTCTTCGGACTCAACCGGGCGCGCGGGCGCGCCCAGCAGCTGGGCCTGGCCAACTTTCGCATCGGCTACGAGCGCGGATCGGCCATCGAGCAAACCGCCCCACTTCCCGATTCCATCCGCAACCCGTACCGGGAGCTGGCCCGGATCGGCCAGGCGCTGAGCCGCCATCCCCTGGTATCCGGCAATCAGGTCGACACCCTGATCAACGGAGAGCAGGCCTACCCGGCCATGCTCGACGCCATCGCCTCGGCCCGACACCAGATTCAGCTGACCACCTATATCCTCGACAACGACGAGACCGGGACCGCCTTCCGCGAGGCGCTCGCTCGGGCCGCCCGACGCGGCGTCGATGTCCGGGTGCTGATCGACGGCATCGGCGACTTCTACTCCTGGCCGCGCAGTTCCGCGATGCTGCGGCGGGCCGGCCTTCGTGTCGCCCGTTTCCTGCCCCCGCGCCTGCTCCCGCCGACCCTGGCGATCAACATGCGCAATCACCACAAGATCCTGGTCGTCGACGACCGCATCGGCTTTACCGGCGGCATGAATCTTGGCGACCGACACCTGCTCGACAAGACCGGGAATCGCCGGCCCACGGCCGATCTCCATTTCGTGCTCGAAGGCCCGGTCGTGGCCCAGCTGCGCGCGGAGTTCGAGCGCATCTGGCGCTTCACCACCGGCCACGAAGACCGATCCCTGCTTGCCCACCCGGCACCGGACGGAGAACTGATCTGCCGAACGATTACCGACGGTCCCGACGAAGACCTCGACCGGCTGACCATGCTGCTGACCGCCGCCCTCGCCGAGGCCCGCCACTCGGTCCGGATCATGACGCCGTATTTTCTTCCCCCGCGCGAACTGATCGGAGCCATCCAGGCCGCTGCCGTGCGCGGCGTCGACGTCGTGCTGGTGCTGCCGGAAAAAAACAACCTGCCCTACATCCACTGGGCAACCCGCAACATGCTCTGGGAAATCCTGCACCGGGGTGTGCGCGTCTGCTACCAGCCCCCGCCCTTCAATCATGCCAAACTGTTCATCGTCGACGGCTATTACACGCTGATCGGCAGCACCAACTGGGATCCGCGCAGTCTGCGCCTGAATTTCGAGCTCCAGGTCGAAGTCTACGGGGCCGATTTCGCCGCGCCGCTGATTCGGTACATCGACGAGGCCGCCGGCCGCGGCCGCAGCGTGACGCTCGAGGAGGTCGACGGAAGGCCGTTTCCGGAACGCCTGCGCGACTCGTTGTGCTGGCTGTTCTCGCCGTATCTTTAGCCCCCACCACCAACCAGGACCACGCCACCGCCATGGCCGACACCCGTTTCGTTCGCCCCTACCAGGTTCTCCAGCAGCACCGCGCCGAAATGGATGCCGCGGTGCGCGCCCGGCGCCGGCGCATCGGCCTGGTTGCCGCGCTTGGCTTAAGCGCGACTCTTCTCGCCTACTGGGCGATGCCGCCGCTGGCCTTCCCGACCGCCGGGATCGCCGCACTGGTCCTGTTCTTTTCCAGCATCACGGGCACAAGCTCGGTTCCATCCGACCAGATGACCGGCGCGGAAGGGGAGTACCGGGTACTCCAGGAACTCAGGAAGCTGCCCGATGATCATGTCGTCTTCAACCAGGTCCAGGTGCCGGATGCGAGGCTGCCCAACGGACGCCGCGAGCTGGATTTCGTCGTCGTCGGCCCGACCGCCGTGCACGTCATCGAGGTCAAGAACGCGGGCGGACTGATCTACGTCCGGCCCGATCAGCGCCAGTGGCCGTTGGCGCACAAGGCCGGCTGCGGCGGGCGGCCCGGCTGGAACGCGATCGACAATCCGATCGGCCAGGTTCGCGCCCAGGTCGATGCCCTGGACCGGTGGCTGCTGCTCAATGGTCGAACGGCTCCCATCCGGCCGCTGCTGTGCTTTGCCCGCTCCGAGGTCGCCCTGGAGGGCCGGGATCAGGCCGGGCTGCCGATCCTGACGACCGGAGAAGTGGTGGAGTTCCTGCGCGACGGCGCCGACAGAGCGCGTTTCGCCGGCGGTCCGGCGGTGATCGAGTTACTGGCGCGAAACGCGCACCAGCCCGCGCGCTCCGCGGCCTGAACAGGCACGCCGGCGCCGGTTCACGCCGGGCCGATACTGAATTTGGGAAACTTGCAGATGGTCTTGGTACACTTCCAACCGCCATGCGTGAAGCCTTTTTCCTGTTCTCCTGGCTGGTCCTGTTGTGGCTGGCGATTTCCGGCGTTTACAAGCCGATCATTCTGCTGTTGGGCGCAGCGAGCGTGATCCTGGTGCTGTGGCTGTCGCTGCGCATGAAGATCGTCGGCGAAGAACACGACCCGCTGATCTTCGCCTGGCGGCTGCCGATGTTCTGGGCCTGGGCCCTGGTCGAGATCGTGCGTTCCAATCTGCATGTCGCCCGCCTCACGTTCCGCCCGGAAACCATCAGCCCACGCATCGTGACCACCGACGTACCCTTCAAGTCCGCGCTGGCCAAAGTGGTCTATGGCAATACCTGCACCTTGACGCCGGGTACGGTCACCTTGATGCTGACCCGCGAGAAGCTGGTGGCCCATGCCCTGGATCAAGCGTCCGGAGAAGCGCTGGCGACCGGACGGCTGGCCCGGAAAGTCCTGTGGCTGGAAGGCTCGGCGGAGCA
>PWJA01000144.1 GCA_003560975.1 Gammaproteobacteria bacterium
CAATGGTTTGGTCGCCCGGCCGTCCGCGCCGGGCCGCGGCATTCACCCAGAACAGGCCGGCATCAAGATCAAAGTCCGTGCGTCCGACCCGATTGAGGTTGCCATCGGACCGGTAGTGGAGTGCAACGTTATCCATTTCATGGAAGCGGGCGCGCCAGGAGTTCGCGTCGAGAGAGATCACCCGCCTGAGCTCGAAGCGCCAGGCCGCGCCATCGTCGTCGCGCCAGGAAGCTGCTGCGGAAAAGCGGTCCTGCGCTGCCGGCGTCGGTTCGGTCACGCCGGACAGCGTGGCGCCACAGAATCCCGACTCGATTTCGCCTTCGTGCACCGTGCCGTCAATTTCCAGCCAGAACCGCCCCGGCTGCTCAGGAACGGAAAGCTCGTGCAGTGGCTCGGTGTGGAGCGTCGAGCGCAGCTCAAAAAGCTCCTCCGGCGTCTGGGCCGACGCGAGTGCACACACGGCCGATCCGGCGAGGACCCATCCTGCGATGGTCGTTCTCGTCAGCATTCTCCTCGCGCAGTCCGGATCAGCCCCGGCATCCGGCCCAGGCCTGGGGGTTTCAGGCAGGCTTTTCACAGTGTTGCTCTCCTCATTCGACAGGTATCAATGCCTGGCGGCACGTGCCGCTCGCAGACCTTGATTCGCAAACCATCGCCGAAAGCGGCCACACGGTTTCAGATGGACGAAGGCAAAACCTGCTGCAGCCAGACCAGGCGCGGGTGGCCGGGGCCGTAGGTGTGGGCCAGAGCGTCGATATTGGCGACCAGGGTCCGGTGGGCGGCGGCTTCGCCAAGTTGGAGTTCGGCGGCGGCAATCAGCGTTTCGGCCTTGATGATTTCCCAGTTACCTTCGGACAGGCGGGTGCGGCGGATGTCCAGGCAGCGCTCGGCAGCGGCCCGGGCCGGCTCGAACCGGCCCAGGTCAAACAGCAGCACGGATTGTTCGCACAGGGCGCCGGCCTTGTGCGGTTCGGCCGGTGCGCCGATGACGGCCATCTGCTCGATGAGTTCATCGAAACGTTCGACGGCCGCAGTCCGATCGCGCCGCCCCAGCGCCTGCGCGCCCTGGGCGCGGACGATGAGCGTGAACAGATGATCCGGACCGACCGTGTCGAGCAGGATGGTCTCGGCCCTCGAAAACTTCGCCGTGGCTCGTTCGACATCACCGCCGGTCAGCGCCAGCAGGCCCAGCGAGCGCAGCATGATGGCGAAATGCGGGCTGGTCTCGCCGTTGAAGCGGCCCATCATGTCGGTCGCCTGCTCAAGCTGATCGCGGGCCTGGTCGAGACGATGGCGGATGATCAGCACCTGACCGTAGTTGTTCATCGCCGCGGCCAGCGCGGCCGAGTCACCGAAGCGTTGCCGGCGCCGCTCGATGGCCTGGGCATAGGCCGACTCGGCCCGCGCCAGATCGCCTTGCTGATGGTAGATCGCGGCCAGATTGCTGATCACGGTCAATGCGTCGCTGGAGTCCTCCAGACCCAGTGCGCGCCAGCTGTCCAGTGAGCCCTCGAACGCCTCGCGGGCCGATTGAAGGCGACCGACCCGGTTCAGACTGACGCCCAGGTTGTTGTACGCCATGGCCAGCGTCCGGTTCGGCTGACGGCTCATGTCCATGGCCAGACTCAGGCCGCGCTGCAGCGACCCGATCGCGGCCTCCCAGTCACCGAGGTCACGCAGCACGCTGCCGCGGGTCTGGTACAACTCGGACTGGCGCCGCCGGTAATCTCCGGGCTGGCCCTGCACCATGCTGATCGCCTCGTCGATCAGAACCAGAGCGCGCTCGTGGTTGCCGAGATAACTTTCGGCCAGCGCAAGGTCTCCGTAGGCATCGCTGCGCAGGATGGGTGCGGCGCTGCCATCATCGGATTCGACGAAGCGACGCAGGACGACGGCGGCATTCTGGTAATCCTGCAAGGCCACATAGAGCGAACCGAGCATGCTCTCGATGTAGGCCTTGCCGCGATTATCTTCGGCCAGAAACTCGTCCAGACGGTCGACCGAACCGTCGAGCAGTTCCCGCGCGCCGAGCTCGTCGTGTTGAGATTCCAGCGCAACCACGCCGAACAGCTCAACGAGCTGGTCGCGCATGACCTCCCAGCGGGTATTTTCAAACCGGGCCAGATCACGTTCGTCGCGCACCACCTGGGCCTGCCAGCCCAGCACGGATGCGCCGGCCACGGTCCCGATGACCAGAACCAGGGCCAGTATCGCGCCCACCGGGTTGCGCCGCGACCACAGCCGCAGGCGGCGAAGCGGCCCGGCCGGGCGGGCCTGCACGGGATGGTGGCTGCGCACGCGGCGGGCATCCTCGGCCAGCGCGGCTACCGACGCATAGCGCTCGGCCGGGTTTTCTGCGCAGGCCTTTGCAATGATGGCGGCCAGGTCGGCGGCGCACGGGTGCTGCAGGCCCGCGAGATCCGGTGCCGTGCCGTCGCCGACCGGGCTACGGCCCGTCAGCAGCCAGTTCAGAAGCGCTCCCAGGGCCCAGACGTCGGACTGGGCGGTGGCCGGCTGACCTTCGAACAGTTCTGGCGCTGCAAAAGCTGGAGTCAGGGCCCGCGCCTCCAGGCAAGGATCGCCGGACTCGTCGGCCAGCAGCCGGGCGACGCCGAAATCCAGCAATCGAGCGCGCCCGTTGGGCGTGATGCGGACGTTGCCTGGCTTGACGTCACCATGCACGACCATGCGCTGATGCGCATGGGTGAGTGCATCGGCGATTTCACCGAAGGTCTCGAGCGGGTCGAGGCTGGCCCGAATGCGTTCGGAAAGGTCCTCACCCTGGACCCATTCCATCACCAGATAGGCCTGGCCGTCGTCGGTCAGTCCACCGTCGATCAGGCGCGAGATGCCGGGATGATTCAGCCGGGCGAGCAGCTGACGCTCCTGAATCAGCCGCTCGACCACCCCGGGATGGCGCGATCCAATCAGCTTGATCGCGGACTCCATTTCAAACGCGCCGTCGGCGCGTTCGGCCCGGTACACCACGCCCATGCCGCCGCGTCCGGCCTGTCCGACGATCCGCCAGGAACCCAGACGGGTGCCGGGTTCCAGTTGCCGAAGATCATCTGCACCGGCCACTACCCGATCGGCCGTGCGCGCCACCGCATCCTGCAGATGCGCGGTCGGGGTCTGGCTGGCCTTGATCAGGCGTGCCAGCCAGACGTGCAGTCTCGGGTAGCGCTGAGCGAAAGCGATCAGGCGGCGGTCGCGCTCATCGGCGTCCAGGTCCAGCGCCTGGTCGAGCAGGCGGTCGAGCAACCGTCTTCGCGCCCGGGTCAGTCGGGCGCGGTTGTCAGCGCGCATCAGCCAGCTCCATCATCAGCCAGGCGCGGCCTTTTTGCAGCTCCCTGCGCACGGTTCGCTCCGACAGATCCAGCATTTCCCCGATCTCCGCCGCGGTGCAGCCGAGATAAATGCTCGCGCTCATGACCTCGGCCTGGCGCGGTTGATCGGTTTCCAGCCGGGTCAAGGCGGCTTCCACGGACAGGGTGAAGTCCGAATCCTCGTCCAGCGATGCCAGGTTGTCCGACCACTCGACGTCGACCTGTACACCGCCGCGCTTGGCCGCCGTCTGGCGGCGCGCGTAATCGACGATCAGCTGGCGCATGACCTTGGCCATCAAGCGCTTGAAGTGCAGGCGGTTCTCGATCCCGTTCTGCAGCCTGCCGTGGAGCTTCAGAAAAGCCTCGTTGACCAGCGCGGTGGTCTGCAGGGTGGGTCCGGCCAGAACACCGGCGGCCGCGCGCTGATTGTGGCCGACCCGCCGGAGATCGTCGTACAGCAAGGGAATCAGGCGCTGAAACTGATTCGGGCTGCGCCGAATCTCGTTCAGCAGGCGGGTGATTTCGTCGGATTCGATCGTTGCTCTGGCCATCGGCAAGGGCGGGCGTAACGGCCAGGACCGGCGAAACCCGCGAATTTCAACTCTGTTCACCAGCCGGAAGCATACGATACGGATGCTGCGATCGCCAGCCTCGATAAGCCCAGGAAAGAACCCGGAGCTGCTGGAAGGCGATCGTTGCTGATCGCCGGGCTGCTGAACTGGCGGACGCTCCGGTACGGTGGTGATGGAAGATTGTTGGCAGTACAATCAAAGGATACGTAAATTCCAATCATTCCCGGAGAAAAACCTCATGCCCATCAAGGTCGCCATCAACGGCTATGGTCGCATCGGCCGCAACGTCCTCAGAGCCCTGTACGAGTACGGTCGGACCAGCGAAATCAGTATCGTCGCGGTCAATGATCTCGGCGACACCGAGACCAACGCTCACCTGACCCGGTACGACACCGCGCACGGCAGGTTCAACGCCGACGTGAAGGTGGAGGGCAACGACCTGGTCGTCAACGGCGACCGCATCCGGGTCCTGTCCGAGCGCGACCCGGCCAAACTGCCGTGGGGCGAGATGGGGGTGGACGTGGTGATGGAGTGCACCGGTTTTTTCGCGAGCAAGGAAAAGGCCTCGGCGCACCTGAGCGCCGGCGCCCGCAAGGTGCTGATTTCCGCGCCGGCGGGCAAGGACCTGCCGACCATCGTCTACGGCGTCAACCACGACATTCTCAAAGCCGGCGACGACGTCGTGTCCAACGCCTCGTGCACGACCAACTGCCTGGCCCCGGTCGTCAAGCCGCTCAATGCCGCCATCGGGATCGAGTCGGGGCTGATGACCACCATTCACGCCTACACCAACGACCAGGTCCTGACGGACGTATTTCACAAGGATCTGCGCCGCGCCCGCTCGGCCACCATGAGCCAGATTCCAACCAAGACCGGGGCCGCGGCCGCCGTCGGCCTAGTGCTGCCGGAGATGGCCGGCAAACTCGACGGGTTCGCCATGCGCGTGCCGACCATCAATGTCTCGGTCGTCGACCTGAGCTTCATTGCCGGCCGCGACACCTCGGTCGAGGAAGTCAACGCAACGGTCAAGACGGCCAGCGAGGGCGAGCTCAACGGCATTCTCGGCTACAACGAGGCGCCGCTGGTGTCGATCGACTTCAACCACGACCCGCGCTCATCGGTGTTCGATGCCGGCCTGACCAAGGTCTCCGGCGGCCGCCTGGTGAAAATCCTGGCCTGGTACGACAACGAGTGGGGTTTTTCCAATCGCATGCTCGATACCGCGGCCGCGCTGGCGAAACTCTGAATCCAGACCACCGGCGGCGGGCGGTCGCCCGTCGCCTTGCACAATCGACGGCATCGGTACAGGTCCTGCACCAGGGCACGCCGTTCGACTTCGGGGCACGACGACAATGAAAACGCTTGATCAGATCGACATCCAGGGAAAACGGGTTCTGATTCGCTCGGACCTGAACGTGCCGGTTCATGACGGCCAGGTCACCTCCAGAGCGCGGATCGAGGCCAGCCTGCCGACGTTTCGCCTCTGCCTCGACAAGGGCGCGGCCGTCATGGTCATGTCCCACCTGGGCCGGCCCAGCGAAGGTCAACCGGAAGCCCGCTATTCGCTCAAACCCATCGCCGATGTTCTCGGCGAAATGCTGGGCCAGCCGGTCCGCCTGGTCGAGAACTGGCTGGACGGCGTCGACGTGCGCCCCGGCGAACTCGTGCTGCTGGAAAACGTGCGCTTCCTGGAAGGCGAAAAGGCCAACGACGAGACGCTGGCGGCGAAGATGGGCAATCTGTGCGACGTGTTTGTCATGGACGCCTTCGCCACCGCCCACCGGGCCCAGGCCTCCACCGAAGGAGTCATTCGGAAAGCGGCCACCGCCTGCGCCGGACCCCTGCTGGCCGCCGAGCTCGGCGCCCTGGAAAAGGCCCTGGCCGATCCGGCCAGACCCATGGTCGCCATCGTCGGTGGCTCCAAGGTCTCGACCAAGGTCAAGGTCCTCGAGGCGCTGATCGACAAGGTCGACCAGCTCATCGTCGGCGGCGGGATTGCCAATACCTTCCTGGCCGCGGCCGGTCATCGCATCGGCCAGTCGCTGCACGAAGCCGACCTGGTGGATACGGCAAGGGTCCTGCTGGAACGGGCCGAAGCGCGCGGCGCCAGCATTCCCCTGCCGACCGACGTCCTGACCGCCGAACGCTTCCACCAGGAAGCCCACCCGTCCTTGCGCGACGTCGATCGCGTCCATGCCGACGAAATGATTCTGGACATCGGCCCGGAAACCAGCGGCCGGCTGGCCGCCATCATCCGCAAGGCCGGCACCGTGATCTGGAACGGCCCCGTGGGGGTATTCGAGTTCGAGAACTTCCGCTCCGGCACCAGCGCCATCGCCCACGCCGTGGCCGCCTGCGACGGCTTCTCGCTGGCCGGCGGCGGCGACACCATCGCCGCGATCGAGAAATTCCGCATCGCTGACCGGATCAACTACATCTCGACCGCCGGCGGGGCGTTTCTGGAATACGTGGAAGGGCGCGAACTGCCCGCCGTGGCCGCGCTGCAGGCCCGCGACTGAGCGAACGAACCGGCCCGGCTCAGCCGCCTTCGGGGTTGAGCTTGTCCTGCGTGCTGGTTTCGAAATCGGTCGCGTCGTGGCGCTCGTGCAGCTGCGTTTCGAGCGGGCCGAAGGGCTTGTTGACCATCACTCCCCGCTGAACCGCCGGTCGGGCATCGATTTCCCGGGCCCAGCGCTGGACGTTCTCGTACGACTCGACCTGGAGGAATTCACCGGCTTCGTACAGCCGGCCCAGCGCGAGCTGGCCGTACCAGGGCCAGATGCCGATGTCGGCAATGGTGTAGTCGTCACCCGCGATGAACGCCCGGCCGGCCAGCTCGCGATCGAGCACATGGAGCTGGCGCTTGGCTTCCATGGCGAAGCGGTCGATGCAGTACTTGATCTTGCTCGGCGCGTAGGCATAGAAGTGGCCGAAACCGCCGCCCAGATAGGGGGCTGCGCCCATCTGCCAGAACAGCCAGTTCAGGCACTCCGCGCGCGCCGCCCGGCTCTCCGGCAGGAAGGCGCC
>PWJA01000276.1 GCA_003560975.1 Gammaproteobacteria bacterium
AAAATCATTCGGAGTTGATCAATGAGGGACCAGGGACCAGGGACCAGGGACTAGGGACCAGGGACCAGGGACCAGGGACCAGGGACCAGGGACCAGGGACCAGGGACCAGGCGTAGGTCGGGGTTACACCCCCGACGGCCATAACCGCCCGATGGCACCAGTCCCCCGCCTCGGGGTTACACCCCCGACGGCCATAACCGCCCGATGGCACCAATCCCCCGCCTCGGGGTTACACCCCCGACGGCCATAACCGCCCGATGGCACCAATCCCCCACCTCGGGGTTACACCCCCGACGGCCATAACTTTCATTTTCGCGGAGCCCGGCTTTTACTCCACCAGGCTTCCCGGGTTGAACAATCCATTCGGATCCAGTTCCCGCTTGATCGCGTCCAGCAGGGCCAGCGCGGCCGGATTGCGTCCGGCGCGGTACGAGTAGAACTTGCCGAGCTGAAAGTGAACGGCACCGTGGGCGCGCAGGATGCCGGCCATGTCGCGGCGCAGTCGGGCGACCTGCTCACGAGCGGGCGGGTTGGCTTCGGGTTCACCGATGCGGGCACGGTGCCCGGCCTCGACCCGCCGCCGGTGGTAGACGGTATGCGAGTCCGGCCAGTAGAACACCGGCTCGATCAGCGTGCCTTGTGCGGCCACCGTCGCGAACAGAAATCCGATCCGGATGGCGTGCTCATCGAGGCAGGCCTGCTCCTCAAGCATGCGGGTCTGCAGGGCCGCGAAGCAGTCCCGGGCGGCGCTGTGCGGGACGATGCCGTGGACCGGCAGCCAGCGTTCCCCGGCCGGGCCCAGCATGGTGTTGGGCGGGGCGAACGGTGCGCCGCGCAAGGCGCGTGGAATCGAGCCGGGGATTTCCTCGCCGTCGCGCACGAGTCGACGGGCGCGCCTGACTCGCTCGGCCAGCGCCGCCTTCGAGTCGGCCTCGATCACGGCGTGGGCCGAATGGCAGGCGGTGTCCAGGAAGCCGCGGCCGCGCGCGGCCAGTTTCGCGCCGGCCAGCAGGCCCTGGCGCTTGACCACTTTGGCCATGGTGCCGGCGTCTTCGCTGATCGAGGCGCGTTTCATGCGCATCTCGGCCAGAAGCGGGTCGAAGCCGAAACACTCCGAGGCCAGGGCGGCGCGGCTCAACTCCGCCATGCTCGCAAACATCGCCTCGGCATCCGCAAACTGCCAGGACAGGTACTCGCTGTGGGCCGGCGCTTCCAGCAGCCGCAGACTGACGCGCAGCTTGATGCCCAGCGTGCCGGCATCGCCGAGAAACAGTCCGGTCAGGTCGGGTCCGAAATAACGAAAGAAAGGCGCGGTCCGGGGTGCCGCGGCCGCGCCGGTGCGCAGCAGATCGCCGGAAACCGTGGCGATGTCCAGCGACAGGACGCTGTCACCGACGCTGCCGTGCACGCCCGAACCCAGGAATACGCTGCCCTGCGACAAGGCCCCGCCCAGGGTGGCTTCCAGACCGGACAGCGGACCGAAATAGGGTGTACGCAGGCCCAGCGGCTCCAGCGCCTCGAACAACTGGGCCCATGTGACCCCGCATTCGGCCACGACGTAGCGATCGTCGCGCTGGATTTCGAGAATGCGGTTCAGGCGAGAGGTGTCGATGAGCACACAGCCCGGGCGGGCGGCGAGGAAAGCATCGGTGTAGCTCAGACCACCACCGCGGGCAATCATCGGGATGTCCGCTGCGGCCAGTTCGGGGATCATGGCCTGCAGCTGGTCCGTGCTTTCCGGAATCAGAACGGCGAGCAGGGCTTCGCCCAGCGAGAAGACGTCGTGGGCGTAGTAATCGAGTTCCGAGGGCGCCGTGACGACCACGCCATCGCCGTGCTGAGCGCGCAGGCGTTCGATGCGGTTCCGGGCTGTCAGGGCGGTGGCGGCTTCGGTCATGGGGTGGGTCCTTGCTGAATTCGGTCTGGATTCATTGCTTCAGGCGCACCAGGACGCGGCCGTGGCTGGCTCCGCTCATCAGTGCACAGAACGCTTCAGGCGCTTGATCGAGGCCCTGGTAGACGGTTTCATGGCAGCGCAGTCGGCCGGATCGATACAGCGGGAGTGCCGTGGCCAGGAACTCGGGCAGGGCGTCGAAATGGTCGTACACCACCAGCCCGTGCAGGCTGGCGCGCGCGCCGATCACCGGGCCCAGGTTGGGGCCGGGCGGGCGCTCGCTTTGCTCGTACTGGGCCATCAAGCCGCACAGCACCACGCGGGCATGGAGCGCCAGATGGTCCAGCATCGCCGCCAGCACCTCCCCGCCGGTATTGTCGAAAGCTACGTCAAAGCGGGGGATGTCGCCTGCGGCCAGGCGCGCCGGCAGATCGCCGGTGCGGCTGAGGACGAAATCGGCACCCAGCTCCTCTTTGACGTAGTCCAGCTTCGTCTCGCTCGTTATGCCGATCGTGATGCAGCCGTGGGCCCTGGCCAACTGAAGCACTGCCGCACCCACCGTGCCGGAGGCCGAACTCACGGCCACGACCTCGCCGGGCTTGATCGCGGCGACGCGATGCAGCCCGGCCCAGGCGGTCAGCCCCGGCATGCCGAGAATACCGAGCGCGGTCTGCGGCGGAACGCCGTCCGGCAGTTCCAGGCGTCGGAGCTGCTCAGCAGGGCGTGCAACCCACTCCGTCCAGCCGCAATCGGTTACGACCGGATCGCCGGGTTGCACCGGGCCGTCGGCCGGCGCTTCGATGACTCGGGCAATTCCCTGGCCCGGCATGCGCTCCCCGGGCGCCAGGGCGGCGCCGAGATGACGGCCCGCGATCACGCTGCGCAAATAAGGGTCCATCGCCAGCCATTCGACGGCCAGCACGGCCTGGCCGGGCGCAGGTTCGGGTCGCCTGCAGCGGAGCAGATCGAAATGGTCGGGGTCGATGGGTCCGGCGGGACGCTGACGGAGGACGATGTGGCGATTGTTCGGCATCGGGACGAAGTAGGCGATCGAAATGTCCGTACAAATCATACCGCTTCGGCCGCGCTCGCGCACGCCCGGGATCCGGGCCACGATGTTGCTGTCTTCTCAAACCGAAAAGGTGATTGACCTGAATCGACCAATCCGGTAATATCCTCGCTCTTTAGTGAAGCACTTTTATCTGGAGCACGCATCATGTACGCGGTATTCACCACCGGCGGCAAGCAGTACCGGGCAGCGGAAGGGGAGACCCTTCGCGTCGAGAAGCTGGACGCCGAAAAGGGCGCCACGATTGAGATCGACCAGGTTCTGATGGTCGGCGAAGGCGAAGACGTGCGCATCGGCACCCCGACCGTCGCTGGCGGCAAGGTGCTGGCCGAAGTGGTCGATCACGGCCGCGGCGAGAAGATCCGGATCATCAAGTTCCGCCGCCGCAAGCACCACATGAAGCAGATGGGCCACCGCCAGTACTATACTGAACTGAAAATCACCGGAATCGAGGGCTAACTACAATGGCTCACAAGAAAGCAGGCGGCTCGACACGCAACGGCCGCGACTCCAATCCGAAGTACCTGGGCGTCAAGCGTTACGGCGGCGAGCGGGTGCTGGCCGGCAATATCCTGGTTCGGCAGCGCGGAACGCGTTTCCACGCCGGCGAGAACGTCAAGGTCGGACGCGATCACACCCTGTTCGCTTTGTCCGATGGCAAGGTCGTGTTCGAGCAGCGCGGCAAGCCGCTGCGCAAGTTCGTGTCGGTACAGCCGGCCGAATAAGCAGCTTCGTCCAATGCGATGACGGAAAGCCGGCCCGTGCGCCGGCTTTTTGTTTGGGCAGGGGGACTGAAGCTGAACGCGGATGCACTCCGATCAAGGGTGCGGAGCTGAGGGGCATTGACCATCGGATTCGGCGCTCTATTGCGGCGCATGACCGGCCGCAAAAGCTGCCTGTCCAGGAGTCGCGCGTAGACCAGCCCCGGAGCGCTTGTCGGTCAGGCCAAAAGCCCGCCGAGATTCCTCTTGCTTTTCATCTGCGTTAATCTGCGCTCATCCGCGGCTGAAATCCAGCCCCGCCATCTTCGGAAATTCCGCCATGAAATTCGTCGACGAAGCCACCATTGAAGTCCGCGCCGGCAAGGGCGGGCCGGGCAGCGTGAGTTTTCGGCGCGAGAAATACATTCCCAAGGGCGGCCCGGACGGCGGTGACGGCGGGGCCGGCGGCAGCGTCTGGCTGGAGGCGGATTCCGGCCTGAACACGCTGGCCGATTTTCGCCATGCGCGCTTGTTCAAGGCGCGCAACGGCGAGCCCGGCGCGGGCCGCCAGCGTACCGGTAGATCGGCCGAGGACATTACCATTCGCGTGCCGTTGGGCACCATTGTCACCGCGACTGAAACCGATGAGCGCATTGGCGAGCTGACCGAACACGGTCAGCGCATGCTCGTGGCCCGCGGCGGCCAGGGCGGGCGCGGCAACATCAACTTCAAGTCTTCGGTCAATCGCACCCCGCGCCAGTCCACGCCGGGCACGCCGGGCGAGGCGCGCGAGCTGCACCTGGAGTTGAAGGTGCTGGCCGACGTCGGTCTGCTCGGGTTTCCCAACGCCGGCAAGTCCACCCTGATCAGCGCGGTCTCGGCCGCCCGGCCCAAGGTGGCGGACTACCCGTTCACCACGCTGTATCCGAACCTCGGCGTGGTCAGCCTGGAAGCTGGCCGAAGCTTCGTGATCGCCGATATTCCGGGGCTGATCGAAGGCGCGGCCGAGGGCGCGGGTCTGGGCATCCAGTTCCTCAAGCATCTGCAGCGCACCCGCCTGCTGCTGCATCTGGTCGACATCGCGCCGATCGACGGCTCGGATCCGGCAAGCCAGGTGCGCGCGCTGGAGCGCGAACTGGTCCGGTTCGACGAGGATCTGGGGCGGCGTGAGCGCTGGCTGGTGCTGACCAAGACCGATCAGGTGGATCAGGGTGAGCTGGAGGCGCTGGTGAGTCGGATCATCAGCGAACTGGACTGGGCGGGGCCGTGGTTCGCGATCTCGTCGGTAGCACAACGCGGCCTCGACCCACTGGTTGGGCGCATCATGGAACACCTGGAGCGAGTCGCCAAGCCGGCTCGAACCATTGACGACGAGGAGCATGCGCCTGATGGACACGAATGAGCCAGGCAGTTTTTCGGCCCTGGGCCTGCCCGAGATGCTGCTCGGGACCCTCAATGAGCTGGGCTACGAAGCGCCATCGCCGATCCAGGCCGAGACGATTCCGGCCTTGCTGGCCGGTCGCGACCTGGTCGGCCAGGCCCAGACCGGTACCGGCAAGACCGCGGCCTTTGCCCTGCCCATTCTGGCCCGGCGCCGGCCGGATGCGCCGAAGCCGTCGGCCCTGGTGCTGGCACCCACGCGCGAGCTGGCGATCCAGGTCGCCGAGGCCTTTCATCGCTACGCCAGCCGCGTTCCGGGTTTTCATGTGCTGCCGATCTACGGCGGCCAGGCCTACGGGCCGCAGCTGGCGGGTCTGCGGCGGGGGGCCGATGTGGTGGTCGGCACGCCCGGTCGGGTCATCGATCACTTGACGAAGGGCACGCTGGATTTGAGCGCCCTGTCCACCCTGGTGCTGGACGAGGCCGACGAAATGCTGCGCATGGGCTTCATCGACGATGTCGAACAGGTGCTGGCGAAACTGCCGGAGTCCTGCCAGATCGCCCTGTTTTCGGCCACCATGCCGACGCCGATCCGGCGCATCGCCGAGCGCTACCTGAAATCGCCCGAGCAGGTCACCATCCGGTCCAAGACGGCGACCGCGGCCGGTATCCGCCAGCGCTATTGGCTGGTCGGCGGACTGCACAAGCTTGATGCCTTGACCCGCATCCTTGAAGTCGAGGACTTTGACGGGATGATCGTGTTTGCCCGCACCCGGATCGCCACCGAGGAGCTGGCCAACCGCCTGGATGCGCGCGGATTTGCTGCCGCAGCGCTCAACGGTGATGTGCCGCAGCCGGTGCGCGAAAAGCTGGTCGACAAGCTGCGAAAAGGTGAAATCGATATCCTGGTGGCCACCGACGTGGCTGCCCGCGGGCTGGACGTCGAGCGCATTTCGCACGTGGTCAACTACGACATTCCCTACGACACCGAGGCCTACGTGCACCGTATCGGGCGCACCGGGCGTGCCGGGCGCACGGGTGAGGCGATTCTTTTCGTCGCCCCCCGCGAGCGCGGCATGCTGCGCGCCATCGAGCAGGCCACCCGCCAGCCGATCGAAGCCATGGGTCTGCCCTCGGTGGCCGACGTCAACGAGCAGCGTGTGGCCCGGTTCAAGGCCGCGGTGCGGGGCGCGCTGGAGACCGAGGAACTGGGCATGTACCGCGACGTGGCCGTAGCCTGTCAGGAAGAGACCGGGGCCGAAATGGTCGACATTGCCGCAGCCCTGGCGCGCTTGCTGCGCGGCGGAGACGATCTGTTCCTGAGCGAACGCGCCGAGTTGCCGGCGACGCCGGAGCGCGGCGGCCGTCCGTCGCGTCAGGAACGATCCGGCGGCGAGCGTCCGGATCGCCTGCGCGACGACAGCGACAAGACCACCTACCGAATCGAGGTTGGCCGCGTTCACGGGGTCAAGCCCGGCAACATCGTCGGCGCCATCGCCAATGAAGGGAATATCGCCGCCTCGGGCATCGGCCGGGTGAGCATCCAGCACGATTTCAGCCTGGTGGACCTGCCGCGGTCGCTGGATTCGGCGGTTCTCCAACATCTGGGGGGCGTTCGGGTTGCCGGTCAGGCCTTGCGGATCCAGCCGGATCGTGGTCCCGGAGCCACGCGGTCCGGTCGATACGAGGGCCGCGGGGAGCATTCGCCGTCCCGCCCTGGCGAGCAGCGCCCGCGCGATGACCGCGGCGGCAAGGAGCGGCGCCCCTGGAAAGCCAAGTCGGGTTCGGGGCCGAAGGCGGGCTCCAGACCCGGCTTCAAGCATCGATCGGGCGGGGACGAGGGCTCCGGCACCTCGCGTTCGGCCAAGGGTCACGGCAAATCCGGGTTCGATCAGGCCGGGAGGGACAAGCAAGCGGGTCCCGATGCGGCCGCGGCTCGGCAGCCCGACAAGGACGGCAACAGCCCGCCGCGCAAGCGCCCCGCGCTGAGCCGCGCCGAGCGCAAGGCCGGTCACTCGACGCGTCGCTTCAAGCCCGGCAGGAAATAGGGGGCCGGAAAAAAGCCAGGGAGCCCCGGTCGGTCGCAGGCGAGGCTTCATCGCGCTTTTGGCGGGGTCGTGGGATAATGCCGGCATGTCCGATAGCAAACGAATCCCGATTGCCGTCAAGAGCGGCCAGAAGGTGGTCAAGCCGCAGGGCTTTACCGCGATTCTCGACGGCATCAAGGCCCGGCCCAATGCCCAGCCGACCGCGTTTGGCCGCAAGCCCGCCTGGCTGCGCGCCCGCCTGCCGACGGCCGGCAGCAAGTACGAGCAGGTAAAGCGCAACGTCAACCAGCATCGACTGGCCACGGTCTGCCAGGAGTCGAAGTGTCCGAATATCGGCGAGTGCTGGTCCAATGGAGTTGCGACCATCATGCTGATGGGCGATGTCTGCACCCGGGCCTGCCGCTTCTGTTCGGTCGATACCGGGAATCCGCGCGGCTGGCTGGACTCGGAAGAGCCGGTCAACGCGGCCGAATCAGTTCGACTGATGGACTTGAAATACGTCGTCCTGACCTCGGTCGATCGCGACGATCTGGCTGACGGTGGGGCAGGCCACTACGCCGCCTGTGTGCGCGAGATCAAGCGGGTCAACCCGAACACCGCGGTCGAGGCGCTGACCCCCGACTTCCAGGGTCGACGGGCGTGCGTCGAAACCGTGGTCGACTCGGGTCTCGAGGTCTTTGCCCAGAACGTCGAGACGGTCCGTCGCCTGACCCATCCGGTCCGCGATCCGCGCGCGGGGTACGAGCAGACCCTGAGCGTGCTTGCCCACGCCAAGCGTCACCGGCCGGGGGTGTTGACCAAGACCAGTCTGATGCTGGGCCTGGGCGAGACCAGCGAGGAGCTGGTCGAGACCATGGACGATCTGCGCGCCATCGGAGTGGACATCCTGACGTTCGGGCAGTATCTGCGCCCCACCATCCACCATTTGCCGGTCGAGCGTTTCGTTCCGCCCGAGGAGTTCGCCGAACTGCGCAGAATCGGTCTGGCCAAGGGGTTTCTGGAGGTGGTCTCCGGGCCCCTGGTGCGTTCCAGCTACCGGGCTGATCGGGTCTTCGAGAAAAACAACTGCGGGCTCGACGAGACGATCGTTTGACCGAAGGCGCTGCCAATGGCGAAAAATCTCGGGGCTGATGAGCGCGAGCGCCTGCTGGTCAGGATGGCGCGGGTACTTGACAGCGTCGCTGTGCAGGGTGGCACGATCACCTATCTCGAACTGGCCGACTCCATTGCCATGCCGGGGCCGCAGCGCATTCACCGGACCACCCGCTTGCTGGAAATTCTGATGAAACGCGACGCGGAGGCGGGGCGACCGCTGCGCTCGGCGCTGGCGATCAGTCGGGTTGGGCCGGGCTTGCCGGCCGCGGGGTTTTTTGATCGAGCCCAACGGCTGGGACTGTTCGACGGCCGCGAACCGGCTCGATTTCATGCCCGTCTGCTAGGGCAACTGCATTCGTCACGGTAGGACCCACATGGCGCCGGCGGACCGCCCATCGCCAAGGGGATGCTTTGCGTGTACTATCTGGCCTGCGTCTGGTGAGCACGCCTGGACCGTGCTGCCGGCGATCGTTGCCATCCATCTGATTCCGGAGCCATTCTAGTGGAATGCCTGAAACCGATTCGGACTAGCCTGGCGTTGTTTCTGGCCGTCGCGCTTGCCGGTTGTGCAACGATGACACCGGATGAATGTCGCGTTGCCGACTGGTACCTGATCGGCGAACTCGATGCGCGCTCCGGCCGCACGCCGGCGCATTTTTCCAGCCGTGCACAGGATTGCGCGGAGGCCGGGTACCCCGCCGACCAGGCCAGCTGGCGTGAGGGCTGGGAGCACGGCCTCACGGTTTTCTGTACTGCGGCGCAAGGCTTTCGCTTCGGTCGGGACGGCAGTCGCTACGAGCCGATTTGTCCGGCGGCCCTGGAGCCCGAATTCCTCGCCGGTTACGATCTCGGCAGATCTGTCCATGATGCTTCGGCCCGGGTCGATGACCTGAGCCGGCAACTGGAGGCGCTGGATCGGGAATTTCGTGAAACCGCCAGAAATGGTAACCTCACGGAAGATCTAAAAGATGATTTCGAGAGCCGGCAGAGGGCCTTGCGGCGCCAGTTGCGAAATGCGGAGCTGGAGCTTGCAGAGCTCAACGGCGTTGCTCGTGGTCGGGGTTTTCATTGAGTTGACATGGAAAGCGCTGCGCAAATCCGCAAGACGGGACAGAGGATGACTCCGGAGCAGTTCCTCCTCAAGATCAATCGGGCCTACAAAGGCTTTGCCGGGAGCGATTCGGATCAGCCGGCCGCCTGTTTCTGCCTGATGCTGGATCACTGGCAGAAGCTGCGAAAGCAATTCGGATATGGTGGCCTGTTCGGCCTCATCGAAGAGATTCATGAGTTGATCGCCGAGGAGCTGGACATCGAAGTGGTGACCTCGGCGTTCAATGAGCGGTCAGTGATTGGCTGGATTCCGCATTGCTCGCTGCGGACGGCTGAAAAGCAGACTCACAAGCTGCATGAGTTGGTCGGATCGCGCCACTTTTCTGTTGGTGACGAAGAGCTGGCGCTGTCGGTCAGCCTGACTTATGCAGAGTTTGACCATCGATTCACCAGCGCGGACCGCTTGTTGCTGAGCGTGGTGTCGGGCGCGGAACACCTGAGTGCGGCCGGCGGCAACGAGATTCAGCGGATCCGGCCTGAAGTTTCTCTCGGGCGGGCCGGCGCCGGCAACCGGCAAATGCTCGGTTTGTTGATGGAGTCGCTGCGCAAGGACGCGCTCAAGGTCCTCTTTCAGCCGTTGATGTCGACCGCCGGAGAGCCGTCGGAAATCTTCCAGCTGCTGCCGCGCCTGTCCACAACCGACGGATCACTGATCGCGGCGTCGGATTTCGTCGACGTGGCGCGAGAGGCCGGGGTCCTGGGTGTGCTCGATCGCTGGATGCTGCAGCGGGCGATCCACCTGCTGTCCCATGAGTACGATCTCCAGCCGATCAAGTTTTTTCTGAGTCAGGGAGAGAGCCTGCTCAACAGCGCGGAACGACGTGATTGGCTGCAAAAGCAGGCTGAGGCCTATCCCGGGGTATCTGGAAAGTTGATCATCGATTTTGCCCTGGAGGATGTGCTGTCCAACCTCAAGGGTGCCGAACAGTTTCTTGCGCTGGCCGAAGAGACCGGGTTGGAAGTCTGTTTTTCGCGTGCAGATGAACACAGCAAATGGGATTTGCTGACCGATGGCCTGCGCGTGGATTACGTGAAAATGTCGCCCGATTTCGTGCGCCGTCTGAGCAGTGATGCGGAACTGGAGCGGCGCTTTGCCGCGATCAGCGAACCGGTCCGCAAGAACGGAACCAAAATCATCATGCCCATGGTCGAGGACGCCAGTATGGCTGCCAATTTGTGGCGTAGCGGTGCCGACTACATGCAGGGCTACATGATTCAGGAGGCGTCCGAAAGCGTCAATATGGGCGACTAATCGGTCGCCCAACGTGGCCGAATGTGACCTGACCTGAACGCAGCCCATCCGGGCGGAACGGTCCGTTTCAATCGAGGGTCAGTCGGGCAAGAACGACTCCGGTATCTTCGTCGGTGGGTCCGATTTCGAATCCCAGCTGTTCAGCCAGCTTCTGCATGGCTCGATTTTCTTTCAGTATGAATCCATACAAGGCGTCGAGGCGCTTTTGCCGACACCACGCGATCAGCTGTTTCATCAGGTGCCGGCCCAGTCCGTAGCGTCGGACCTCCGGGCCAACGATGATCGCGAATTCCCCTTCTTTTCCATCGTCGTCCAGCGCCACACGGGCGACCGCCCCGATCAGTGCCTGGTCCGGCGGCTTGGCTTCGACAAGGACCAGGGCAAAGGCGCGTTCGGGGTCGATCCGGGTCAGTTGGCGGGCATAGGCCGGGGTCAGCTCCTTGAGCGGATGCATGAAACGCATCCGGACATCGTGCGGGCTCAGGGTCTTGAAGCTGCGCTGAAGCCGGTCGACGTCGTTGGGCTGAATCGGCCGCATGATCAGGCGCTGACCGTCCTCCAGCACGATCGCCTCGCACCATGCCCGCCCCAGCGGCAAGGCGGTGAAACGGGCAGTTTGACCGGATTCTGATGGCATGGATCTGGGCTTTTTGATGACCCGGTGAGCGAGACCTGCGCATAGCATACGCCGAGTGGCCCGGCCGCGCGAAATCCCGGTCAAACGGGGTTCTTGTCAGGAACTCAGCGCCCCACCGCAGCTCGATCCCTGGCCGGCCGTGCAACCGAAGCAATGATCGGCCACGCCGATGGCTCGCGGCAGGTCGTCGGATCGCAACAGCTGGGCCAGTTCAACGGGCTTTTTCGCCCCGCCCAGCGGCAGGCCCAGCATCTGGTTGAAATCGCAGTCATGGACGCGGCCCAGGTAGTCCACGCTGATCAGGCTGCGGCACATCACCGATTTCAGGTTGCCCGGTTCGTAGGCGTTTTTCAGCAGGGTCATGTAATCAGCGAACTGACCCTTGGAGAGAAGAATGGCGCCAAAGCGCTGGATCGGCATGTTGGTGATGGTGAACAAGCGATTGAACACCAGTCCGAAGGCGTCGCCGAGAAATTCCTTGTAGTCGGCCTCCAGTTTTCGCTGATCTGGCGGCAGGACCGGACCCAGCGGGTTATAGACGAGGTTGAGGGTCAGGCCGCTACCGGGTTTGCCATAACCGAGGCGGTTGAGACGTTGCAGTGCGGTGATCGAGGCCTCGAAAACGCCGTTGCCGCGCTGGGCATCGACATTGGCGCGCGAATAACAGGGCAGGGAGGCGATCGCTTCGACTTGATGCTCGGCAAGAAAATCGCCGACCCATTCGTAGCCGGGTTCTTCCATGATGGTGGGATTGAGCCGGTCCATGACGTGCAGACCGCGGGCTCGGGCCTGCTCGACCAGCCAGCCGAAATCGGGGTTCATCTCCGGAGAGCCGCCGGTCAGATCCAGCGTCCGAACCTGGAATCGGTCGGCGACCTCCAGGGCGGTGGCCATGGTCGAGCGGCTCATCAGTTCGGTGCGCTTGGGGCCGGCGGCCACGTGACAGTGGATGCAGCTGAGGTTGCACAGGTAACCCAGGTTGAGCTGCAGGGTTTCAACGGTCTCGCGCCGAATGGGCGGAAACTCGGTGCTCTGGAGTAAGGGCTTGGTGTCTTTCACGATGGGCGCGGGCTCGAAGCGGTGGAGATTGATGACAAACTTTCCAGCCAATGTAGCAAGCGCAGCTGAAGTTCATGTGGTTCTTCCAGTTGCCTGATCTGGTCCATGACCGGATCCAGGTCTGCAGCGCTGTCGAGATCGGTTCTGGTCGGTAGACGGGTCCAGGGACGGCCACCGCGATCAGCCGTCAGAAATGCCTCCAGCACGTCCTTGCCTCCATAGGCAGGCGCTTGCCAGACGGCGGCTGGAAGGGGTTGGTTGGAACCCACCAGCCAGAAGCCTCCATCGTGGGCCGGGCCAATGACGCCACGCGGCTCGCTTGGGCTCAGCCTGGCGGCAGCCTCGATCAGGTCTTCGACGCCCAGCTGCGGCAGATCGGCGCCGATCAGCACGGCGCTCTGGTGCCTGCGCACCAGCTCCTCGTGAACCGTTTGCATGCGCGCGCCCAGGCCTTCTCCCCGCTGGATCAGCGCCGGATGTCGGCGCCAGGCCGGATGCCCGGCCCCTTCGGCTTCGGCGATGGCCCAGTACACCGGGCCGACGGCAGCGCGTGCGGCGACGGCGGCAACGGCCTCGGCACAGCGCAGATGACATTCGACCGCCCTGTCTCGCCCCAGGCCGACGGCAAGGCGGGATTTGACCGGCGAAAGTCCCGGCGTCTTGACGAAGATGGCTACGGCGGTCACAAGCCGGGCAGCTTCCCATGGTCGCGAGCATTCCGGATCAGGCGGCGCGCCTGGATCTGGTGGCGCCAGGTTGTACGCAGCCATCCCTGGGCGCGGTAGCGCCGCGCGCTGGTCCGGATCATCCCGCGTACCCGGCTGGCCTTGAGACCGGCCGATCGGGCCCGGACGACGAAATCCAGGTCCTCGCCGCGGTCGAGATCCTCCCGGAATCCGCCGAGGCGGTCGAATTCCGGCTTCGACACGCACAGTCCCTGGTCCCCATAGGGCAGCCCGAAGCAACGAGAACGAAGGTTGGCACCGAAGGCGTTGAGGCGGGTCAGCCAGGGGCCGTCGTTTTGAAACGCCAGGTCCAGGTAGGCCAGGCCGCGCTCGCGGTCTGCGACCCATGCGGCCGTGGCTGTGGTGGCCCCGGCGTCGAGTTCGGAATCGGCGTGGAGGAACCATAACCAGTGCGTCCGGGCACGGGCCGCACCGGCGTTGAGTTGGCGCCCCCGGCCGGGCAATCCCGTCTGCCAGAGGACGCGTTCCGGCAGGTCCGGCGGGCAGGCGGTGGTCGCCGACAAGACGATCGGCCACGGGTCCGGGATCTGTCGGAGCAGCGCCAGCCAGGCGGTCTCTGTCGGGCCGACCGGGACGATGACCGTCAATTGATGCTCATCCATGGGTAGAACAGACCGTGGCTGCAGCGTTCGGATTGCGCCGGAGAATAACCCGGACCGGGTGATTCAGCTATTGATCGGTGGCCCTTCGTCGGAACATGATCGCTGCGGCCAGCAGGACGGCGGCGATGAGCCAGCCGACCCACATCTCCGGCTTCAGAAGGTGGCTGAACACGGCCGGAAAGCTCATGTACAGGCTCTCGTTGAATTCGATGTTTTCGACTCCGCCGCTGAAGTCGATGTTGGCGTTGCCCGGCAGGACGCCCGAACCCAGGCGTCTGAGCATGATCAGCCCGATGTTGTAGTCGGGCAGGCGGAAACCGCTGATCAGGCTGTAGCTGTGCTGGGCAATCGACACGCCGGCCGGAATCGCCACGGCGATCAGGATGGGAAGACGCGGCGCCCACGACGAGCAGAACATCAGCCAGGCGTAGATGGGCAGCAGCCAGAGAGCCTGGACCAGCAGGCCCAGCGCCATGACGGTCCACAGCTTCGGCAGGCTGGCCGGCAGCCAAAGATCCTGGAGCGGATTGATTCCGGCCATCAGCGCGTAGATGCTGCCGATGACGAGAAGCGCCAGGTGGGTCAGAGCGATTGCGCCCAGGAACAGGGCCGGGACCAACACGCAGGCGGTCAGCAGCTTGGAAAACACCGTCATCCGGTCCGACACCGGCAAGGACTTCCAGAACAGGATGGAGCGGTCCTTGCGATCATCGAACAGGCTGCCGGCCAGATAGAACAGGATGATCAGGATCATCAGCTGGAGAAAGAAGTTGGAGGCGGCAAACAGAAAACCGGACACCATCAAGCGTTTCTGCTCATGCGGCATATCACCGAACAGGCGAACGGCGTCCAGAGTGAATGCCATCTCGGCGTCCAGGCGCGCTCCGATCACCAGCATCAGCACGGCGAAAAGAACGACCAGCACGCCGATGCCCAGCGGGGTCCATTTGAACGCGAACGGGCTTTCCCAGACTTCGCGGCGCATCAACGCCCAGAGTGTATTCAGAGAAGAGTTCATGCCGCAGCCTCCCGAGCCGAGTCCTCGTTTTCGCCATCTCCCATCAGGGCCACGAACAGATCGGCAATACTGGGCCGGTGGATCTCGCCAAGTGCTTCCAGCCTCGTGCTCTCACGACGGTCGAACAGGAAGATGTGGCGCCCGAACAGGACGCGCTCGTGCAGGGGCTGAAGGCTGCGTGCTGCCTCGACCTGGTCGGGACGAACCATCAGTTCGACATAGCGCTCGTACACCTCGTCCATGTTGCTGTTCAAGACCAGGCGGCCGTCCTTGATGAAGATCAGATCGGTCAGAATGTGTTCGACTTCCTCGACCTGGTGGGTGGTGATCAGGATGGTTCGATCCTCATCGAAGTATTCGTTGAGCAGATTGGAGTAGAAGCGCTTGCGAAACAGGATGTCCAGGCCCAGGGTCGGCTCGTCGAGGACCAGCAAACGTGCCTCGATGGACATGACCAGGGCCAGGTGCAGCTGCACCACCATGCCCTTCGACAAGGTCTTGATCCGTGCCTTGGGGCGAATGCTGGTTGCCTTCAGGTAGCGCTGGCAGCGCTGGCGGGAAAACTTCGGATGCAGGCGTTCGGTCAACTCGATGATCTGGTGGACCCGGGCCCAGCGCGGCAGCACCGCCACATCGGCGATGAAACAGACCTGGCGCATCAGCTGATCGCGTTGACTGGCCGGATCCATGCCCAGCACAGAGAGTTCACCCCGATAGCTGGACAGACCCAGGATCGCTTTCAGCGCCGTGGTCTTGCCGGCGCCGTTGGGGCCGATCAGGCCGACAATGCGGCCGGACGGGATCTCGAGGTCAATACCGTCGAGTGCGCGTACCCGGCCGTATTGGCGGCTCAGATTGCGTGCGGTGATGATGGAGCTCATTGGGGGTCCTCCCGACTGGATGGTTCTGCCGCGATCAACTCTTCGACCGACAGGCCGAGCTGGCGAATCTTGTCCGCCACCCGCGGCCACTCCTCTCTCAGAAAATGTTCTCGCTCGCTTTCCAGCAGCTTTTGCCTCGCGCCGGTGCGCACGAACATGCCCACGCCGCGCCGTTTCTCGACCAGGCTGTCGTCGACCAGCGACTGATATGCCTTGGAGACGGTGAGCGGGTTGACCTGGAAATCCACCGCGACCTGGCGTACCGACGGCAAGGACTGGCCCTCGGCCATTGTGCCGTCGATGATCGCGGCGACCGTGCGCTCGCGCAGCTGCCAGTAGATTGGCTGGTTATCGTCCCAGCGTGTGCTCATCCGCCCCCCAGACGCAGACCGGGAAACCACGGAAAGAACTGGCTGGGGCGGCGCTTGGCCGCTTCCCGCGAGCGCTGCTCGGCCCACGACGGCGATTCGGTTCGGTTGTCGTCTGCGATGACGGCCACGGCAACGTTCGAGCGCTCTCGCTGTTCGGCGAGCAGCTCGCGCTCCCGGTCCTTGAAGTCGGTCGTGAAGGCCAGGGCCAGGCAGATGCCGGCCGCTAGGGCTGCCAACCCATGCGGTACTTGCAAGCTTCGTTTTCTGACGATCGGCAACATGACCTTTCCTCCGTGCATCGTGTTGGTGTCCTACTATACTAAAACACCAGTACGGAGTCAAGTGTCCGCAAGAAAGCCCGTGGCCATCTGGTAAACTCCGCGGCTTGAGTGTTGTGCCGGCACTTGCCGCCTGCAGGTTGCAAGGGCCATCATCCGTTTTTACGAGGAGATTGACCGTTATGCGAATGACCCCGAAGATTGCCGCGATCACCCTGTCGATCGCCGTCGCCTTGCCCGTTGCCGGCCTGGCAATGGAGACTCCGGAAGAGCGCCTGAGCTACACGATTGGAATGGATATCGGACAGTCGCTGGCCGAACAGGGCATCGACATCGACATCGATCTGCTGATCGAGGGTCTGCGCGCGTCCTATGCCGGCGACGAGACCGCGCTCACCCAGGAAGAAGCGCTGGCCGAGCGCGATGCGTTCATGCAGCGCCGTCAGCAGCAGCTCGAGCAGGAACGGGGGCAGGAAGCGGTGCGCAATCTCGAGGAAGGTCGTGCCTTTCTGGCCGAGAATCGGCAGAACCCGGACGTCGAGGAAACCGCAAGCGGTCTCCAGTACCGCGTCGTCGAGCAGGGGGAAGGACGTTCTCCGGAAGCCACCGACCGGGTTACCGTGCACTATCGCGGCACGCTGATCAACGGAGTCGAGTTTGACAGCTCCTATGCCCGGGAAGAGCCGGCCACGTTTGCGCTCAACCAGGTCATTCCGGGCTGGACCGAAGGGGTTCAGCTGATGCAGGAAGGTGCGACCTACGAATTCTTCATTCCCGCCGAGCTGGCGTATGGCGAGCAGGGACGCCCCGGTCCCATCGGTCCGAATTCGACCCTGATCTTCGAGGTTGAACTCATCGAAGTGCACGACGACTGAAGCCTGGCCTGAACATCATGGGATCGCTGCAGGATGCCCTGCTCAAGGCAGGGCTTGCCGAAGACAAGCCCGACTCGCCTCGCCAGACCGCTCGCCCCGGCTCGCATGCCGGGGCGAAGAAAAAGAAGGGTCGCCCCCAGTCTGCCTCCGGGCGCCGGCCTGCGCCCAAACGCGCTTCCTCCGCTGCCGGCGACCTGGCGCGAGCGTACAAGGCCCGGGAACGCGCCGAAGCGGCGGAAAAAGAGCAGGTCAAGCAGGCCCGGGTGGCGGCCCAGGAAGCGCGACGCAAGCGAAACCTCCAGCTCGACGAGCTGATTCGGGGGCAGACCCTCAACCGCAAGGACGCCGAATGCCCGCGCTACTTCGAACATCTGGGGCGCATCCGCAGGGTGCTGTGTACGCCGGAACAGCGCGCGCAGCTCAATGCCGGTCAGCTGGCCGTCGTTTCGCTTCGCGGTTCCTACTTGCTGGTCAGCCCGGAAACCCGGGACGCGTTCGGGCAGATCGCGCCGGATCTGGTTCCCGACCTGAGTCCCACGGAACCCGAAGACGATGGATCGGATTATCCGCCAGTGCCCGATGACCTGATCTGGTAGGAGTTCCCGGGCGTTGCTCTGCTTTCACGACCGTCGCGTCATGGCGGCGGTCAGAATCAGACGGACCGCATCCTCGAACGGCATGTCGACCGGTTCACACCAATCCTTGGGCAGGAACAGGGTATAGCCGGCGATCTGGTAGCTCAGCGGCAGATACACGGCGACTTCGCCTTCGCGGCCAAAGGGAAGATTGGAGAAGTCTTCGCGGGTGATAAAGCCCAGCACCGAGAATTTCAGGTCCGGGTGGCGGACCAGGACCACCTGGTTGAACTTGCCCTGGTCGTCGCCCGAGAAATACTCGACGAAATCCTTGGTTGCCCGGAAAACGGATTTCACCACCGGCATGCGGTCGAGAATGCCTTCGCCGAAATCGATCAGCTTGCGAAACAGGTAGACCTGGCTGAGCAGTCCGATCAGGATGACCAGCAGGATGCCCGCCACCAGCCCCATGCCGCGGACGTACCAGTTCTCCGGCAGCAGAAACTGGATCGCTCGACCAACGCCACCCTCGGCCAGGCCGGCCAGCCAGAACAGGATGATCAGGGTCAGCGCGATCGGGATGATCGTTGCAAGACCCTTGAAAAACAGTCGAAAGATTTCGGAGAAACGGTGATTCTCAGAGTTCATCGAACTTGCGCCTGAGGGTCTCGCGTTGGTCGGTGACGATGCGCTCCAGCGTTTCGATCCGGTCGCGCAGATCCTGCAGCTTGTCTTCCATCTGCGGGTCGGGGGGCGCATCGCGACGGCGTGCCTCGATCCACTTCTGGGCAATGGAAACGATGCTGAGGATGGCAACGATCGCCACGGCTGCGGAAAAAAGATTCATTCTGAATTCATCCGGTCCATCGACACCGTCGATTCTACCTCGGGGATCAGGGCAGGGTCTCCGGCAGGCTCGACTCTTCTCCCCGGTCCACGGCCAGGGCGTTGGCCGGTTCCACGGCGATTCTTTCCATGAGATAGCACAGACAGTCGTGGCGGACGATGTGCTCGTCCATGGTCAGCATGGCCGGCATCAGCGGCTTGCGCGTGACGATGGTGCGCTCCTCCAGCGCGAAGCAGTCGGCCGACAGGTCGTGCCCGTCATGACTGCGGGCCTGCAGATGCAGGCCCGGATCGTTGCCCAGGGTGGCAAGATGCGTTCCGGGCGGCAGTTCGCGGAAATTCATCTGGTCGACGTTGGCGGGAAAGGACAAATCCCTGCGCGGATCGCCGAAGCCGAATTCGATGCCGTCGGCGACCCGCACCGTGGCAAACATGCTGAACAGGTCGAGGTCCTCCGGCGGCGGCATTTCGGAAGGAATCTCCCGTAAATTCAGGACATTGTCCAGATAGGCCATGGCGTGATCGCTGCCGTCGGCATCGGCGGCCAGACCGCACTCCAGGGTCACGGCCGGGCAGAATTCGCCGAAGGCCATCGACTGGACGCCGCGCGGCTCGGTGAAATAAATGACCGTACGGGAAAACAGCGACGCCAGGTGGAGGCGACGCGGTTCGATCCGATTCACGGCCGCGTAGTGTGGATTCAGGCCGGTGTTGTTGTGAATGTCGATGCTGGCAAAGGGTTTGCGCAGGCGGACATGATCGGTGATCTCGGCGAATGCGTCGTGCCAGATCGTGGGTACGGTGTCCGATCCCGGCCAGCAGCGGTTGAAGTCCGGCTGGTCGGCCAGGTGACGGCGACCTTTGGCGGCGGCGCGGACGTTGCCAATCAGCAGGATCAGGCTGCGCGGAAGCGGGTCTCGGCGATATCGGCTCTTGAGTAGTCGCCGAACCGCATCCCAGCCGGAGATCTCGTTGCCGTGCTGCAAAACCGAGACGAACAGAGGCTGCGGTCGACGGCCGGGCAAATGGATCAGGGTGGGGCCGTCCAGTTGCCGGTGCAGTTGGGTTGCGTCGAGCTCCAGCAGGCGTTCCGGAAGATGATCCAGTATGACCGGTTTCATGCGTTATCCTGTAAGGCCAGCCCCATAACCTAACCGCTTTGGCAGTGTGTGGGAAGCCCGTATGCGCAAGATCGGCGTTTTCGCGAGCCAGGTCTTGAAATCCCGCACGGGAAACCCTAGGACGCCTCGCGACAGACCTTCTCCATCCCAGAATTCAAGGCCACGAAACGTGCTGTCATGATCCGAGCCAAGTCCCTGACCCGTCGCTATGGCCCACTCCTGGCCGTGGATCGCCTGTCGTTTTCGGTCGAGCCCGGCACGGTCCTGGGTTTTCTCGGACCGAACGGCGCCGGCAAGTCGACCACCATGAAAATGCTCACCGGCTTTCTCGAGCCCAGCAGCGGAACGGCCGAAATCTTCGGCCACGACATCCGCACCCAGGCCCTGGCAGCTCGGCGCCAGCTGGGCTATCTGCCCGAGGGCGCGCCGCTGTATGGAGAGCTCAGCGTCGAGCGCTTTCTCGCCTTCGTGGCCGAGGCGCGCGGCTTTCGTGGGGGCGAAGTGAAATCACGCGTCCATGCCGCCGTCGACCGGCTCAGCCTGGCGGAGGTCCTGGGCCAGACCATCGAAACGCTCTCGAAAGGCTTCAAGCGGCGCGTGGGCATTGCCCAGGCGATCCTGCACGATCCGCCGGCGCTGGTGCTCGACGAGCCGACCGACGGTCTTGACCCCAACCAGAAGCATGAGGTGCGGCGCCTGATCAGCGAGATGGCCCAAGACAAGATCATGATCATCTCCACCCACATTCTCGAAGAGGTGGACGCGCTGTGTACCCGCGCCATGATCATCGCGCGCGGACGCCTGCTTGCCGATGACACCCCGGAAGGTCTTCTCCGACGCTCGCGGTATCACAATGCGGTGACCCTGGTGCTTGACGACCTGCAGACGGCCGCATCGCGGTTGAGCGAACTGGACGAGGCCACGGAGGTCGAAATCCGGCGCGGACGCCTGACCGTGTTCCCGAGCGGACGGGGCAACCTGTTCGAGGCCGTGACCCGCACCGTCCGCGATGCCGGCTGGAGCGTGTCCCAGATTCAGCTGGAGTCCGGTCGCCTGGACGAGGTGTTCCGGAAAGTGACCGGCGCGGAGGAGGCGGCATGATGGGAAACCTGGGCGTTGTGCTCAAGCGCGAACTGGCGAGCTACTTCGCCACCCCGGTCGCCTACGTTTTCATCGTGATCTATCTGATCATGGCGGCGGTGTTCACCTTTTATCTCGGCGGCTTTTTCGAGCGCGAAATCGCCGACCTGGAACCGTTCTTTCGCTTTCACCCCTGGCTGTACCTGTTCCTGGTGCCGGCGATCGGCATGCGTCTGTGGGCCGAGGAGCGCAAGTCCGGAACCGTGGAGCTGCTGCTGACCCTGCCGATTACCGCCGGCGAGGCCGTGCTGGGGAAGTTTCTTGCCGCCTGGCTGTTCATCGGGCTGGCCCTGGCGCTGACCTTTCCGATCTGGATCACGGTCAACGTACTTGGCAACCCCGACAATGGCGTGATCGTTGCCGCCTACGTCGGCAGCTGGCTCATGGCCGGCGGATTCCTGGCCATCAGCGCCTGTTTGTCGGCGGCCACGCGCAACCAGGTGGTGGCCTTCATTCTGGCTGTCGTGGTCTGTTTCGTCTTTCTTCTATCGGGGCTGCCGATGGTCCTGGACGCGTTCCGGGGCTGGCTCCCGCAGGTTCTGATCGACGCGATTGCCAATCTGAGTTTTCTGGTTCACTTCACGTCGATTTCGCGCGGCGTACTCGATCTGCGCGACGTGCTGTATTTCGGTCTGGTCATCGGGTTCTGGCTGGCGGCGAATCGGATCGTGCTGGAACTGAAAAAAGCGGATTGACACGCGATGAAGAACTGGTATTCGACAAGCGCCCTGATCTTTCTGGCCCTTCTGTTTCTTGCCCTGACCATGCTCTCCGGTGCCTGGCTTACAGGCCTGCGCCTGGATCTGACCGAGAACCGCCTGTATACGCTCAGCCCGGGCACGCTGAACCTGCTCGACGAGATTGATGAGCCGATCACGCTGGAGTTCTTTTTCAGCGAGGACGCCAGCAGCGAACTGCCGATGGTTCGAAATTTTGCCCGGCGGGTTCAGGAACTGCTCGACGAGATGGCCCTGCGCGCGGACGGCGGGCTGGTGATCCGGCGTGTCGATCCGCGAGCGTTCAGCGAAGAGGAGGACCGGGCCGCCCTGCTCGGTCTGGAGGGCGTGCCCGTGGGTCCGGGGGGCGAGAGCCTGTATCTGGGGATCGTGGGCACGAATCTGGTTGATGGACGCGAGGTCCTGCCTTTCATTTCCCCGGCTCGGGAAGCATTTCTGGAATACGAACTGGCCCGGATGGTCTACATCCTGAGTCAGCCGGTGCGCCCTCGAGTGGGTCTGATCAGCGGTCTGCCCATGGACGGCGGCATGGATTTCCAGACCGGTCGGCCGCTCGAGCCCTGGGCGATCCACGACGAAATCCACGAGTTGTTCGATGTGGAATCCATCGACCTGGAGGCCGGCACGCTGCCGAGCGACATCGACGTGCTGGTGCTGGTCCACCCGCGCGGGATCGAGCCGGCCCTGCTCGGCGAAATCGAGGCGTTCGCGCTGAGCGGGGGTCGCCTGCTGGCGTTTCTCGATCCTTTCGCCGAGACCGATCCCGGGCCGGATCCGAGCGATCCCATGGCTGCCGTCACCGCCGATCGCTACTCGTCGCTCGAGCCCTTGCTGGAAGCCTGGGGCGTCGATTTTTCCACCGACGAGTTCGTCGCCGACCTCGGCCAGGCGCTGCAGGTTGCCCTGCAGCAGGGCCAGCCGCCGGTCCGCCACGCCGGAATTCTGGGGGTGACCCAGGCCAACATGAACCGGGACGATGTGATCACCGGGGAGCTCGAGGTCATCAATATGGCGTCCGTGGGCCGAATTCGCCTGGCCGAGCAAAGCTCGCTGAGCATGGAGCCGCTGCTGACCAGCAGTCGCAGTGCCGGCCTGCTCGATACCGAGCGCTTGCGGATGTTGTCCGACCCCGGCCAGCTGGCCGATGAGGTGGCCCCAACCGGGGATGAGTACGTGCTTGCCGCGCGCCTGAGCGGCGAGGTGGCCCCGGTCTTCGCCGACCCCTCCGAGGCCGGCCGTATTGACGCCATTGTCGTGGCCGACGCGGATTTCCTGGCCGACCGCTACTGGGTGCAGCGGCAGCGTTTTTTCGGCACGACCCTGCTGGAACCGTTTGCCAACAACGCGGACTTCGTCGTCAACGCGATCGACAATCTTCTGGGCAACGCGGATCTGATTGCCGTGCGCGGTCGCGGGACCTCGACGCGACCGTTCACCCTGGTCGACGAGTTGCGCCGGGCCGCCGAGCAAAGCCTGCGCGCGACCGAGCAGCGCCTGGAGGCGGAGCTGGCCGAAACCGAGCGCCGCTTGAACGATCTGCAGCAGGCGCGGGCGGATGCCGACCTGAGCGTTCTGACCGCCGAGCAGGAAACCGAAATCGATCGCTTCATCGCCCAGCGTCTGGATATCCGGCGCCAGCTCCGCCAGGTCCGGCGTGACCTGGATCGCGACATCGAAGCACTCGGAACCCGGGTCAAGATGATCAATATTGCCCTCATGCCGCTCGTGGTGACCGCGTTCGCGCTGATCCTCGCCTGGCGGCGCCGCCAGGCGTTCCGTCGGCGTCGCAACGAGGCCCGGACATGAGTCAGCGCAGCATCCTCCTGCTCGGCGTGGCTGCCCTGAGCCTGATGCTGGTCGCCCTGCTGTTTACCGGCACCCGATCCGGTCCGCCGGCGGCGGAAGCCGAACCGCTGATTCCCGGCCTGCGCGCGGAGATCAACGAGCTGGCTGCGCTCGACGTGATTGGAGCCGACGGCGAGCCGCTGGCCGAGTTGCGGCGCGGGACCCGGGTCTGGCGGGTGCGCAATCGGGAGGACTACGAGGCCGACTATCGCCGGATTCATGACCTGCTGCGGGAGCTGGCCGAAGCCCGCCGGGCAGAACCTCGCACCTCTCTTCCGGAGTGGTATCCGCGCCTGGGGCTGGCCGATATCGGTTCGGCCGAAGCCAGCGGCATCCAGTTGGAGTTTCCCGGAACCGGGTTGCCTGCGCTGATCCTGGGAGAGCGCGATGCAACCACCGGAGGGCGCTACGTTCGCATCGCCGGCCAAGCGCAGGCCTGGCTGACCGATCAGCCGCTGCAGATTCCCGATCAGGCCCTGGGCTGGCTGGAGCGCAGCGTCATGGACATCCCGGCCCGGGAGCTGGCGGAGGTCACGATCGTGCACCCGGACGGCGACCGCGTGCGCCTGCG
>PWJA01000237.1 GCA_003560975.1 Gammaproteobacteria bacterium
CCGCCGCCGCCCTTGATCAGGCGCAAGTGCTCGTCGACCTCGTCGGCGCCGTCGATGTAGAGCTCGAGATCGCCGGTGTGGTTGAGTTCCAGGATCGGCACGTCGATTTCGCGCAGGCGGCGCGTGGTCGCCTCCGACGACGAGACCGCCCCGCCGAGGCGCAGACCACTGCTGGCCAACTCGTCGATGAAGGCATTGACCGTGCTGCCGGTTCCCATCCCCAGGACCATGCCCGGCTCGACGAACTCGAGCGCGGCGCGCGCAACCTCGATTTTCAGGCGCGCCCGGCTCATTGCTTTTCCAGCCCGAGCAGATAATCCCACTGTTCGGCGCTGACCGGCATGATCGAAAGCCGGTTGCCCTTGCGGACCAGGGCAAAGTCGCCCAGGGCCTCGGCGTGGTCCTTGATTTCGGCCAGCGAAAGGATTCGTTTCAGACGCCGCTTGTACTTCACGTCGACCAATATCCAGCGCGGGTCGTCGGGATCGCTTTTGGGGTCAAAATAGTCGGAGTCGGGGTCGAACTGGGTAGGGTCGGGATAGGGCGTGCTGGCAACGGTGGCAATGCCGACGATGCCGGGCACCTTGCAGTTGGAGTGATAGAAAAAGATTTCATCGCCTTTTTTCATGTCGTCGCGCATGAAATTCCGCGCCTGGTAATTGCGCACGCCATCCCAGGGCTCGGTCTTTGCCGGCCGGGATTGCAGATCCTCGATCCCGAACGCGTCCGGTTCGGATTTCATCAACCAGTAGGCCATGAGTTCGTTCAGACTCCGTTCGTGTGTCCTTGATCCGGCTTCTAGTGTACCCCGCCACTCGTTTTTTGACTTCCGGCGCATCGAACGCGACCGACGTCCGGCCCCTACGGCGACTCCTGGACCGCGTCATGAAACGAGCACAGGCCCTGGTCGGTGACCACCGCGTCCAGCGGCACGTCCCAGCTTTGCACCGGAAGTCCGTCGACCTGCTGCAGGCTGTAGGCAACCCCGACAAGCCTGGGTCGCACCGCGGGCGGCTGCCGGAGGCGGAAGGAAAAGGCGCGGTCATAGAACCCGCCGCCCATCCCCAGCCGACTGCCGCTCGGGGAAAAAGCGACCAGCGGCACCAGCACCCAGTCCAGTTCCTCCGGCGGACACAGCCGTCCGGCCAGCGGCTCACCGATCCCGAAGCGGTTTCGGGTCAGGACCGACTCCGGCGACCAGGCACGAAACTGCATGGCATCGTTGTTGACCACGGGCAAAAACACGCGGCGACCCGACTCGTGCAATACATCGAGCAGCGGGCGCAGATCGGGTTCCCCGCGAAAACCGCGAAACGCAGCCACCGCCGACCCTTCCCGGCTCTGGAAAAAACGGAGAAGGTGGGCGCAGATCTGCCGATCCAGAAGAAGCCGTCTCGAGGGGGGCAGCGAACCCCGCTCCTGCAGCAGGCGCTTGCGCAGTTCTGCCTTTACGTCAGGGCTTGTCGGCAACTCTTCCATCCGTGCGGGCTCCGGCGATACCCTTCAGGGCCTGACGCGCTCGACGGGGGCAAAAAATAAGGGCGCTCTCCACCTGTGCCGCTGCAGGTCGGTGACCTTGAACCAATGGTTCAGGTGGGTTGGCTCTCCAGACCATCAGGCAACTCGCCTGTTGGGGCGAACTGCACACCGGCTCCGGAAGCCGCCATCCCTAGGTCAAAAAGTAGGGACAAGGCATATTACGTTCCTGCTGGCGAACACCGCAGAGAGCGCGTGTTTCTACTTTAGTCGCGCGCCAGCGCCTGGTCAAGCTGGTCCTTCAATTCACTGATTTTACGATCAATCTTCAGCTCTCTCTCGCCGTTTTCCTGGCGCAGCTTCAGAATCTCCTCCGACAGGTTCAGCGCGCACATCACGGCAATTTTTTCTGCCGAGCTGACCCGACCGCTGTCGCGGATTTCGCGCATCTGCTGATCGAGGAAAAGAGCCGACTCCATCAAGGATCGACGCTCCCCCGGGGCGCACATGACGCGATACTCGCGCTCCAGGATCCGAACCGTGACCGGCTCGCTCGCTGATGCCATGACCTACTCCTTAACCGGCGGTTTCCAGGGATTTCAGACGTTCGATCATGGCCTCGACGCGAGTCCGCGCTTCTTCGTTGCGCTGGACCAGGCCCGCGCGCTCGGCCACCAGCGTCTCCTGGCGTGTGCGAAGCGAACGGTTCTCTTCCTCGAGGGTGCGAAGCTTTTGCACCACTTCGGAAATTCGAGCCTGCAGCAGATCCAGTTCAGCGGCAGTGTGCTGAAGTGTAGTCATGAAACGATCGACCCCCGTGCGGTTTTTTTCTCTGTTACAGGAGCTTAATGATAAAACCTAAAGCCAGGAATGCACAAGCGCGGTCTCTCGGGCCCTCCCTGCGTCGGCACGACATCGAGGTCGCCGATGCTAAACTGAGGTTCCTGCCATGCGCAAAGAAGTGTTCCCTACATGATTTCCGACCAGGAATCCAAACTGGCCTGGATTCTCGCCCTCGCGGCCGAGCCGGAGCCGGCCCATGTCGCCGAAACCCACGCCGTGGTGATCGGGCTTCTTTCGGCCCGACCCGCCATGCAGGCCGAAGACCTCGCCCGGCAGCTGGCCGCGCTGCAGGTTGGAGACTGGACGTCTGACCGGATTCTCGATCAGATCGGCCCGGCGCTCGAGACGCTGCGCGCCGAGCTGGACTCGACCGACTTCGGTTTCCAGCCCCTGCTGCCTTCCGAAGATCGCTCTTTGGACGAACGAACCCGCTGCCTGGCCCACTGGTGCTCGGGTTTCTTGAGCGGCTTTGGCGCCGGGCAACCCAGTATCGGCTCCGACGACGCCCGCGAAGCATTGCGCCTGCTCGAGCAGATTGCGCGCGCCGCCACCGACGAGTCGGGTGACCAGGAAGCCGAAGAAGCCGCCTACGTCGAGCTGGTTGAATTCGTCCGTGTGGCGGTGCTGCTGCTGCGCGAAGAACACCGGCGGCCGACGTGATCCGCCCGGACGAGTTCACCAGGCGCAGGGCCCGGCTGCTTTCCGAGACCGGTCCCGGCTCCATCGTCGTTGTCGCCAGCGCCCGCGAGGTGCTGCGCAACGGCGACAGCTGCTACCCGTTCCGCCAGGACAGCGATTTCTGGTACCTGACCGGCTTCGATGAACCCGAGGCGGTCCTGGTCCTGGTCCCCGGAAGAGAAAGCGGCGAGCAGATCCTGTTCCTGCGCGAAAGCGACCCGGAGCGGGAACGCTGGGACGGGCCGCGCCTGGGCCTGGCCGGGGCGATCGAGCAGCTCGGAATGGAAGACGCCTTCCCGGTTCACGATCTCGACGACATCCTTCCCGGCCTGATGGAAGGCTGCGAGCGTCTCTATCACCTGGTCGGCAAGGACCCGGCTTTCGATCAGCGGGTGCTCGGATGGCGCAACCGGCTTCGGGCTCGCTCCAAGGGTCAGAAAGGGCCGGGCGAAATCGTTTCCCTGGAACACCTGTTGCACGAACAACGCCTGATCAAATCCTCCGAAGAGGTTCGCTGCATGCGGCGCGCGGCGGGCGTGGCGGCCCAGGCCATGACGCGAGCCATGCGCACCTGCCGCCCGGGCATGAACGAAGGCGAAATCCAGGCCGAGCTGATCCATGAGTACCAGCGCCAGGGCTGCCCGCCCTCCTACCTGCCGATCGTGGCCGGAGGCGCAAACGCGCTCATCCTCCACTACATCGCCAACAACCAGCCGCTGCCCGACGAGGGCCTGCTGCTGATCGATGCCGGCTGCGAGTATCACAACTACGCTGCCGACATCTCGCGGACGTTCCCGGTCGCCGGTCGTTTCAGCCCCGCCCAGCGCGACGTCTACGAGATCGTGCTGGCCTCGCAGCACGCCGCCATCGACGAGGTCCGCAGCGGGCGGCCGTTCCAGGCCTACCACGAGGCCGCGGTCCGGGTTCTGGTGCAGGGGCTGATCGACCTGAAGCTGCTGGCCGGAAGCGTCGACGACAACATCGAACAGGAACGCTTCCGGCGCTTCTACATGCACAAGACCGGGCACTGGCTAGGACTCGACGTGCACGATGTCGGCGACTACCGCATCGAGGGCCAGTCGCGCCTGCTCGAACGCAACATGGTCGTCACCGTCGAACCCGGCCTCTACATCGGCGCAGACGACGACATCCCCGAAGCGCTGCGCAACATCGGAATTCGCGTCGAAGACGACATCCGGGTCACCCAGGGCGACCCGGAAAACCTGACTCGTGCCGTTCCCTCAGCCGCCGATGCCATCGAGGAACTGATGCGCGGATGAAGGATTTTGACGTCATCGTGGCCGGCGGCGGCCTGGTGGGCGCCGCGGCGGCCCTGGGCCTGGCCCAGGCCGGGCATCGCGTGGCCGTCATCGAGGCCGCGGCGCGCCGGGCCAACCACCAGCCCAGCTACGACGACCGGACCCTGGTCGTCAATGCCGCCTCGCTGAACATCCTTTCCGGTCTCGGACTGCTGCCCGCCGAGCTGACCCGGATGCCGGTACGGGAAATCCGCATCACCCGGGCCGGCGGCTTCGGCACCCTCCAGCTGAAGGCCGAACAGCATCAGCGCGAGTTCTTCGGCGCCGTCATCGTGGCGCGCGAGCTGGGCAACGTGATGCTTGACGCCCTGCCGGCACAGTCCGGCATCACCGAACTGTGCCCGGCGCGACTGGAAACGTTCACCGTCGAGACAGACCACGTGCGGGTGCGCCTGGGCGATGGAACGCTGATCCGGGGCCGCCTGCTGATCGGTTCCGACGGCACCCACTCCATGGTTCGCCAGAGCGCCGGCATCGAATCCGCTCACCACGACTACGGCCAGTCGGCGATGATCTTCAACGTTCGCCCCGCCAGCGCACCGGCCGGCGTGGCCTGGGAGCGCTTTACCCCGCGCGGCCCCCTGGCCCTGCTGCCGCAGCCCGAGGGCCGGCTGGGCGTGGTCTGGATCGACCGCAGCGAGGCGATCGACGAGGCCATGAGCTGGGAGGACCACGAGCTCATCGCGCGCCTCGACCGACGCTTCGGACCGTCGCTGGGCGGCTTCAACTCGCCGGGCGCGCGCGCCCGCTACCCGCTGGTCCGCCAGCGCACACGGCGACCGATCGCCGAACGGGTTGCCGTCATCGGCAACGCCGCCAACAGCGTCCATCCGGTTTCGGCCCAGGGCTTCAACCTGGGCCTGCGGGACGCGGCCAGCCTGATCGAGACCCTGCAGGGAAGCGGCGATCCGGGTAGTCCGGAAACGCTCGAAGCCTATGCCCGATCCCGCTACCCGGACCAGGAGGCGACCGTGCGCTACACCGATACCCTCGCCCGGGCCTTTACCAATCCGTCGCTGCTGGCCCGTTTCGGCGCCGGCCTGGGGCTGGCCGCGCATGCCGCGGTGCCCGGCCTGAGCCGCCGTCTGGTCCGCTCGGCGATGGGCTTTCGCGACCCGGTGACGCGACTGGCTCGAGGCAACCGCTGAGCCGTGGCGACGCTGGATGTCGATGTCATCGTGGTCGGCGGCGGCGTTGCCGGGGCGGCCTGCGCCGCCTTGCTGGCCGGCCAGCAGCGCCGCGTGGCCCTGGTCGACGCCCGTCGAGCGAATTTCCAACCGCCCGCGCAGGGATTCGATCCGCGCGTGGTCGCCGTCAGCCCCGGTTCCCGGCGCGTCCTGGCCGCGGCCGGCGGCTGGCAGGGACTCGATCGCGGGCGTCTGGCCGCCTACCATCACATGGCGGTGCATTCGGCAGCGCTTGGCGTTTCCTTCCGGGCCAGCGAGCACGGTCTTGACGAGCTTGGCTGGATCGCCGAGATTCCGGCCCTGCAGACCGCTCTGTGGCAAGCGCTGGAGGGCAATGACCGGGTCCGGCTGTTCGCGCCGGCTGCCTGGAAGCGGATCGACCTGGGCCGGGACGTCGTGCGCCTGGGCCTGGACGACGGCACCCAGCTGCGCGCCGCCCTGCTCGTGGCCGCCGACGGCGCCCGCTCGCAGCTGCGCCAGCGTGCCGGCATCCGCGTGGATGAATGGCACTACAACCAGAAGGCGTTGATCGGCCCGGTCCGTACCGCCGAAGACAACACCGGCCTGGCCTGGCAGCGCTTCACCGAACACGGCCCGCTGGCGCTGCTGCCGCTGCCCGATGGTCGCTCCTCCATCGTCTGGTCGCAGCCGGCCGATCGCGCCGCACAGCTGCACACGATGGACGAAAGCGACTTCGTCGCCGAGATCAACCGCCATCAGGACGCGCCGCTGGGCGAGGTCCTGGAAGTCGGCGAGCTCCACCTTCTGCCCCTGGTCCGTCGCCGGGCCCGGCAGCTGGTCCGCGACCGCCTCGTCTTGCTCGGTGATGCGGCGCGCTCGGTGCATCCGCTGGCCGGCCAAGGCCTGAACCTCGGCCTGATGGACGCCGCCGCGCTGGCCGAGGTGCTCGAAAACTGGAAAGACGCCGACCCCGGCCCGGCGCTGAAACACTACCAGCGCTGGCGCTTGAGCAACGGCGCCCTGATCAGCGGCGGCATTCATGCCATCAACGAACTGGTGCGGGCGCCGGCCGGTCTGGGCCGCCACGCACTGGGGATGGGTTTCGGTCTGGCCCGCCAGCTTTGGCCGGTGCGCGAAGCCTTCGTCCAGCGTGCCTGCGGCCTGGACAGCGACAGCCCGCGGCTGGCCCGTGGCCGGTCCCCGGCATGAGCACTTCACCGGGTACGAGTCTGCTAGCATAGCGAGTCTTCTTTCAGCCCGGACCCCCATCGTGGCTCATCCTTTCGTCAACATCGCCTCGGAAGCCGCACGCAAGGCCGGCGGCCTGATGCGCAAGTATCGCGATCGGCTGGACAGCATCCCGGTCGAGCGCAAGGCTCGCCATGATTACGTCAGCGACGTTGACCGAGCCTGCGAACAGA
>PWJA01000264.1 GCA_003560975.1 Gammaproteobacteria bacterium
GGCACCAGCGCGCGGATCTGGCGGCGCTCGATCATGCCGTCCAGATCTCCGTGCCAGACGCCGACCAGCGGGCTGGCCACACCGATGAGCGCATCCGGCTCCTCCGAATCGCGTCCGCAGGCGGTCAGCAAAACCAGCACGGCACACAGTGCCAGAGCGCGACGGAGCAGGGTCGAACCGGTCATCGTTGGCGGTCTGGCTTGCTTGCCGCTCAGCACGACATGTCGTTGCTGGTGTACTCACTCAGCGGAACCACGGTCGCCGTCTCCTGGACGGGCGCGCGCGCCTTGCCCAGGCCGCCGTAGGCCAGCTCCAGCTGCATCTCGAACTGGCTGAAGAAACGGTCGAGCAGGTCCTCGCCGGTCACGCCGACGGCCCGGATTTCGTCGGCCTGCTCGTCGTAGTCGAGCAGAATGCCCATCAGCGGGCTCGGCGCCGGCCCGGACATGACCTCCGCGCCGCGCGCGGGGTCGTATCGGGAATGCTCCATGCAGCAGGTGATCAGGTTCTCGCCCGCCTCAGCGGCGGCACTGCGGTCCTCGCGATAGGAGATGAAGTTGACCTGCTCGGTCGGATGGGTCAGACGGTGGGTGCAGATGGCGGCGTAGGAGACGATGGATCGTTCCGGCCCGACGCCGCCGCGCCAGACATACTCCGCGCCGTTGGCCGTTTTCAGCCGGACGTTCGTCTCGGTCGGGCGATTCAGATTGAGCAGGAAGCAGGGGGTCGCCTCGAAGGGATAGCGAAAAACGTAGTTGGCATGCGGTTCGAGATCGCCGGGGCGAATCGGCTCACCGTTGCGATGGACCAGGCGCACCGGCTCGTAGAGCTGACTGCGCGCCGAACCGCCGGCGAGCAACAGCGGGTTGTGGTGAACGAGAATGGCGGTGGCCGCGCAGGCCTTGACGAAATTCCGGCGGTGCATGCGATGTCCCGAATCGGTTGGTCCGGGACAGAGTATAAAAGCCTCTCCGGGCGGACGTTCACCGGGGACCGAGATCGCTGTGGCAGGCGGGCGAAGGCGACCGCCCGGGAGACGGCTACGGCGCCGGGCCTTCGTGCTCGTTCAGGGGGCGGCTTCGGCGTTCTCCAGCAGCGCCAGCAGATCGTCGCGCTCGAGTTCGCGGGCGATGCTCTGCGGCGTGTAGCCGTTGGCATCGGTGGTCTGGCGGGCGCCGTGGGCGAGCAGGGCCCGGACCAGCTCGGCGCTGCCGCCGATGACCGCCAGATGCAGTGCGGTCTGGCCGTTGTGGTTGACCCGTGCAAGATCCAGCCCCGGCAGTTCCAGCAGCGCCGTGACCGCGTGCCGATGCCCCTGGTAGGCGGCACGCATCAGCGGGGTCCAGCCGTAGATGTCCGCTGGGTTGAGTTCGGCGCCGGCGGCCCCGAGCAGGGCCAGCATCTCGCCTTCGTTCTTGGCCGCGGCCATCGTCACCGCGCTCCAGCCGTTGCTGGCCTGGCCGTCGAGGGCAATTTCGGTATCGAGCAACTGGCGGACCGCGTCGAGGTTGCCGCCGCCAATGGCATACATCAGGACCGAGCCGCCGAGCCGATTGGTCGCGGCCGGGTCGGCGCCGGCGGCCAGCAGTTCGCGGACCAGTCCGGCGTCGCCGGCCGCAGCGGCGGCCATGAGCGCGGTCTTGCCGTGTTCGGTGCTCTCGTCGACGTCCGGTCGCTGCGGGTAGTCAGAGCGGATCGTGTCGAGCTGGTTGGCGCGAATGGCATCCTGCCAGTCGGCGGACCGGGCATGGACGGCGGAAACGCTGCCGATCAGCAGCACGAGGGCGAGGAGGTGGGTTGGCATCACGGGCGAAGATTCTACCTGCGCGTCCCGCGCCATTCCAGGCGCGGGACGCCGCGTTTTCTCCGGCCTACAAGCCGCCGAATTGCTCGAGCAGGAACTCCGCTTCGCGGCGGTGGTAGAACAATCGGTTCGACAGTCGCCGCCAGCCGTGGCCTTCGTCACGGAAGCGGATGTAGGGTGCGTCGATGCCGTTGGCGCGCAGGGTTCGGACCATCACCTCGGTTTCGTAGATCTCGACGCGGCGGTCGTTGACCCCGTGCGAATACAGCACCGGCACCTTGATCTGGTCGGCCTGGCGGATCGGCGAATAGGTGGTGTAGAACTCCTGCCAGCGTTCCTCGCGGATGTCACCGTACTCGATGATGTCGGAGGCCTTCAGGGCCGGGGAGGCCACTTCCAGCGCGGTCACCCAGTCGGCCACGCCGAACAGCGACACGCCGGCAATGAAGTGGCCGGGGTGATTGGCCAGCACCGCGTTGACCGCGTAGCCGCCGTAGGAGCCGCCGCGCACGATCGCCCGGTCGGCATCGACGCGTCCGTCCGCACGGAAGAACTCCAGCATGTCGACCAGGTCGCGGATGCTGTCGAGACGCCGCTCGCGGTCGTCGAGGGTGACGTAGGTGTGGCCGAAGCCGGTCGAGCCGCGGATGTTGGGGCGGAACACGGCGATGCCGCGGTTGACCAGGTACTGCACCGCGCCGTTGAAGTTGACCACCGATTGCGAGGTCGGGCCGCCGTGGACATCGAACACCACCGGCGGCGGGCCGTCGCCATGGCGGGCATCGGCGCGCGGCAGGTACAAAAGGCCCTGCAGAATGACGTCGTCGCGGGCCGGCATGCGAATGCTTTCGGGCCGGACCAGGCGCTCGCGGTCCAGCCCGGCCAGGTTGGCCGACCACAGCATCTCGGCCTGGCCTGCGGCCAGGTCCCACAGCCACAGATCGCCGGGGGTGGACCAGCCGTTGACCGTCAGCGCGGCCAGCCGGCTGCCGGCCGGGCACGATAGAGAGTAGACGCCTTCGGGCAGGTCGGGCGTGGCCAGGGCGCGGTTGGTCTGCAGGTCGCGACCGTGCAGGCGGAAGAATCCGTCTTCGTTGCTGGTCCAGAGCAGAAAGCGGTCGTCCTGGCCGCACAGCTGGACGTTGTCGATGTCGTGTTCGAGTTCGACCAGCACCTCGACCTCGTTGCCGGAGATTTCGCGCCGGACGAGCGCACGAAACTCGCGGCCTTCATTCGAGGTGTGGAACACGTGCTGGCCGTCGGCGGTCCAGGCGAAGCCGCCGTCCTGGGTGTTGGCGCGCCGTTCGGGCTGCGAAAGGGGGGTCACCTCTTCGCTCTCGATGTCGAGCAGGAACAGGTTGTTGGAATCCTCGCCAACGGCCTGGGTCATCAGCAGCGACTGGCCGTCGGGCGCGATCGACCGCGGCCACCAGGCGAACTCGCCCTCGTAGATCATGCGCTGCTCACCGCTGGCCAGATCGCGCACGTAGATGTCGAAATCGAGCCCGTTGCGCTCGGTCGAGGCGAACACGATGCGCTGGTCGTCGGGCAGTACGCCGCCGAAAAAACGAAACGCGCCCGGAAGCGCCGGCACGATTTCCGCCTCGCTCTTGCCGTCGACGCTGATCCGGAAATACGCCTCCTGCTCGTCGCCGGCATTGTCGGCCCCGTAGATCAGGCTTTGCCCGTCCGGCGCCCAGCGGAAAAAGGTGATGCCGTTGCCGAAGGTCAGCTGGCGTGCCTGAGCGCCGTCGGTGGGGATCAGCCACAGCTGCGGCTCGCCGGTGATCGACTTCGACACGGCCACGTAATCGCCGGCCGGCGAAAGGCGCGCACCCGAGACGCCCTGGACCAGCAGGAAGCGGGCGATGTCGGCCGGGTATTCGCCGGCCAGGCCGATGCGAATCGGCTCGGGGCTCGGTTCGATGGCCTCCAGGTTTTCGTCCGGGCCTTCGCCGGGGCCGGGCTGGGCCAGCGCGGAGGCGCTCAGGAAAAAACTCAAGAGCAGGGCAAGGAAGTGGATCACGGGCGGTTGCAGTCTGGGCATGGTCGGGTCTCGTAGGGCCGGAGCGAGGTCGCACTATTCTAAGCGACCCGATCCGCGGGCCAAAATTCACTTTTCGGAAAGAAAAAACCCCGGCCGCGCAGAGCAGGGCCGGGGTTTCTGTTGCTTGCACGCCCTGGCGGGCGCGGTCGATCAGGCCTTCAAATCAAAGCGATCGGCGTTCATCACCTTGGTCCAGGCCTTGACGAAGTCAGACACGAACTTCTCCTTGGCGTCGGCCTGGGCATAGACCTCCGACAACGCCCGCAGCTGCGAGTTGGCGCCGAAGATCAGGTCGACCCGAGTGCCGGTCCACTTGACTTCACCGCTGTCGCGGTCGTGGCCTTCGAACACGTCGCCGGCCGCACCGGTTGGCTTCCACTCGATTCCCATGTCGACCAGATTGACGAAGAAGTCGTTGGTCAGGGTGCCGGGCTTGTCGGTGAACACGCCGTGCTTGCTGCCGCCGTGGTTGGCATCGAGCACGCGCATGCCGCCGACCAGAACGGTCATTTCGGGAGCCGTCAGGGTCAGCAGGTGGGCGCGGTCCAGCAGCATCTCTTCGTCCGAGACCGTGAACTTCGTCCGGCGGTAGTTGCGGAACCCGTCGGCTTCCGGCTTCATCGGATCGAACGAGTCGGCGTCGGTCTGCTCTTCGGTGGCGTCGGTACGGCCCGGGTAGAACGGCACGGTGACGTCGTGACCGGCATCCCTGGCCGCCTTCTCGATGGCCGCATTGCCGCCGAGCACGATCAGATCGGCCAGCGAGACCTTCTTGTTGCCACTCTGGGCGTCGTTGAAGGCCTTTTGCACGCCTTCCAGCGCACTCAACACCTTGGCCAGACGCTCCGGCTCGTTGGCTTCCCAGTCCTTCTGCGGGGCCAGGCGAATCCGGGCACCGTTGGTGCCGCCGCGCTTGTCGGAGTTGCGGAACGTGGCGGCCGAAGACCAGGCGACGAAGACCAGGTCGGAAACCGGCAGGCCGGTGTCGAGGATCTTGCCCTTGAGCTCGGCAACGTCGGACTCGGCGACCAGTTCATGGTCAACCTCGGGTACCGGATCCTGCCAGATCAGATCTTCTGCCGGCACTTCCTCACCCAGGTAGCGAGCCTTCGGGCCCATGTCGCGGTGGGTCAGCTTGAACCAGGCGCGGGCGTAGGCTTCGGCGAACTCGTCCGGGTTGTTGTGGAAGTGCTCGGAGATCTTGCGGTAATCCGGATCTTCGCGCATGGCCATGTCGGCGGTGGTCATCATGATGCCGACCTTCCTAGAGGCATCTTCGGCGTCCGGGGCATGGTCTTCGTCGGCCAGGTTCTTCGGTACCCACTGGTAGGCACCGGCCGGGCTCTTGGTCAGTTCCCAGTCGTACTTGAACAGGACATCGAAGTAGTCCATGTTCCACTGCGTCGGGTTCGGCGTCCAGGCGCCCTCGATGCCGCTGGTGATGGTGTCGCGGCCCTTGCCGCTGCCGTGGCTGCTGATCCAGCCCAGGCCCATCTGCTCAATCGGGGCCGCTTCCGGCTCGGGGCCGACCAGCGCCGCATCACCGGCGCCATGGCACTTGCCGAAGGTGTGACCGCCGGCGGTCAGGGCGACCGTCTCGTAGTCGTTCATGGCCATGCGGGCGAAGGTTTCGCGGATGTCCTTGGCCGAGGCCTTCGGATCCGGGTTGCCGTCCGGGCCTTCGGGGTTGACGTAGATCAGGCCCATCTGCACCGCGGCCAGCGGGTTGGCCAGCTCGCGCTCGCCGCTGTAGCGCTTGTTGCCCAGCCACTCGGTTTCGGCACCCCAGTAGATGTCTTCTTCCGGCGACCAGATGTCGGCGCGACCGCCACCGAAACCGAAGGTCTTGAAGCCCATGTTTTCCATGGCCACATTGCCGGCCAGAACGAACAGGTCGGCCCAGGAAATCTGGTTGCCGTACTTCTGCTTGACCGGCCACAGCAGGCGGCGGGCCTTGTCCAGGTTGGCGTTGTCGGGCCAGCTGTTGGTCGGCGCGAAGCGCTGGTCGCCGGAAGAGGCGCCGCCGCGGCCGTCAGCCGTGCGGTAGGTGCCGGCGGCATGCCAGGCCATACGGACCATGAACGGGCCATAGTTGCCATAGTCGGCCGGCCACCAGTCCTTGGAGTCGGTCATGACGTCGGCCAAGTCTTTCTTCAGCGCCTTGAGATCCAGCTTCTTGAACTCTTCGGCGTAGTTGAAATCACGACCCAGCGGGTTGGCTTCCGGCGAATGCTGGTGCAGGATGCGCAGATTGAGCTGATCCGGCCACCAGTCGCTGGGGCCACCGCCGCCGCCGCCCAGACGCGTACGACTGCCGTGCATGACGGGACATTTTGCTACCTGATCCATGAGCCCTCCTAAGGATTTGGATGGTTGTTGAAGATGATGAGCGGCCGACCCAGTGGGCAGACCCCTTCTCAGTGCTACCACTATAAGCCGATTCGCCCATAAAGCAAATTGATTGATGCCATCGTTTCAATAGTAAATATTGATCGATCGGGCGAGCGCCGATGCGCGTATAGAATGACTGCCAGGCCCTCCCCAAGTTCCCGCCATGACCCGAAGACTCTACAGCGAAGATGCCTACCTGACCGAGTGCCAGGCCACGGTCGAAGACCTCACCGAGCGCGGCGTGATCCTCAATGCCACCGTGTTCTACCCCACCGGCGGTGGCCAACCCGGTGATACCGGCACCCTGAGCTGGGATGGCGGCAGAGCAACGATAGCCGACACCGTCGCCGATGAAACCGGCCGCGTCGTCCATATCCTGGCTGAAGATTCCAGCTCACCCGAACCCGGCACCGAAGTCACCGCCGAAATCGACTTCGAGCGCCGCCACCGCCTCATGCGCATGCACACCTGCCTGCACCTGCTTTCCGCCGTGCTGCCCTATCCGGTCACCGGCGGTCAGGTCAGCGACGGTAGCGGCCGGCTGGACTTCGACCTGCCCGACTCGCCCGACAAGACACAAGTCGAAGCCGAACTCAA
>PWJA01000245.1 GCA_003560975.1 Gammaproteobacteria bacterium
CAGGCGCTGGGAGTTTTCGCCAGTGGCCGCCTGCGCCCGTTCGCTTTCGAATTGGTCGAGGTACGCCTGGAATGAGCCTGACAAAGCGCCTGGTCAGCCTGCATCACTGGCTGTTGCCGCCGGAAAGCGAAGTCGGCTGGGCCGCCTACCTGTGGATCGTCTATTTCGGCTTTTTCTGGCTCCAGTACATCGGTCGGCCGATTGGGCCGGTGGAACTGCCGTTGGCCGTCTTGAGCACCTGTCTGTTTCTTGGCTTGTACTTCAGTGGCTTTCGCCGTTCTGGCCGGGCGGCCCTGCTGCACGTGTTGGCATTGGCCGCACTGGGCCTGGTTTGGGCGCCGTTCAACATTGGCGCCAGCGCCTTTTTCGTCTTCGCCGGCGCGTTCTGCATGCTGGTCGGGCCGCCGCGTTACGCCTGGGCCCTGCTTCTTGGCTTGCTGGTAATGATCGCCCTGGTTGGATTGCTGCTTCAGCCAATGCCCTGGTTCTGGTTGCCCGGCCTGGTCGCGACGTTCATTGTGGGCGCTGCCAATATCCACTTTGCCGAACAGGGCCGACGCAATGCTGCGCTGCGCCTGTCGCAGGCCGAAGTGCGCCAGCTGGCGCGGGTGGCCGAGCGAGAGCGCATCGCCCGCGATCTGCACGACCTGCTCGGCCACCGCCTGTCGGTGATCGTGCTCAAGAGCGAACTGGCCGGCAGGCTGTTCGAGCGCGATCCAGCGCGCGCCCGAGCCGAAATCGCCCAGGTCGAGCACAGTGCCAGGGAGGCCCTGGCCGAGGTGCGCGAGGCGATCGGCGGCTATCGCGAACGCAGCCTGGCGGCGGAGCTGGAACAGGCCCGGCTGGCGCTGACCAGTGCGGATGTCGACCTCGATCTGCGCCTGGACAAGTCCCTGGCCCTGGACGCACAAACCGAGGCAGTGCTGACCCTGGTCATTCGCGAGGCCGTCACCAACATCATCCGCCACGCCCGCGCCCACCGTTGCTGGATTTACCTGACTCGCCCGGAACCGAACGCTGAGCTCGTGCTGGAAATCGGCGACGACGGGGGCGGCCGGATCCGGCCCGAAGGCGGCGGCGTCGACGGCATGCGCGCACGCATCGAGGCCCTGGGCGGCCTGTTCCGCCTCGATCCGGACCGGCGCCTGATCCAGGCCCGCCTGCCGGGAGGATCGAGCGCATGATCCGGGTGCTGATCGCCGAAGACCAGAGCCTGGTGCTGGGTGCGCTGGCGGCGTTGCTCGGGCTGGAAGACGATATCGAGGTCGCAGCCACGGTCGCCGACGGTCAGGCCGCGCTGGAGCGGCTGGCGGCGGACCCGACCATCCAGCTGATCCTGACCGACATCGAAATGCCGAACATGACCGGCCTGGAGCTGGCCGAGGCCGTGCGCCAGCGCTACCCGGACACCCGCGTCGCCATTGTCACGACCTTTGGCCGTCCCGGCTACCTGCGTCGGGCGCTCGAGGCCGGGGTCCGTGGCTACCTGCTCAAGGACACACCGGCCGAGCAGCTGGCCCGGGCCGTGCGCCGCATCGCTCGCGGCGAACGAGTGATCGCACCGGAACTGGCCTTGAGCGCCTGGGATGGCCAGAACCCTCTGAGCGAACGCCAGCGCCAGGTACTTCGCCTGGCCGGCGAGGGCCTGAGCACCCGAGCGATCGGTCAGCAGCTGCACCTGGCTGAAGGTACGGTGCGCAACTACCTGTCGGAAGCCATTGGCGAGCTGCACGCCGCCAACCGCGTCGAGGCCTACCGCCTGGCGCGGCAACAAGGCTGGCTTTGATTTTGAGGGGCCAGGGACTAGGGACTAGGGACTAGGGACTAGGGACCAGGGACTGGGGACCAGGGATCAGGGACCAGGATAAGTGTGCAAGCGCCAGGAGAGTTGAGCGCAATTCCCAGAGGTTTCCATGCTTTTCTTCAGCAAGTGTCAGACCATGACGACCCCTGACCCTAGCCCCTGTGGTGCCTGGCCCCTGGTCCCTGTTCCCTGGTCCTTGGTCCCCGGCACCTAGTCCCCGGCCCCCAAGGCACGCCAAACACCTTCGCGCCGGGGGTCGGCAGCCCCTTCGATGCGTCCGTCAGGGTGGAACACCACGCCGTGCAGACCGGACTCCTCGCCGCGACCCGGTCGGACTTCGATGCCCAGGTCGGCCAGGCCGGTCAGCACCTCGTCGGAGAAGCGGTGTGCTTCGCCGAAGAAGTTTTCTCCCAGGGCAACCAGGTTGGGCAGATCGATCGCCTCCTGGAGATCCAGGTTCCAGGCCAACAGACCCACCAGAGCCTTGGCGTTGTAGACCAGGATCGCCGACCCGCCGGGAGAGCCCAGCGCCGCCACCAGCCGATCGTCGGCGTCGAACACCAGCACCGGCGACATCGAGGAGCGCGGGCGCTTGCCCGGTTCCACCGCATTGGCCACCGGCAGCCCGTCGGCCTCGGGGCGGAAGGAAAAATCGGTGAGCTGATTGTTCAGGAAGAACCCATCCACGTTCCGACCGGAGCCGAAAATCGACTCGACCGAGGAGGTCATGGTGACCACGTTGCCGGCGGCGTCGACGATGACGAAATGGGTTGTGCCGGTCTTCCGATAGCTGTTGTCCATGGCGTATTCGGCACCCGGCGGCGTGCCGGCTTCCGGCAGTGGCCCGGCCCGTTCGCCGATCAGCGCCGAACGCCGCGCCACGTAGTCCGAATCGAGCAAGCCGGCGACCGGCACGTCGACGAAATCCGGGTCGGCGACATAGCGGTCGCGGTCGGCGAACATGATCCGGCTGGCTTCGGCAAACTGCAGCCAGGCCACCGGATCTTCCGGCCCTCTCTGCGCGATATCGGTGTGTTCCAGCACGGCCAGCATCTGCAAAAGCGACACGCCGCTGGACGGCGGCGGCGGAACACACACGCGGTGCTTCAGAAACATCCCGCACACCGGATCGCCGATGCCGGGCTGGTAGGCGTCGAAGTCGGACTGGACCAGCGTGCCGGGCAGCGGCGGCTCGGCGGTCCGCTCGATGATGCGGGTCGAGATCGGCGGCTCGAGCAAGGTCCGCGGACCCTGCTCGGCCATGCGCCGCACGGTGTCGGCGAAAGCCGGGTTGGCCCAGGTCGCGCCGGCCTCGATGAGGTCCCCCTCGGCGGTGCTGAACAGGGCGATCAAGTCGGGCTGCTCGGCCTGCGGCCAGCGGTTGCCGCCGGCAAAGCGAGCCAGCCGCTGCGGCACCTCGAAACCGTCTTCCGCCGCCCGTATGGTTTCGGCGAACAAGTCCGACCAGGCCAGATTGCCGTAGTGCGAATGGGCAGCGCCGAGCATGGGCATGACCCCCGGTACCCCGGTGGCGCGCCCGCCGATGATGGCGTCGAACCAGCCCAGCGGCTCGCCGTCGGCATCGAGGAACATGTCCGGCTCGGCCCCGGCGGGTGCCGTTTCGCGGCCGTTGAAAGCGACGATCTCGCCGCTGTCGGCCGAGTAGTGCAGCAGGAAAGCGCCGCCGCCGATGCCGGAACTCTGCGGCTCGACCAGGCTGAGCATGGCCTGGACGGCCACGGCGGCATCGGCTGCGCTGCCGCCCCGATCCAGAACGGCCAGACCGGCGTCCACGGCCAGCGGATGGGCGGCCGCGACACCGCCGCGCGCGACCGGCGGCTCGACTTCCATCCCCGCATCAGGCTGCGCGGCCGGCGGAAGCGCGCAAGCGTTGAGCAGAATCAGCAGCAGCAACGCCCCGGCCGCAAGCCGGATTTCTCGAAGCCGGCTACCGCACGACGTCAGACAAGCAGGACCGGAATCGGTAACCGGACGCATGGCAATCTCCGCAATCGAATCAGCCCGGAAGCATACCGCAGCAGGCTCGGCGGGATGGTCAAGAAAACGGCGAGGCGCCGGCCAGACCACGCACTGCGTCTGTATCATGGGAGCAATCCCTTGCCAACAGGAGTGACGACGCATGGATGACCACGTCTACAAGCAGGTTCGTCTGACCGGCTCTTCGACCCAGAGCAGCGACGATGCGGTTCGCCGCGCCATCGCCAGGGCGGCCGAGACGATCAATCACATGCGCTGGTTCCGGGTCGTGGAAACACGGGGCCATATCGAACATGACAAGGTCCAGCACTGGCAAGTCACGATCGAGGTGGGCTTCACGCTTGAGGATTAGTGGCCCGGAGCCTCCAGAAGAGGAAGCGGCACGTGGATCAGGCCACAGATCACGCGCAGCAGTTCGAACTCTTCGGGGGTGACCTGGCCGTCCGTGAGCACGCAGCGCGCCATGCTCGCGACCAGGCGCTGCTTTTCGGCGGGTTTCAGCGCATCCAGCCGTTTCAGGGCGCCATCCAGACGATTTGGCCAGTCATCGGCCGAGGGTAACGCGTCTGTCGAGACGTCCGCCATCTCCTGCAGGCCGTTGTGAAACGCCCCTTGAGCCGCCTCCGGCTGATCGGGATGACCGTGATGAGCGAGCACCGCCAGGACCGTAATCGCGTCCGCCGCCCGCGCCGACAGAGTTTCATTGCCGCCGGCCCGAACCCGCTCCGGGTGCATCGCGTCCAGGATCTGACGCGAGGTCAGGCGGGCCAGGCTGTACTCGAACACGTCGATTTTTCCGTCCACGTCGACGAGCTTTTCCAGCAGTCCCATCAGGCTGACCAGTTCCTTGTGCGGTCGGCGACGCAGGGCCGGAAACGCCATCTCCAGCAGCGGCAGGCGCTGGGCCCGCTGCAGATCGTGTCGCGCCTGCCACAAGACGCCGACCTGGCGTTCGCTTTCGCTACCGAGCGTCTGGGCAACCAGCAGCAGCTGATCCTCGCGGATGTCGTCGTTTTCGCTGAGCAGAAGAAAACAGACCAGCTCCTGGGCCCACTCGTCGGAGTGCGCCGCCCGTTCCAGCGGGCGCGGAACGGCTGCGGTCAGCGCCGCGGCCACCAGGACCTGGGACAGTCCGGGCTGGCCGATGCGCTCGGCCAGGGAATCGGCGTCCAGCGGCAGTCCCCCGGGCCCGGCCGTGCGTGAATCGGCTCTGTGTTCCTCCTGCTCGGCCTGTGCCTGGCGCGCCTGGGCGTGACGGTCCAGGGTCTTGGCCAGTTCGGTCAACTCTTCCGGCCTGAAATTCGGGTCGATGGCGCGAATCCGCTCCTCCAGCGGCGGATGGGTGGCGAACAACTGGCGGCCCATGCCGCGGGCAAACAGCATGTGCCCGATCTCCTCGGCGTCGGTCGTCATGAAGGAGCTGGCATACAGCGCACCGATCTTTTTCAACGCGCCGGCCACACCGTCGGCGTTGCGGGTGAACTGGACCGCCGAGGCGTCGGCCAGGTACTCGCGCTGACGCGACACGGCGGCCTTGATCCAGCGACCGAAAAACAGGCCCACGTAGCCGATCAGGACCACCACCAGTCCGATCATGACCGCCGGCGCGGCGTTGCGCGAGTCGCGCGCAAAGCGGGCCGAAAACAATAGACGCCGACCGACGATGGCGATCACCAGTATGCCGAACAAGAAGCCGATCAGGCGAATGTTCAAGCGCATGTCGCCGTTGAAAATGTGGCTGAATTCGTGCGCGATCACGCCCTGAAGTTCATCCCGGTTGAGATGCTCGAGGGTGCCGCGGGTCACCGCCACGGCCGCGTCGGCCGGCGAGTAGCCGGCGGCAAAGGCGTTGATCCCCTGCTCGTGTTCCAGCACGAACACTTCGGGCACCGGCACGCCGGAAGCGATGGCCATTTCTTCGACCACGTTGTACAGCCGGCGGCGCAAGGGATCGGACGTGGACGGATCAACGGGGGTTCCGCCCAGCGAACGCGCGATTTCGCCACCGCCCGAACGAAGCTGGGCGCTTCGGTACGCGCTGGCCAGGCCGATGGTAGCCCCGGTGATCAGGCTGGTCCAGGCGATCAGGCCGACATTGGCGGTCAGAACGTTGGTGTCCTGGGGGAAACCGACCGCGTTCGGCATGCCGAGGGTGGTCAACACCACGGCGTTCACGGCCAGGATGATCGCCAGCACCGCAAGGGCGAACAAAAAGACCAGGAATCGGGTCTGACGCCGGGCCCGGTCCTGATGTTCGAAAAAGTTCACGGCCGTTGAGCCGGGCGGCTCGCTATCCGAAACTCACCTTGACCGCTTCCCGTTTGGCCGGATCTTCGATATCGAGCAACTGCGCGGGCTGGAAGTTGAACGTACCGGCAATCAGGTTGTTCGGGAAACTCTCGCGCAGAATGTTGTAGTTCATGACCGCGTCGTTGAAGCCCTGGCGCGAGAATGCCACGCGGTTTTCCGTGCTGGTCAGTTCCTCGGACAGCTGCATCATGTTCTGATTGGCCTTGAGGTCCGGGTAGTTCTCCGACAGGGCGAACAATCGGCCCAGCGCGCCGGACAGGCCCTGCTCGGCCTGGCTGAGTCGTTTCATGGCTTCAGGATCGGTCGGATCGCTGGACGCCTCCTTGAGCTGATTCACGGCACCGGTCCGGGCCTGGATCACGGCTTCCAGGGTCTCGCGCTCGTGGCTCATGTATTTGCTCGCCACCTCGACCAGGTTCGGGATCAGGTCATGGCGACGGGTCAGCTGTACGTCGATTTGGGCGAACGCGTTCTTGTAGCGATTGCGCGCCACGACCAGGCGGTTGTAGATCACGATGGCGAACAACACCAGCGCGACAATCAATCCCAGGACGATCCATTCCATGATCCGAGACTCCAGGCAGGTCAATAGAATCCCAGAGTTTACCTTCTCGCCGCGTGTCCGGATAGTGGGCGCATGGCCAGATCGAGCAAGGC
>PWJA01000097.1 GCA_003560975.1 Gammaproteobacteria bacterium
CAGGCAGGTAGCCGTCGAAACATTCGTAGAGCTCATTCGTCGCTCCAGGGCCGCCGTGGAGCAGCAACAGGCGGATCTTCGGGTTATTGCCGACGCGCTTGATCCAGACGGAGAAGTCGCCCTTGGGTGTAGTGATCGGGATGCGGCGCACACCACCGGTAAGCTGGTCGGGGGCCTTGGAGTAATCGAGATATTCAGACAGTTCGGTCATGGCTGCGGGTGGTTGGGTAGGAAAATGAGTCCCCCTGAGATCGACTGCGCACGGTGCCCTGCGGCCACCCTCCCGCCATCGTTCCTGGGTCGAGGCTGCGTTTGAGTTCGGCAAGCCGCTCGGAGAACAGGCTCATGGCTGCTTCCGAGGCCAGTAGCGAACGCCATCAAGCCCTTTGAAATCGCTGTCCTGAGTCCAGACCAGGGCCTGGGACTGCTTGGCCGTGGCGTAAATGATGCTGTCGGCCAGCGGCAACTGGTGGCGTAGGCCCAGCGATGCCGCGCGGATCGCCAGCGCGGCGTCGAGAGCAACGACCCGTCCTTGCTGCATCACGGCGACATATTGCAAGGCGGTGGCCTCGTCGCGCTGCCGGCTGATGCACTTGAAGACTTCCAGCAAAGTGATCGACGGCACCACCAGGGCCGCGGTGTCCTCGATGGCATCAGCAAAGTGACCGGCGTTCGCACCGTCGGCGAAGTATTCCAGCCAGGCCGAGGAGTCGACGACGTTCATGCTTTCCTAAATACGATCATCATCGCGCGGGACGCGCGTGTCCAGGCCCGCCAGCGAACCGCGCAGGCTCTTGGCATGACGCAGCGGGATCAGCTCGATGCGGTCGTTGAACTGCACGACCTGCAGCCGTGTGCCAGGCTTGAGGTCCATCGCGTCGCGCACATTGCGCGGAATCACGACCTGATATTTGGGGGAAATCTTGATGGTGTCCATCGGTGCTGTTCTTCTTTCAGATCGATCGAGCAGTCATTTTACGACCATCGGATCGATCAGCACAAGCTTCCAGCCCCGGCTTTTCAGGCCCCGATACGCGGCGGGGATCCTCACGTCGCGCCTCATTCGACTTGGTTTGGGCGCGCCTGCTCGTCCAGACGCGGAATATCCCGGGTCGTCAAGCGGGTGGCTTGGTGGCCACCCGCCTGGCGGGACTATTCCTTGACGGCCTCAAGCTTCACCAGCGTGTTGCCGAGCCCGGTCAGGTAGATCGGGCCACCCTCATGGGTCAGGATCAAGCCGGTGAACAACCCCGGCAGTGGCGCCCACATGTCGGGGCCGAACAGCGCCAGGCGCGACTCACCGCTCTGGCTGCGGCGCTGCCACTCGATCATGAGCTTTTTGTGTTCGGCCGTTTCCGGATAGAACGCCGTCGACCAGCTACCGGAGTCGGGATCGACGACCAGCAGCGCGTTGGCGATGGGTGAGGCGACCCACAGGCGCCCGGCTTCGTCGAGTTCGATGTTGTCCGGGGTCGGCAGTTCGGCCACGACGCGGCCTTCGGACAAGCGTCCGTCGGCCACCGACAGTCGGTATCCGACGATCCGGTTGGCCATGGTCTCGGCAACGTAGATCCAGCCGCGTGCCTCGTCGATCGCCACGCCGTTGCCGAAGGTCAACCCGGACAGCTTGAGCTCGGCCTCCGCTGCGGTGCTGCCGTCGGCCGGCGGAGGAAGACGAAACAGCGCGCCGTCGAGAAATCCCTCATCAACTGCGGCGAACATCCGCGCTTCGGAATCAGGGCCGGCGCGATTGCGGGTCGACTGGCTAAACCAGACCGCGCCGCTGCTGTCGCGCCGAGCGGAGTTGGCGCCGAATTCATGTTGGTAAATTCGAACGACCTGCTCGGTTTCGGTATTGATGCGGTAAATGGCCCCGGTCAGGATGTCGGCCACCAGCACATGGATCCCGTCGGGCTCCATGGCCACGCCGTTCGGGCCAGCGCTGCGTTCGGGTGGTTCATGCACGTGGCCGGCCGCGGCGAAATCACCGAAAGGTCGCTTCGCACCTTCCAGATCCAGCGCCACCAGGCCATGCACCTGGTCGGCGATCAGCAGCGTGCCGTCGGCCAGCATGACACCGTCTTCTGGGCGCACCAGGGAGCGATCGGCGGGGAACATGGCCACTTGTTCATAAGACAGTACCGATTCGGAAGCGTCGGCATGAACGGGAAAGCCCAGGGCGAGGGTCAAGAGCGCAAAACAGATTCTATGCACGGCGGTATTCCTTGTTGACGAATGCTTGTCAGGGAGCTTGCACCCGAATCCGCGGGCGGAGCAATCTCGTCACCGTCAATACTTCGTCATTCTTCATGGCCAGACGCCGACCGGTGCGCTTCAGGTGCATCTGGAACGCATGTTCGAGCCGTTCCAGCACGTTGCCGGACTCAACCCGATCAGCGCGCTCCGCGTTCCAGTTCGCCACCTGGATGACAATGAACGCTCGGCGATGCAATGGGCGAAGCGCCTCAAGCGGGTCTTTCAGATTGATGGGGAGAAGCCGGCAGACCGGTGGGCAGAAGAGGCCGTTGACGTTGCGGCAGCGCAATCCGGCTGCCAGCAGACTTTCCGGTCGCTGTACGAGCGCCATGCCGGCTACCTGATGCCGATTCTCTGGCGCATCAGCGGCGGCGACGACGGCCGTGCGCAGGACTGGCTGCAGGAAAGCTTTCTCAAGGCCTGGACCCGGCTCGACGCGCTCGAAGATCCCGGCCGCTTCGGTGCCTGGATCAAGCGGCTGGCCATCAACCACGCCATTTCCGATCGCCGCCGCCCGGCGCTGGCTGTGTCGGACGCCACGCTCGACCTCCAGGCTGCACCACAACCCCCCTGGCCGGCCGCAGACCGCGACCTCGAACGCGCCATCGCTGCATTGCCGGCGCGTGCCCGCCTGGTCCTGGTCCTGTTCTGCCTTGAAGGTTTCACCCATGCCGAGATTGGCCGGATGCTGTCGATCGACGACGGCACGTCCAAGGGCCAGCTCCATCGCGCCCGGCAATTGCTGAAGGAGGCATTGTCATGACCCTGTCCGATGAGCAACTCGATCGCCGCCTCGCGGCGCTGGACGATCGCTGCGATCCGCCAGAGGCGGCCTGGCGGTCGATTCAAAGTCAGCTTTCTGCCAGGCGCCGCCGCTGGCCCGTCATGGCCCTTGCGGCTGCACTGGCCGCCTTGTCGCTGGTGCTTGTGCTGATCATGGCGCTGGACCCGGCCGGCCGGTCGGATCTGTCGCCTGCCGATCAAGTGGTCATGGATGCCCCGGCGGCCGAGCCGGACCAGGCGCGCTGGCTTCCGATGCTGGCCCGCCAGCCCGTTCTCGACGCGGCCTGGAAAGAAAACGAGGCCGCGATCCGGGCGCTGAAGGCTGCCCTGGCCGACCAACCCGACAACCTGCTGCTGCAGGAGTTCCTGGCCGAAGCGCGGCTGCGACAGTCGACGCTGATCGAACTGGCCTTGCGCGTCGACCACCTCGAAGCCGCCGGCAAGGACCGGGTCGGCAACGAACGAATCAGAGGAGAACAATCATGAAATCCAATCACCCAACGACGATCTCGGCAACCGCGCTCACGCTGGCGGCCAGCCTCTTTTTCGCTGGCAACCTCGCGGCGGCGACCGGAACCGCTCGGGACATGACGCCGACCGCCCGATTCTTGCTCGAGGCGCCAGCCGGTCAGTTCCTGATCCAGGGCACCGCCGACTCGCGGCTGGTCGTAGTGGACGAGGCCGGCGGGGAAGTGCCGGGCATCGAGATCAGCGGCAGCGAGGATGACTGGACGGTTCGCCTTGAGCAACCGATGCTCCAGGACGCCGAATCGATGCTGCCGATCGTGATCAGCGTGCCGTACGCGGCCGAAATCGAAGTGCGCGTTGCGTTCGCTTCGCTTGAGCTGCGCGAATTGCAGGGCCGGGAAGTGAAGGTCAGCACGGTCAGGGGCACCGTCAGGGTGGCTGATTCCCGCCCCGATCGTCTCGCCATCGAAACGGTCGAAGCCTCGCAGCACCTGGCCAGCCTGGGCCGCGAGGAAACCCGGCTCAGCACGGTCAGCGGCTCGATCGAGGCCCGGGGCAACGGCGACGAGCTCTGGCTGCGCACGGTTTCCGGGCCGGTGTCGCTGCGCTTGAGTGATTTTTCCCGGCTGCAGATGGAAAGCATGTCAGGTGATCTGCAGGCCGACCTGGCCCCGGCGGCGCGCGCCGAGGTTCGGGCCCGCAGCCACGATGGCGAAATTCGTATTGCCGTGCCGGACGACACGCCGCTGGACCTTCGCGCCGAATCGCATTTCGGCACCATAGCCAGCGCCTTCGGGGAACCGACGGCAGGTCGGCAGGGCACCAGCAGCCAGCTGGCTCACCGGATCGGCGACGGCACGGTTCGCGCCGAGCTGCGTAGCGTGGAAGGGCGCCTCATGATCGGACATCGTGAACAGGCCGCGCGCGCGCTCGTCTTTCGCGAGCGCATGCATATCTCGGATAGCCGAGGCGGTACGGCCCGGCGGCCGCGGCTGAGCCAGGCCGACGTGGGCGGCTTCGTCGACATCGGCTTTGGCGAGGATCCCGTGTTGGCCTTGGTCCCGGGTCAGTATGCCGTCCTGGACATTCCGCCGGGCGCCGAGCAGATCATTGCGAGCCAGGAGCGCTTGCCGAACCCGGTGGCGCTGGACCTCCACCAGGCCACGGATGACCTGCTGCATTGCTTCGAGCTCACGGCAATCCAGGATGTCAGTGGCAGCCGTGAATTTCCGGTCCTTCGCCGGGGGTTCGAATTCAGCCAGGTGCTTTGCCCGCACCCGGAGGCGCTGGGCGACTACGAAGAGGTCCGGGCTGGACAGGGGCTGGATTCCGACTGAGCCGAGTCATGCGCTTTCGTCATTGGCGAAAGGCAGGGGCAGGTCGGGCCCAGCTGTTTGACATGCTACTACCGGATGGGCTGGTACTACAGCGCCCGCAGCCGCTACTGCGCCGCGGCCGGCTGGGCCGACAAGCTGGCCCAGTTCAACGTTGGCATGATGTATCTCCATGGCCAGGGCGTGGATCAGGATCTGCCTCGCGGCCTGGCCTGGCTGAAGCTGGCCTCGGAGCGCGGCTATCCGGACATGGTCACCGCCGTCGAGCAGGCCAAGCTGGCGCTGGGTGAAGACCAGGTCCGTCGAGCCAAGGGCATTTAGGACAACGAGCTGTTGCCCGAGTTTGGCGACGACGTTGCAATCGAGCGAACCGCCGAGCGCATGGAGCGCGACTGGCGGCGAGCTCGAGCTGGTCGTAGTAGATGTACCCGATGCCCTCGGCAGGCAGGTAGCTGTCGAAACATTCGTAGAGCTCATGCGTCGCTCCAGGGCCGCCGTGGAGCAGCAACAGGCGGATCTTCGGGACGCGATCGTCGCGGTGGAGGTCGCGCCGATACCGCTGATCTTCCGTGATCGGTTCGAATTGATCGATGTTCCCTGATCCATCTGGGCCAGACGACCATCTCAGTACGCGATCTGCTGTTCTAGGACAGGTGGTCGGCAGGTGCATCTCTCAATTTTCCTTTCTGGTGACGTTCACACCGAAAGCCTCGGGGTGAAGGAACTGCCCGCGCTCGTGCTCGGCCTTGGGTACCTCGACTTCGATCCGGTTGGCCCGTGCCCAGGCATCATCGCGGATACCGGTGACCTGCCAGGAGACCTTGACCTGCGGTAGATCCGTGGCGATGACAAAGCGGTTGCCTGAAACCTCCTCGGCAATGATGGCCTGGGCAAAAGCCCCGATGACGGTCAGCTGGTAGCGGAAGTCGGTGTTCAGCGCCTCGAAGTAGCCGGGCAGCTCAACCTCGGCGAACCCGGCCTGGTCGGTGACCACGTTGCCGTTGTAGATATTCATCATGTCCGGCGATTCCACAAAGCTGTGGAACAGGTACTGGTTTTCCGGGTCGAGCGGATGGTCGATTCGAAACGAGCCGCCGCCTTTCGAGAGGGCTCCGGTCACTAGCACGTTGCCTTCGAACCTGCCAGCCAGGGCGTTATTCACTGCCGTCCCTGCCTGCCCGAAGACCCCGGCATTGATGTAGCCCAGCCAGCCTTTTGGGGTGGATCCGGGCCCGCGCTCACCGTAGACGCCAGCGTTGACATCGCCGAGGATGCCACGACTGCCGTTGGCGTGGGTTGCGCGGACGGCATTCCCGGTTCCGTCCGGGACGACATCGAGCATCGCACCAGGGTTCTGAGTGCCGACACCCAGTCGGCGCTCAATATAATTGCGGCTGCCTGCGGGGCCCGAGAAATAGGACGCGAAGCCCGAGGAGCTGTCGACTTGACCGCGAACGCCATAGGTCACGCCGCTGTTCGCCGACGCACGACCGAACACCCCTCGGCCACTGGTGCCGGCTGCTTCTCCCCAAACGCCGAAGTTCGGGCCGCTGGTCGACGACGCAAAGCCCATCACCCCGCGGCCCTCGTTGCTGACGGATGTTCCCCGAACGCCGAAGCTTGTGCCGCTGGTTGCGGTGGCCAAACCGAACACGCCCCGACCATCGGTGCTTGGCGATTCCCCGTAAACGCCGGTATTCGTGCCGCTGGTCGTAGACACCCAGCCAGAGACGCCCTGGCCGCTAGGGCTGTTCGATACGCCCTGAACCCCCCTGGCAAAGCCGCTGGTCGCCGTGTGCAAACCAAAGACTCCCGCTCCACCGAGATTTGTTTCGCCCCGGATTCCGTCAATTGCGTTCTGGATAGAATGGAGCCCGGCACTTGGGGAACTGGTACCAATGCCCACACGACCTCCCTCGAACGAG
>PWJA01000203.1 GCA_003560975.1 Gammaproteobacteria bacterium
CGTTGACCTTTTCGACCTGCTCGATCGGCCGCGGCAAGGTCAGGTTCAGACCCGGATTGAGGGTGCGCACGTATTCGCCGAAGCGAAGGACGACGCCACGCTCGGACTCGTCGACGATGTGGACGGAGTTCCAGGCGATCCAGATCACGATCAGCAAGCCGATCAGCAATCCGATTCCGCCAAGCGACGGCCCGCCGGAGCTGCCGCCGCGGCTGCTGCTGCTGCCGCCGCCATCGCCGCCGCCCATGATCTTTTTCAGGCGGCGCTGTACGTTGGCAAAGACCTCGTCAATATCCGGCGGTTGCTGACCGTTGCCTCCTTTCCAGGGGTCACGATCACCACCACCTCCGCCGCTTCCGCGTCCGGGTTCATTCCAGGGCATTGAATTCTCCGTATCCAGTCAGATCAGGGCCGGTGCCGAACGATTCAGACGGTGAGCCGACGCACAATGGGCGTCGAGGGCCAACCATCGGATGGTTTCGACTCCAGTATTTTCGAGACTTGCCGCTTGTACAGACAAGCCCACTAGTGTAGCAGTAGATCTCGCGCCATTTTGCCATCAAGACCGTCAAGACGGGTCAACGAACGCACGTCGCGCCGGGCCAGATCCACCGACAGACGCACGCTGCCGTCGTCTTCCACGCTTTCGGAACGAACGACCCCGAGGTCGAACAGGCGCGATCGCAGCTTCTGGACTTCGGCCGGAAGATGAATCTCGCGCCGGATGCGGCCTTCACCCACCCGCTCGACGATCGCCGCCCTCAGGCCGTCCAGACCTTCGCCGGTCGCCGCCGAAAGCCACACCGCTTCGACCTGTCCGTGGCCGTCGCGTTCAATCCCGGCGCCCTGCCCGGTCAAATCCACCTTGTTGTAGACCTTGAGCGACGGCAGCTCGCCGGCGCCGATTTCCTCCAGGACCTCATCGACCACGGCTTGCTGGCTGCTCCGCTCCGGGTCGGAGGCATCGATGACGTGAACCACCAGGCTGGCCGACAGCGTTTCTTCCAGGGTGGCGCGAAACGCGGCGATCAACTCATGCGGCAACTCGCGGATGAATCCGACCGTGTCGCTCAAAAGCACGGTCGAGCCCGGCAGCGCCTCGATTCGCCGCACGGTGGGATCGAGCGTGGCGAACAGCTGGTCCCGGGCCATGACCTCCGCTTCGGTCAGGCGATTGAACAAGGTCGATTTGCCGGCGTTGGTATAGCCGACCAGGGCCACCAGCGGCACATCGCCGCGGCGCCGCGCGCGCCGGCCCTGCTCGCGACGCTGCTCGACCTTGGCCAGGCGCGCGGTCAGCTGGCGAATGCGGTCGCCCAGCAGGCGGCGGTCCGTCTCCAGCTGGGTTTCGCCGGGGCCGCGCAGACCAATCCCGCCGCGCTGCCGCTCCAGGTGGGTCCATCCGCGGACCAGTCGGGTCGCCAGGTGCCTGAGCTGGGCCAGTTCGACCTGGAGCTTGCCCTCGTGCGAGCGTGCCCGCTGGGCAAAAATGTCCAGAATCAGGGTGGTCCGGTCCAGCACATTGCAGTTCAGGGCGCGGGCGATGTTGCGCTCCTGGATCGGACTCAGGCGGCCGTTGACCAGAACCAGGGAAAGTTCCTCGGATTCGACCAGAGACTTCGCCTCTTCCACCTTGCCCGAGCCGACAAAGAACCTGGGATCCGGTCGATCACGCGGCGCCAGCAGCTCGGCGACCACCTCCAGGCCGGCCGATTCCGCCAGCCGTCGAAATTCCTCGCGTGCTCCGGCGTCGTCGGACGGCGTGACGACCGGATGCAACAGGAGCGCGCGGTTGGTCCGCGCCCGCACGCTTTCCTCTTCGGTCGAGATCAGGAGTCTTCGTCCTCGTCGTCAGGCCCCAGGCGCACGTTGCGCGCCGGCACGACGGTCGAGATGGCGTGCTTGTAGATCATCTGACTGACGGAATTCTTGAGCAGAACCACGAAGTTGTCGAATGACTCGATCTGGCCTTGCAGCTTGATCCCGTTGACCAGGTAAATCGCGACCGGCACGCGCTCGCGGCGAAGCGCGTTGAGAAACGGATCTTGCAGTGACTGTCCCTTGGACATGTCCGATCTCCTTGCAGATGACTTTACTTGTTATAGATTTACGGCACCCTGAAGGATCGAGCGCGGCCCGGCGGCCGCCCCCAGCTTCCCCTGCTGCCGTCCGGCCAGCGCCATTCGGCAACCCGCCGAACCACTTGGCTCACGGCACACGCACCACTGGAATCATACCAGAGCGTTCGGGAAAATTTGCGAAGCCCGGTCAGCTGGCGCTTGGCGAGCTGACGCGTCGCCGCCACGATCCGGTCGCGCAGTTCCCGGGGCGTCTCCGAGCGCTCCATCGACTCCAGAACGTGACGATAGCCAACGCTCTTCATCGCCGCGTGATCGCGCTGAAAACCCGGTCGCCGGCGAAGCCTGTCGACCTCGTCGACCAGGCCGGCGACCAGCATCGCGTCGACGCGCCGGGCGATCATCTCATGCAGGACCGAACGCCGGGCCGGAGTCAGAACCACGCGCAGGGTCGGAAAACGCGGCTGCCGGGGCGCACGATGGTGATCGCTGAGGCCGCGCCCGGTCCGCTCCAGCACCTCCAGGGCGCGCGCAATGCGCTGCCGGTCGGCGGGACGAATCCGCGCTGCCGTGGCCGGGTCGCGCCGGGCCAGTTCCTGGTGCAGGGCGGTCCAGCCGCGCCGCGCGGCTTGTCGGGCAATGTCGGCGCGCAGCGCCGAGTCGGCCGGGGGCAGAGGGTCGAGCCCGAACAGCAGGGCCCGGAAATACAGCCCCGTGCCCCCGACCAGGACGGGCAACCTGCCGGCGGCGGCGGCCTGCTGCATGGCGATTTCGGCGTCGGCCACGAACATGGCGGCCGAATAGGTCGATTCCGGATCGCGCACGTCGATCAGGTCGTGCGGATAGCGCCGCAGGGTTTCGCCATCCGGCTTGGCCGAGCCGATATCCATCCCGCGATAGACCTGGGTCGAATCGACGCTGATCAGGTGCACCGGCAATTCATCGAACAAGGCGAAGGCGGTCGCGGTCTTTCCGGCCGCCGTCGGGCCCATGATCAGCACCGCCGGCGGCAATTCCGGCGCGCCGGCGGAGCTACTGGCCACGCAGAAACAGGCGATCCAGCGCCTTCATGTCCAGCTGAACCCAGGTTGGACGGCCGTGATTTCACTGATCGCTGCGCTCGGTGCGCTCCATGTCGCGCAGCAAGGCGTTCATCTCGTCCAGCGTAAGGCGACGATTGGCCCGCACGGAGCCATGGCAGGCCATGGTCGACAAGAGCCCGTCGATGACGTTCTCGACCCGCTCGCTCTGGCCCAGCTCGACCAGATCCGCCAACACGTCCCGGACCAGCTGCAGGCAGTCACCGCGGACCAGCACGGCCGGCACCGCCCGAACGCTCACCGACTCCGGCCCCGAGGCGTCAAGCTGGAATCCCAGGCGCGCGAGGGCCTCGCCATGCTGCTCCAGAGCGCGCATTTCGCGCGCCGACAGCGCCAGGCGCTCCGGCACCAGCAGCGTCTGCGACCTGACCCGCTCCTCGGACCACGAGTGCTTGAGCCGTTCGTAGACGATCCGCTCGTGGGCGGCGTGCATGTCCACGATGATCAGGCCGGCGGCGTTTTCGGCGAGCACGAAGACACCGTGAACCTGGGCGAGCGCAAAGCCCAGCGGCGGCACCTGCTCGCTGTCGGTTCCCGCTCCCTGCCCCGCACCCGCCAGGCGGGCGTAGCGAGCCACCGAATCGGCAACGTTCAGGCCCAGACCGGGCTGGCGCTGCCCGTAGTCGGTGGCATTCCCGGCAACGACCGCGGGGGCCGGCCGGGTCTGCCCCTCCCCCGGCCGCGTATCGGCCAGGGCCCGATGAATGCTGGAAAAAAGAAAGTCATGGACCCGGCGACCGTCCCGGAACCGGACCTCGGTTTTCTGCGGATGCACGTTGACGTCGACCCGCCGCGGTTCGATCTGCAGATGCAGGACGAACGCAGGATGACGGCCGTGAAACAGGACGTCCTGGTAGGCCTGGCGAACGGCATGGGCGATCAGGCGGTCGCGCACCAGCCGGCCGTTGACGAAAAAGAACTGCAGGTCCGCCTGGCTGCGCGAAAAGGTGGGCCGGGCGACGTACCCGCTCAAGCGCATCCCGGCATGCTCGGATTCCAGATGCAGGGCGTGCTCGAGAAACTCTGCCCCGCACACCTCGCCGACACGGCGCCGCTCGCCGGCCTCGTCGACCACCGCCGGCAGGCGCCGCACGGCCCGCCCGTTGTGAATCAGCTCGAAGCCGGTCTGCATGTTGGCCAGCGCCAGCCGCCGGACCAGATCGTCGATATGCCCGAACTCGGTGCGTTCCGTGCGCACGAACTTCCGCCGCGCCGGCGTATTGAAAAACAGGTCGGCCACTTCAACCACCGTCCCGGCCGGCATGCCCACCGGGGCCGGGGCGGTCAGGCGGCCCTGCTCGGCGCAGACTTCACTTCCGGCCTCGGCCGCCTGCTCGCGCGAGGCCAGGCGCAGGCGGGCCACGGATGCAATCGATGCCAGGGCCTCACCCCGAAAGCCCAGCGTCGCCACCTCCTCCAGATCCTCCAGCGAGGCGATCTTGCTGGTCGCGTGCGGATCCAGCGCGAGCGGCAGTTCTTCGACCGCGATGCCGTGCCCATCGTCGGCGACGCGGATTCGGCGCACGCCCCCTTCATCGATCTCGACGCGGATGCGCCGGGCTCCGGCGTCGAGACTGTTTTCCAGCAGTTCCTTGACGACCGAGGCCGGCCGCTCGACCACTTCACCGGCGGCAATCTGGTTGACGAGATGGGCAGGCAGCTTGTGGATCGGCATGCCCGGGAGTGTACGGGATTGCGCAGCGATTCAGGAGCCGGTGGGGATGAGCAGGACCGCTCCCGGATGAATCACGTCGCCGTTCAGATTGTTGACCGCCCGAATCTGGGAAACGCTGACCTGGTAACGCTGGGCGATCACGCCGAGCGTATCGCCGCGCTGGACCACGTGCTCGTGGCCGTTCCGATTGGCCGCAAACCAGCTCCCCTGGGGCGCTGTCTGCAGGAAGTGATCGCGAACGCCGTTGGTGATCGCCGTCGCGATCTGGCGGCGATGGGTGGGCGTGTTGAGGTTCTGCTCGTCCTGGGGATTGCTGATGAAACCCACCTCGATCAGGACGCTGGGTACGTCCGGTGAGCGCAGAACCACGAAATTGGCCCGCTCCACCCGGTTGCGGTGACGTCGACCGACCGACCCCAGCTGATCGAGAATCTGCTCGGCGGCGTCGTTGCTGTATTCCAGGGCCGCGCTTTGCGACAGATCCAGCAATACCGAGGTCAGCATGTCGTCGTCCCGATCCAGCTGCACCCCGCCGATCATGTCGGACTTGTTCTCGCGCTGGGCGAGCAGGCGGGCCGCCTCGCTGGAGGCACCGCTGCGCGACAGGACGTACACCGAGCTTCCGCGTACGCGGAAATCACGGAACGCATCGGCATGGATGGAGAGAAACAGATCCGCCCCGCCTTTACGGGCGCGGTCATAGCGCTGCTGCAGGGGAATGAAATAGTCGCCGGTGCGGATCAGGACCGCCTGCATGCCCGGCGTCTCGTTGATCCGCTGCTCCAGTTCCCGGGCAATCTGCAGGGTCACGGTCTTTTCAAAGGTTCCGCCGGGCCCGATCGCCCCGGGATCCTCGCCGCCGTGACCGGCGTCGATCGCCACCACCATGTCGCGCTGGCCATTTTGCGCCGCCTGGGCCCGCTTGCGGACGCGCTCGGCCGGATCGGTCGCGCCTTCCGGAGTCAGATCGATGACCAGACGGTGGCCGTAGCGGCCGGCCGGATCAAGAACAAAGCTCTGCGGCTGGGCCTTGTCGTTCAGATCGAATACGACGCGCAAATCGGTGCCGTTGCGGATGCCGTGTCGGACGCCGGCGATGACTCCGCCGCTGTCCGCGTCAAACGGCAGCGAACCCTGGACTCGGGCATTCTGAACGTCGACCACCAGGCGATGGGGATTGTCGAGGGTGAAAATCCGGTAGTCGACGGAGCGATCCAGATCGAGGACGGCACGGGTACTGTCCGGCCCCGCCCAGACGCGCAGATTCTGGACCTCGCCCGCCTGGGCCGGCACCATGACCAGACTCAGCAGTATCAGCAGGCAGCACGTCCACGGGCGCATCGGAAAAGGTTCCTCGGAAAGCCGTCACGCCAATGATGCCTTGTTCGGGGATTTTTTTCAATACGAAACCGGCAGATAGCCCTGTTTCCAAGAACTGCTGTGAAAGATGCCCGATAGAGGCCCGTTTCCAGGCAGGGTCGGCTTCGCCCGACGCTCACCGAGGCGGGAGGAAATCCAGCGGATTCTCAGGCTGTCCGTTTCGGCGAATCTCGAAGTGCAACAGCTCTTCGTTGCGGTCGCTGACCCCCATTTCCGCAATCTGCTGCCCCGAGCGCACCTGCACTCCCTCCTCGACCAGCCGAACCCGGTTGTGCGCGTACGCTGACAGCATGGTCTCGGAATGCTTGATGATGATCAACTCGCCGTATCCGATCAGCGCCGTGCCGCTGTAGACCACCCGACCCTCGGCGGCAGCAAAAACCGGCTGGCCGCTGCTGCCGCCGATTCCAATTCCGCGCCGGGTGGCCGCGGCATCGAACGGACGAACCACCCGCCCTTCCGTGGGCCAGCGCCACTCCACCCCGCTCGCTCGGCGGGTCGAGGCCGCC
>PWJA01000071.1 GCA_003560975.1 Gammaproteobacteria bacterium
CCCAGAATCCACCCCTATCCCGACGGTTACACCCCCGACGGGCAGACCCAGAATCCACCCCTATCCCGACGGTTAGACCCCCGACGGGCACACCTCAAAGAATATATCGACTCAAATCCTCATTACCCGCCAGTTCCTTGAGCGACTGATCCACGTACGCGGCATCGATTTCGATGGTCTGACCGGACTGGTCCGGGGCGGTGTAGGAGATTTCTTCGAGGAGTCGCTCGAGCACCGTGTGCAGGCGGCGCGCGCCGATGTTTTCCGTGGACTCATTGACCGCAAAGGCGATCTCGGCCAGGCGGGTGATCGCCTCGTCGGCGAAACTCAGGGTGACGCCTTCGGTGGCCAGCAGGGCTCGATACTGTTCGGTCAGACAGGCGTCCGGTTCGGTCAGGATGCGCTGGAAATCGTCCACCGACAGGGCCCGCAGCTCGACCCGAATGGGCAGCCGACCCTGCAGCTCGGGCACCAGGTCCGACGGCTTGGCGACGTGGAACGCGCCGGAGGCAATGAACAGCATGTGGTCGGTCTTGACCACGCCGTAGCGGGTGCTGACCGTGCTGCCCTCGACCAGCGGCAGCAGGTCGCGCTGGACCCCCTCGCGGCTGACTTCGCCGCCGCCGTGGCCTTCGGAACGCCGGGCGACCTTGTCGATCTCGTCGATGAAGACAATCCCGTTCTGCTCGGCCATGGACAGGGCCTGCTGCTTGACTTCCTCGTCGTTGATCAAGTTCGCGGCTTCTTCCTCGATCAGCACCGGGATCGCGTCCTTGACCTTCATCTTGCGCTTTTGCTTCTTGGCTCCGGACAGGTTGGAAAACATCTGCTGGAGCTGGCTGGTCATTTCCTCCATGCCCGGCGGGGCCATGATTTCCACGCCGATGTTCATCGAAACGTCCAGCTCGATTTCGCGCTCGTTGAACTCGCCGTTGACCAGTTTGGTGAACATCTTGCGCCGGGTTTCGGAGTTCTCCTCGACCGGCTCGGCCGGTGCGTTGGCGAAGCCGGACGGCTGACGACGCGGCAGCAGGATGTCGAGTACGCGCTCCACGGCCGCGTCTTCGGCGCGCGAGCGCACCTTGGCCATGGCCTCCTCGCGGGCCATCTTGAAGGCGGTTTCGACCAGATCGCGGACGATGGATTCGACGTCCTTGCCGACGTAGCCGACCTCGGTGAACTTGGTGGCCTCGACCTTGACGAAGGGCGCGTTGGCCAGCGCGGCCAGGCGGCGTGCGATCTCGGTCTTGCCGACGCCGGTCGGGCCGATCATGAGGATGTTCTTCGGGGTGATTTCCGGCCGGAGTTTTTCATCGACCTGCATGCGCCGCCAGCGGTTGCGCAGGGCGATGGCCACGGCGCGCTTGGCGGCCGACTGGCCGATGATGTGACGGTCCAGCTCCTGGACGATTTCGCGGGGGGTCATCTGGGACATGGGGTCGGGCGGCTTCCTTATTCGGTGTCCAGGGTTTCGACGGTGAAATTGGCGTTGGTGTAAATGCAGATCTCGCCGGCAATGGTCAGCGCTTCCCGGCACACCGCCTCGGCGTCAAGATCGGTATGGCGAAGCAGGGCGCGCGCGCCGGCCTGGGCGAACGGCCCCCCCGAGCCAATGGCAATCAGGCCTTCTTCGGGCTCGATCACGTCGCCGTTGCCGGAAATGATCAGCGAGGCTTCGTGGTCGGCTACCGCCAGCAGCGCTTCCAGGCGGCGCAGCAACCGGTCGGTGCGCCAGTCCTTGGCCAGCTCGACGGCGGCACGGGTGAGATGGCCGGAATGCATCTCCAGCTTGGACTCGAAGCGTTCGAACAGGGTGAAGGCATCGGCGGTGGCGCCGGCAAAGCCGGCAATGATCTGGCCCTTGTACAGTCTGCGCACCTTGCGCGCGTTGGCCTTCATGACGGTATTGCCCAGCGTGACCTGGCCATCACCGGCAATCACCACCTTCTTGCCGCGCCGCACCGAGACGATGGTCGTGCCGTGAAATTGTTCCATTGGCTTTCGGCTGCTGTGAAGACGAAAGGAACAGGTGGGGGCGGTGGGGTTGGGGTGCAAGGGAGGGTTCGGGTTCCGGGTTTCGGTTTACGGTTTACGGTTTACGGTTTACGGGTTCCGGTTTCCGCAAAACCATGCAAAGGCCCGTGCCGTAGGTTGGCCCTACGCGGCCGACGGGCAGAGCCGGATCAAACCCTTATCTTGAGGATTCAGACGGGCAGAGCCGGATCAAACCCTTATCTTGAGGATTCAGGCTTCTTCGCCCGCGGATGGCTCCGGTCGTAGACCTTGGCCAGGTGCTGGAAGTCGAGGTGGGTGTAGATCTGGGTGGTGGAGAGGTTGGCGTGGCCGAGGAGTTCCTGGACGGCGCGGAGGTCGCCGGAGGATTCGAGGATGTGGGAGGCGAAGGAGTGGCGCAGCTGGTGCGGGTGGACGCGCTGGTCCAGGCCCTGGCGCTGGGACCAGTAGGCGACCCGTTTCTGGATGGCGCGCACGGTCAGGGGTTTGCCGACCAGGCTGGTGAACACGCGCAGCTCGCTGCCGTCGCCCAGGCTGGCGTGGATGGTACGCCAGCGCTGCAGGGCGCTGAGCGCGTGGCGGCCGACCGGAACGATTCGCTCGCGCCGGCCCTTGCCGAGGACGCGGACCATGCCTTCCTGAAAATCCAGCTGTGTCCAGGTCAGCCCGGCCAGCTCGCTGACCCGCAAGCCCGAGGCGTAGAACAGTTCCAGTATCGCTCGATCGCGAACGCCGATCCCGCTGTCGTCCGGGATTTCGAGCAAGGCCAGAACCTGTTCGATTTCCAGAACCTCGGGCAGGCGCCGTCGAACCCGGGGCGCGCGCACCCCCTGGGTGGGATCACCGCGCACCCAGCCTTGAGCGCGCAGAAAGCGGAACAGGCGGCGCACCGCCGACAGGCGTCGCTGTACGCTGCGCGGACTCAAACCGCGGCGGTTTTCGCCGGCGGCAAAGGAGCGGATGTCGGTCTGGTCGATGCGCTCAAGATCTGCGCGCTCGTGTCGGGCGGCCCAGTCCGCCAGAAGCTTCAGGTCGCGCCGGTAGGCGTCGACGGTGGACGCGCTCAAGCGGCCCGCCTCGTGCTCGAAGAAGCGCTCGATCGCCTCGGCCAGCGACAGGTCGTTGTTCCGCTCAGGCTCGCTTGCGATCGACGTTCTCCGGCTTTTTCAGGCGATAACCGATGGTGGTGCCGATCAGCTCCAGAAACAGCGTGCCGACACCGGGGTGAAAGCGATCCTCGCGGCTGGAGCCGATCGCGAGCAGGCCGGTTCCGGCGATCGGCACCAGGGCGCTGGACCCGATCTCGGCGCTTCGGTCGGGAAACAACAGGTCGGTTTTTGCGCGGGTCAGCCGGCCGCAGTGCACCTCGGCGCGGTCGAGCAGTTTGTCAAACCAGTCCGGCCGGTCTTCGGCGCGCACCGTCACTCTGGCCACTTCAGCGAGTTCGTCGCAGGGTTCGAGCAGGTGCAGGCGGATGTCTTCGGCGTTGAAGTCTGCGCCCAGGCGATCAAACAGCCGCTCGATGAACGCGGCGCTGCTGTGCGCGGCCATGACGTCCAGCGTCAGCTGGTGCAGGCGCTGCATCAGCCGTTCGTTTTCGCCGGCGATCCCGGTCAGCTGGGTCAGCTGCTCTTCGAGTTGCGCGTTGCGCTGACGCAGCCGTGCGGCCTGGCGGTGAACCAGCGACACCGCCGGGCCGTCGTCGGGCAGTTCCAGCCGCTCGATCAGGTCGGGGTGTTGGCGGAGCAGGTCCGGGTGGTCACGCAGCCACTCGGCGACGCGTTCGGGGGTCAGGTTGGGTGTCGAGTTCATCGCAGGATTCCATCAAAGACCCGTCGGGCCGGACCGCTCATGCGCAGGCTTCGACCGGCGCCGCCCCAATCTATCACAAGCTCGCCGCCGGGCTGGCGCACCCGAACGGGCCCGCGCACGCGCTGTTCATGAAGCAGCCAGGCGGCCGTGGCGCAGGCGGCGCTGCCGCAGGCCCGGGTGGCGCCGGCGCCGCGTTCGTAGACGCGCAAATCCACGTCACCGGCTGCCCCCGTGCAGGCCAGGCTGACGTTGACCCCGTCGGCGAAGGTCGGCGATCGACCCAGCGCTGCGCCAATGCCTTCGACCAGGTCGGGAGTCGCCGGTGCGCGCAGGAGCACGACCAGGTGCGGGTTGCCCATGCTGACCGTGCCGGCCGCCACAAAGCCGGGAATCGCGTCAGCCAGCCGGCGCGGGTCGATCGGCTCGGTCAGCCCGACCGCGTCGGCAGCGAAGTCCGGGCATCCCATGTCCACGCCGACCCGGCCCTCCGGATCGACCTGCACCGGGGTGATGCCGGCAGGGATTTCGATCACGAACTCCCTGCGATCGGGGGTTTCCTGGTGCAGCCACAGGCCGATGGCGCGCAGTCCGTTGCCGCACTGGCTGGCCGATCCGCCATCCCGGTTGTAGATGGCGACCGAGCAGTTCGCGGTCGGGTCGTTGGCCGGCCGCAGGATCAAAAGCTGATCGAAACCGATCCCGGTGTGGCGGTCGGCCAGGGCGCGAATCCGGTCGCCATCGGGCAGGGTGCCGCCGACGCGCTGGTCGAGCAGGACGAAATCGTTGCCCAGGGCTTCGAGCTTGGAGAACTTCTGGCCGGGCAGCACGGGTCAGGGGCGCTCGATGAAACCGCTGGCCATCCAGTGCCGCTCGCTGGGGCAGCTCAGGCGCAGACCGGCCAGGCCGGCGGCGCTGAGCTGTTCGCGCACGGCCGCGGGGGTCCAGGCGGCCAGCAGGCTGTTGTAGAAGTCCTCGCGCAGGATGTCGGGCGCATCGGCCGCGTGCTCATCGACGATCCGGCGTGCGCGTTCGACCGAGGCCGGCCGCTGCAGGTCCATGACCTGGACATAGGCGCCCGGAGCGGCCAGCTCGGCCACGCTGAGCCACAGCGTCATCGGGTCGGGCAGATGATGGAGCAGGCTGTTGGAGACCACGGCATCAAAGCGCCCCTCCGGCCGTCCGTCGGGCAAGCGCGCCTGTACGAGCTCGATGCGCCCGCTCAGCCCGGCCCGGGTGAGCGCTTCGCGGGCCAGCGCCAGCATGTTCGGTCCGGCGTCGAGCGCGGTGATTCGCCACTCGGGCAGGGCCCGGGCCAGGCGCAGGCAGATATCGCCGGGACCACAGCCGAGATCGATCATCGTTCCCCGGTGCCGGCCGGCCAATGCCTCGATCACGGCATCGGCAAAGAGCTGGTTGGGCTCGGAGAAGTCGGCTTCGGCGTAGGCGCGCGCCTGGGCCGGTTCGTCCATCAGTTCAGGTTCGGGAATCCTCTGCATCGTCTTCGGACTGTTCGGCTGGCTGGGGCGCGTCCGTCTCGGCGGGCAGATACAGATCGTCCTTGAGGCCGCAGCCGACGACGGCGGTCAGGCTCAGCATCAACACGACAACAACGGGTAAACTGGCGCGCATGAACTCTCTGGATCCGAAACGGCTGGAACGTGTCGTTCGTGAAACCGGTGCCCGGCCTCGGCATGCCGTGATCTGGCTGCACGGACTGGGCGCCGACGGCAACGACTTCGTGCCGATTGTACCCCACCTCACGAGCGCCGCCGAACGCCCGGTACGCTTCATTTTTCCGCATGCCCCGGTGCGCCCGGTCACGGTCAACGGGGGCATGGCGATGCGGGCCTGGTACGACATTCTCGGCCTGCAGATCGATCGCGATCAGGACCGCGCCGGCATCCTGGCCTCGCTGGCCCAGGTCGACGCGCTGATTGGCGAACAGATCGAGGCCGGCATTCCGTCGGCCAACCTGATTCTGGCCGGGTTTTCGCAGGGCGGGGCCATCGCCCTGCGCGGCGGGCTGGCCCGGGCGCCGGCGCTGGGCGGCATCATGGTGCTTTCGGCCTATCTTCTTGAAGGCGATCGGCTCGATCAGTGGGCCGCTCCCGAATCGAAGCGGGTCCCGATCTTCATGGGTCACGGCAGTCAGGATCCCGTCGTGCCGGTTGCGCTCGGTCAGCAAAGCGCAAACCAGCTGGCGGCAGCCGGATACCCGGTCGAGATGCAGACCTGGCCGATGCCGCATTCGGTGTGCCCGGAGGAAATCAGCGCGATCGACGACTGGTTGCGCCGCTGCTGGTCGTGACCGCTTCGTTGCGCGTGCTGGTCGTCGATGACGAGGCCCCGGCGGTACGGCGCCTTCAGCGCCTGCTCAAGGAACATCCGCTGGCCGAGTACGCCGGGTCGGCCAGCCACGCCGCAGAGGCGCTGGCGGCGTGCCGCAGCCAGCATCCGGACGTGGTCCTGCTCGACGTGGAGATGCCGGGCATGGACGGCGTGAGCGCGGCGCGCCGCATGCTGCGGCTCGAGCAACCTCCCCAGGTCATTTTCGTTACCGCCTTCGAGCAGTACGCCGTCGAAGCCTTCGATCTGCACGCGCTCGACTACCTGGTCAAGCCGGTGCGCGCCGAGCGCCTGGACAAGGCGCTGCGGCGGGCCGCGGAGGCGCGCACGGGCGGCCCGGGGCGCCGGGTTTCCCTGAGCGCGCGGCTCGGCGAACGCCTGCTGGCCATCCCGCTCGACGAGGTGCGCGTGCTGCTGGCCGAAGACAAATACACCTGCGTGCATTATCTTGGTGGCGAGGCTCTGATCGAGGATTCGCTGATGAGCCTGGAGGCGCGCTTTCCCGAACACTTCGTGCGCGTGCACCGAGCCGCCCTGGTGAGCCGGGCGCACTTGCGCGCGCTGCAGCGCGATGCGGACGGCCATGATCGTGTCGAGATCGAGGGTTGCGAGGTTCGGCCCGAGGTCAGCCGACGCAACCTGGCGACCGTCCGCCGCTTGCTCAAGACCTGACCCCATCCCCCACCCGACAGGCTGATTCATGATTCGACTGGCAACCCGGCAATCCAAACTGGCCCTGTGGCAGACCGAATACGTCGCCGCCGAGCTCCAGCGCCATCATCCCGAGCTGGAGGCGGAGCTGCTGCCTTTGAGCACGCGCGGCGACGAGGTGCTCGATCGTTCGCTGTCGGAAATCGGCGGCAAGGGCGTGTTCCTGAAAGAGCTGGAGCGGGCATTGCTCGACGGCCAGGCCGATATCGCGGTCCACTCGCTCAAGGATGTGCCGGCCGAATCGCCGCCGGGATTGAAGCTGTCGGTGGTGCTGCCGCGCGGCGACTGGGCCGACTGGTGGTTGACGGCCGACGGCCGCGGGCCGGGCGAACTGCCGGCCGGAGCGAAAGTGGGCACCTCCAGCCTGCGCCGCCAGAGCCAGCTGTTGCGCAGCTATCCCGAGCTGAACGTGGTCCCGATTCGGGGCAACGTCCAGACCCGCATGGGCTTGATGACCAGCGGCCAGGTGGACGCCGTGATCCTGGCCGCCGCCGGTCTGCAGCGGCTGCAGCTGCCGCTGGCGCACCGGCTCGCCCTGACTCCGCCGGACTTCATACCCTCGCCCGGACAAGGCGTGGTGGTGACCCAGATTCGCTGCGACGACGAGCGAACCGAAGCGCTGCTGGCGCCGCTGGCCTGCCCGCTGACCACCGACCAGGTGGCGGCCGAACGAGCGGTCGTGGCCACGCTGGGCGGGGACTGCCGCATGCCGCTGGCGGCCCTGGCCGAGATCGACCCGGCCGATGAATTGCGCCTGCACGCACGCCTGTGCAGCCCGGATGGTCGCGACGCGGTCGAAATCACGCTGTGCGGGCATCGCCGGGAGGCGGCCGCCCTGGGCGAGGAAGCGGGTCGTTACCTGCTCGCCCACGGCGGTCGGGAAATCATTGCGGCGCTGCCGGAATAAAAATGCATCACGGGCTGGACAGGGCAGTGTGATGGTGGCACAATGATCTCCAAGGATTTGCGTAGGGGAAATCGATTCGCTTTCCGGGTGCCAACCACAGTCTGTACTGTTGAGGTGCGTCCCCCTACTGCCAACGCCAACACGCAAGCCCCCAGCATCTTGGTGGTTCAGGCTAGGCACCCGGAATTTCTCCCCAGAAGGCCTGCGACTGCAGGCCTTCTGCATTTCGGCCCTGCATGAACGGTCCGGTCCGCGTTCTGGTGACCCGCTCTGGTCGCGACGGTCGAGCGCTGGCCGAGCGTCTCGGAGCCGGCCCGCTGTCGGTATCGCACTACGCGCCGGTGGCGTTGCACGGCCCCTCCGATCCCGATGCGGTTCGGCGAGAACTGCAGACGCTGCTTCCGGCCGACTGCCTGGTCGCGCCCTCGGCCGAAGCGCTGCGCCAGCTGGTCAAGCTGGTGGCGCCGAATCGCCTGGCTCGGACGCCGGTTGTGGTGCCCGGCCGGGGCACGGCGCGCGTGGCCGCGGCGTTGGGGTTTGACCGCGTGCACGCGCCGGATCGGGACGGGACCAGCGAGCGCATGCTCGACCTGCCGATTCTGCGGTCGGTTGCCGGTCTTCGCGTGCTGATTCTCGCTGCCGCCGGCGGGCGCCGCCTGATCCAGGAAACGCTGGCTCAGCGGGGCGCGGAGGTTGACCGTGTGCACGTGTATCGACGTCTGCCGGTCCCGGCGCCCGCTGAACTGCTCGAGACGCTGGCCGCGACCGATGAACTCGTGACCTTGCTGGCCAGCGGCGGAGCCCTGGACGGACTGCGCGAGCAGCTCTCGGCGGCGGCCTGGCGGACGCTGACCGCCGGCCTGGTGATTGCGCCTTCATCCCGCGTTGCCGACCTTGCCCGTGCGGCCGGTTGCCGGCACACCGTCGCTGCCGCCGGGGCGGATGATGCCTCGATGCTGGCCGCGCTTGGCCGAGCCCGCCCCGAGCTATGGCCAATGCGTTACTCTGTTGAAAGCGAAGTTGAAAGCAAAGGACAGGGGGAGCCCTGAACCGGCTCTCATGAACGAGACCATGAGCAGCGAAAAACATGATGCATCCGACCCGGGCGATCGCCCAGACGCGTCCGACGGCGCCGAGGCCGAGGTGACGGCCGCCGAGCAGGCCGCGCCCGATTCGCGGCCGCAGCCGCCTGCGCCGAAGTCCTCCGGCGGGCGCGGTCTGGCCTTTCTGGCCCTGCTCGTCGCCCTGGCCGCCCTTGCTCTGACCGGCTGGGCCTATTACGAAGAGCAGGTCGCCGGTGCGGCAGATCCGACGCCATCCGACCAAGCCTCGGCCGACGAGGAGCGACTGCAGGAATTTCAGGCCCGTCTCGACGACCTCGAAGGCAGGCTGGACCAGCCGCGCGCGGAGGTGCCGGAGCGGATCGACCAGCGCCTCGACGAACTGGCCGATTCCGCCGAGCGCCTGGGCGATCGACTGGCCGAGCTGCAAGACCGCGTCGATGCCCGTTTCGCCGACGAAGTCGCACCGCTGGCCGCGCAAATGGATGATTTGACCGCGGCGGTGGATGCGCTGGCCGAGCGGCTCACCGCGGCGGTCGATGCGTTTGCCGAGCGCGGTGACGTCGAACGACAGGTCGACCGCGACCTGCGCCGTCAGCTGGCGATGCTGGAAGCGGCCGCGCTGTTGCGCATCGGCCAGGAGCGGGCCGAGCTGAGCGCCGATTTCGGCGGCGCGGCGCGCGCCTTCCAGCGCGCGGCCGGCGTCCTGGGCACGGTCGACGATGCCCGTCTGGATCGGGCGCGACGCGCCCTGACCCGGGAAATCGAGACCCTGGAAAACGCGCGCCCGGTGGACGTGAATCGCGAGCTGGCCCAGCTGGACCGGCTGCACCGGGAAAGCCGAACCTGGCCGATGGCGCTGGATGATCGGGCCGGCGCACAGGCCTCCCAGCCGCCCGCTGCCGACGAGCCGGAGAGTTGGCGCGAGCGCATCGGTGCGGCCGTGGGCGGCCTGGTCCGGATCGAGGCGCGCGATGATCTGGGGCGGAGCGCCGAGCAGTTTCAGGCCGCCCGCGAGCAGCTGCAGCTGCGGCTGGTGGCGGCGCAGCTCGCCGTTTCCCGGCACGCCCCCGACGCGCTCGAGATTCACCTGGACGCCGCGCTGGCGCTGATCGACGACTGGTTCGACCGGACTGCCGAAGAGGTGGCCCGGGCGCGCGCCGACCTGGAGGGGCTGAAGTCGCTGCGCTTCGAGCCGCCGGCGGTGGAACTGGGCGAGGCGCTGGACCTGCTGCAGGCGAGGCTCGACGCGTTTTGAAGAAACTGTTCCTCATCCTTGCCGCGCTGCTGGTGGTGATCCTGGCTGCCGTTGTGGCCCCGGCGCTGCTCGACGATCCGGGCCACGTCACCATCGATGCCGGTTCGTGGCGCGTGGAAATGTCGGTGCTGGTTCTCGGCGGGCTGATCCTCGCCGCCTGGATTGCGGTCAGCCTGATCATCGGGCTGTTCCGGCTGCCCGGGCGTACCCTTCGAAAGGCCCGGCGCGCCCGCTCGCAGCGCCAGCTGGAAAACGGCCTGCTGGCCCTGGTCGAGGGCGACTGGCAGCAGGCCGAGAAAAACCTGGGCAAGGCGCTGGCCGGACGCGGCTCAACGGCCGGATACCTGGCCGCCGCGCGCGCTGCGCAGGGTCAGTCCGAGCCCGGCCGCCGCGACGACTGGCTCGAGCTCGCCGACGCGCGCTACGGCCGCCGTCACCGGGTCGCCGGCCTGGCCCGGGCCCGGTTTCTGCTCGACGAGGGCCGGGCCGAGGAGGCCATCGTTCCGCTCGAGGAACTGCACCTGCGCAAACCACGCCATCCCGGCGTGCTGCGCCTGCTGCTGCAGGCCTATCAGGACGCGGGACGGTGGCGCGACCTGCGTTTGCTCACGCCGGCCCTGCACAAGGCCGATATCACCGATCGTCAGCGCACCGAAGAGCTGGCCGTGCTGGCCGGGGTGAGGGAGCTGGAGCAGGCCGCCGAGCCCGAGCAGCTGGAAACCATCTGGCGCTCGTTCCCGCGCCGTTTGCGGCGCTGCCGGGACCTGGTCATGGCCCATGCCCGCCGGGCCGCGGAAATGGGCCGCTCCTCGCTCGCCGGCGGGCAGCTGAAAAAGCTGCTGGCCGACAAACCCGACCGCGAAGCGCTGCGCCTGTATGCCCTGGTGGATGCGCGCGATCGACCGGGACGAATCGCCGACTGCCAGGGCTGGCTGAAAGACCATCCCGACGACGATGGCCTGCACCTGGCGCTGGGCATGATGTATCTGGACGATCGCGACTACGATCAGGCCCGCAAGCATCTGGAAACATCGCTGGCGGCGCGCCCCGACGGCGACGCCTACGCCTTGCTGGGCCGGATTCTCGACCGTTCGGGACGCCTGGAAGCGGCCGCCCAGTGCTACCGCAACGCGCTGCGCCTGAAGTCGGGTCGCGCGGTCGAATCCTTGCCGCCGCCCGAGGCCAGCGAATCGGATTCAGCCCCCACCGGAACTTGACCGGCCCGGCCGAAGTCGAAGCAGGCAACGCAAGCAAGGGTCGGGTTCACCTGGGCTTCACTGGGGGCCGGGTGAACTGATACACTGAACTGTTAATGAAACTGGAGTCTCGGATGAGCACAGAGCTTGTCGCAAGCCATCTCATGGCGCCGGCAGGAACCGGTTCCCTGGACGCCTACATCCAGGAAGTCAACCGGCTGCCTGTCCTCAGCCTGGAAGAAGAGCAGAACCTGGCCCGTCGGTTTCGCGACGAGGAAGACCTCGACGCGGCTCGGCATATGGTGATGTCGCACCTGCGCTTCGTGGTTCACGTGGCGCGCGGCTACTCCGGCTATGGTCTGCCGTTGGGCGATCTGATCCAGGAAGGCAACATTGGCCTGATGAAAGCGGTCAAGCGCTTCGACCCGGACCAGGGCGTCCGGCTGGTGTCGTTTGCCGTCCACTGGATCCGGGCCGAAATCCACGAGTTCATCCTGCGGAACTGGCGCATCGTCAAGGTCGCGACCACCAAGGCGCAGCGCAAGCTGTTTTTCAACCTGCGGCGGCAAAAGAAACGCCTGGGCTGGCTGAACCAGACCGAAGTCAACCGGGTGGCCGAAGATCTCGGGGTCAAGCCCGAAGTCGTGACCGAAATGGAGTCGAGGCTGTCCGGACAGGACGTGAGCTTTGATCTGACCAGCGACGACGAGGATTCCCGGTACGTGGCCCCGGCCGCGTACCTGGAAGGGCTGACCGTGTCGCCGGCCGAGGCGATCGAGGCGCAGGACTGGGAGGATCACCACCACAACCTGCTGTTCGACGGCATCGAAAATCTCGATGACCGCTCGCGCGACATCATTCAGAGCCGCTGGCTGATGGATCCGAAGACCACGCTTCAGGATCTGGCCGACAAGTACCAGGTATCGGCCGAGCGGATTCGCCAGCTCGAGGTCGCTGCGCTGAAAAAACTCAAGGCCCGCTTCGAGGCCTGAACCGGGATCTTCAACGGCGCGACGGAAAAGGGGCTGGCTCAGCCCCTTTTCTCGTTTTCGCTCCAGCCAATCAGCTGCGGTTCGGGTTCGAGCACGACGCCGAACGCCGTGCGGACCGATTGGCGGAGGACGCCGATCAGCTCGGCGAGCTGTCCGGCGCTGGCCCGGCCATGGTTGACCAGGACCAGCGCGTGGTGCTCGTGGACACCGGCATCACCGATTCGGTGGCCGCGCCAGCCCAGTTGCTCGATCATCCATCCGGCCGCCAGTTTGACCCGGCCGTCGGCCAGACGCCAGTGGGGCAGGTCTGGATGCTCGCAGAGCAAGGATCGGGCCTGGTCCGGTGAAACCACGGGGTTTTTGAAGAAGCTGCCGGCATTGGCCAGGCGCGCGGGGTCGGGCAGGCGGCGCCGCCGCAGGCGCATGATCGTGGCGGCGAGCTGGCGCGGTCGGGGATCGCTCAGCGGTCGCTCGGCCAGCGCATCGGCCAGGCTGCGGTAGCCGAGCACGGGTCGGAACGTTCTCGACAGCCGGAACGCGACCGCCGTGATCAGGAATCGTCCGCGCTCGGACGATTTGAAGCGACTGTCGCGGTAGGCCAGTCCGCACTCGGCGGCGGGGATTTCGGCGCTGGCCTGGCGCGACCAGTCCCAGACCGTGACCGATTCGAGCACGTCGGCCAGTTCCACCCCGTAGGCGCCGATGTTCTGCATCGGTGCTGCGCCGACCAGGCCGGGAATCAGGATCAGGTTCTCCAGCCCGTACAGTTTCTGATCCAGGCACCAGCGGACCAGCCGGTGCCAGGATTCTCCGGCCGCCACGCGCACGCGCACCCGATCCGGCGAGAGGGTTTCGGTCGCCACGCCCCGCAGCCGGTTGAGCACAACCTGTCCCGGCCAGTCGTCAAGGAATACGGTGTTGGAGCCGCCGCCCAGGATCAGTCGGTCGCCTGGCGCGCCCGCTCGTATCGGGAGTTCCGGCAATTGCTCGAGCTGGTCAAGGACGACCAGCTGGGCGGCCCGGGCCGGGAGTCGAAACGTACTCAGGCCGGCGAGATCGGCGTGCTCGGAGACCTCAGGCCGCGGCATGCCGGGTGGACCAGCTGCTGGTGCAGTCCCGGATCAGGCCGGGGCCTTCGTAGATGAACCCGGTGTAGAGCTGGACGAGATCGGCGCCGGCGGACTGTTTCTCGACGGCGTCGGCGGCGCTGTGGACGCCGCCGGAGGCGAGGATGGGGAAGTCCGGACCGAGGACTTCGCGGCTTCTTTTGAGAATGCGCGTAGAGGCGTCCATCAGCGGGCGCCCGCTCAGGCCCCCGGCCTCGTCGGCATGGCGATGGCCGGCGACGGGCGTGCGATCCAGGGTGGTGTTGGTCGCAATCAGTCCGTCCAGGCCCGAGCTTCCGATCACGGCCAGCGCCGCATCGAGCCCGTCCGGACTCCAGTCCGGAGCGATCTTGATGACGATGGGTCGATACATGGCATGTTCGGCTTCCAGCCGCGAGCGCGCGCCGACCAGGTCGGCCAGCAGTTCTTTCAGCGGCCCGGTGTCCTGGAGCTCGCGCAGGTTCGGGGTGTTGGGCGAGGAGATGTTGACCGCCACGTAGTCGCACCAGGGGTAGACCTTTTCGAGGCAAACCCGGTAATCGCCGGCCGCCTGGTCGGTCGGGGTGTCTTTCTGGCGGCCGATGTTGGCCCCGATAACGCCATCGTAGCGGGCCCGCTGCAGGCGCCCGACCAGGTGATCGACGCCTTTGTTGTTGAAGCCCATGCGGTTGATGATGGCTTCGTGCTCGGGCAGCCGGAACAGGCGCGGCTTCGGATTGCCGGGTTGAGGTCGGGGCGTGACCGTGCCGACCTCGATGTGGCCGAAGCCGAGCGCCCCGAGTGCTTCAATGTAGTCGCCGTTCTTGTCGAACCCGGCCGCCAGGCCGACCGGGTTGGGAAAGCTCAGGCCCATCGATTCGACCGGCTTGCGCGGCGCCGGACCGGAGAACAGGCGGCTCAATCCGCTGACCCGCCCGGCCGCCATGGCGTGTACCGCCACCTCGTGCGCCGCCTCCGGCGACAGCAGGAACATCCCTTTCCTCAGCCAGTGGTACATCAGCTGCGCGTCCCGCCCGGAACGTCCCGACCGCGATCAAAGATCAAACTTGATCCCCTGGGCCAGCGGCATTTCGTTGGAGAAGTTGATCGTGTTGGTCTGGCGGCGCATGTAGGCCTGCCAGGCATCGGAGCCGGACTCGCGCCCGCCGCCGGTTTCCTTCTCGCCGCCGAAGGCGCCGCCGATCTCCGCGCCCGAGGTGCCGATGTTGACGTTGGCGATGCCGCAGTCCGAGCCCAGGTGCGAAAGAAAGTATTCGGCGTTGCGCAGATCGGTGGTGAAGATGGCCGAGGAAAGCCCCTGGCGAACGTCGTTGTGCATCTGCACCGCTTCTTCGAGGGTGTCGTAGGGGATGACGTAGAGGATGGGGGCAAAGGTTTCTTCCTGGACGATATCCCAGTGATTTTCGGCCCGGACGATGGTCGGCTCGACGAAATGACCCTGGCCGTCAATGCGCTTGCCACCGGTCAGAACCTCGCCCCCGGCTTCGCGGGCGCGCTCCACGGCCTGCTCGAAGCGTTCCACGGCGTGCTCGTCGGTGAGCGGCCCCATCAGCGTGTCGGGTTTGAGCGGGTCGCCGATGCGGACCTGCCGGTAGGCCTTGACCAGCTGTGCGCTGACCTCCTCGGCAATCGACCGATGAACGATCAGACGGCGGGTGGTCGTGCAGCGCTGGCCGGCGGTGCCGACGGCCCCGAAGACCACGGCCGGTATGGCCAGTTTCAGGTCGGCGGTCGGGTCGAGGATGATGGCGTTGTTGCCGCCGAGCTCGAGCAGGCTCTTGCCCATTCGGGCCGCTACCCGTTCACCGACCATGCGGCCGACCTGGCTGGAGCCGGTAAACGAGAGCAGGGCGATGCGCTCATCGTCGATGAAGCGCTCGGCCAGGGCGTGGCCGTCTTCCATGAAGGAGGTGAACACGGGCGGGTAGTCGCCGTCGGCCAGCGCCTCGTTGACGATGTTCTGAACCGCGGTGCAGCACAGCACGCCCTTGGGAGACGGTTTCCACACCGTCGCGTTGCCGCACACGGCCGCCAACAGCGCGTTCCAGGCCCACACCGCCACCGGGAAATTGAACGCGGTGACCACCCCGACCACGCCCAGGGGGTGCCACTGGTCGTACATGCGGTGACCGGGGCGCTCGGAGTGCATGGTCTTGCCGTAGAGCATGCGCGACTGACCGAGGGCGAAGTCGCCGATGTCGATCATTTCCTGCACTTCGCCGTCGCCCTCGGCCTTGATCTTGCCCATTTCCAGGGCGACCAGGCTGCCCAGGGGGTCTTTGTAGTCGCGCAGCGCATTGGTGACCCGGCGGACGGCTTCGCCGCGTGCCGGGGCCGGCACCTTGCGCCACGCCAGCGCCGCCTCCCGGGCGGTCTGGATGACGCGTTCGTACTCCGCTTCGGTGGCCGCGCTGACCCTGGCGATGACCTCGCCGCTGGCCGGGTTGCGGGACGCAAAGGCGCGCTCGGGCGCGGGGGTCGACCACTGTCCGGGACCGAAGCAGGCGCCGGCTTGAAGGTCGGAAATTCCGAGTTTCTGAAGAATCTGCTGTTGCCCGTCCATGGCTGTCATGATTTGATGATCCGTTGCGTTGGCATAGGCCCGCATTATCGCACCCGGTCTGCCAGCTTGCTGGACACCTCATGCTATTCTTTCCGGTCTGCACAGGTGTGGGTGGCCGGGTGGATCGCGCAGATCCCGGCCTTGCCATCGTGAATGAGCACTGAACGAAACTAATGCATCGGGAAGCTGTCTAGGCCAGTGTCCCGATCGTCGGCGAGGAGCCAGGAAGGGCCCGATGGGCGAACGGGAAGTTGATCAGCTGCTGGTAGAGCGGGTTCAGAAAGGCGACAAGAAGGCGTTCGATGTGCTGGTGGTGAAGTACCAGCACAAGATCATCAGCCTGGTGTCGCGCTACGTTTCTGATCACTCCGAGGCCATGGATGTGGCCCAGGAAGCGTTCATCAAGGCGTACCGTGCGCTCAAGCGTTTTCGCGGCGACAGCGCCTTTTATACCTGGCTGTACCGGATTGCGATCAACACGGCGAAAAACCACCTGGTGGCCCAGAGCCGCCGGCCCCCGCTGTCGGACGTCGACGCCGGAGATGCCGAGCAATACCAGGTCGATACTCGCCTCAAGGATCGTGCTTCACCGGAACATGAACTGCTGCGAGAAGAGATTGAGCAGACCATCCACGACGCCATTGCCGACCTGCCCGAAGACCTTCGGGTGGCGATTACGCTGCGCGAGATGGAAGGCATGAGCTACGAGGACATCGCCACTTCCATGGAATGTCCCATCGGCACGGTGCGGTCCCGCATTTTCCGGGCTCGGGAGGCCATTGATCAGCGCCTGCGCCCCTTGCTCGACAACCAGTAACACGGATTTTCAGCCATGACCGAAACCAACCGCGAACACCTCTCCTGCCTCATGGACGGCGAACTGGAAAAAGGCGCAGGCACGTTTCTCGTGCGCCGGCTTTCGTCGGACGAACAGCTCTCGGATCGCTGGCGACGCTACCACCTGATCCGGGCCTGTCTGCACAAGGAACTGGTCAGCGCGGAGGATCTGGCCGGCCGGGTTTCCGATGTATTGACCGCCGAAGAGGCGATTGCCGTGCAGTCGCCCTCGCGTTCGCGCTGGCTCAAACCACTGGGTGGCGCGGCCATCGCCGCAAGCGTTGCGGTTGCCGCGCTGGTGGCCATCAACACCAGTCTGATGGATCGGGAAGCACCGGAATTGCTGGCCGACGAGGCCGGCTTCGTCAGCCAGCCCTCGCCGCTGGACCGCGCCTTCAGCCAGCCCCTGGTGCCGGTCAGCTTTTCCGAGACCTCCGCGGCCGATCGCCAGCGCATCCGCAGTTACGTGGTTCGCCACAACCAGGCCGCCGGCGGGGCGGGGTTCGTTTCCTACGTGCCCATCGTGACCGGTGAACGGCCGCTGCCGGCCGCTGGCGCCGGCGCTTCCGAATCGGCCGCTGCCGGGTCCGGAGGAGACTGAAGCATGGTCGATCGGCCGCGACCGCTGGTTGCCGGCGCAGCCCTGCTTGTACTGCTGGGTCTCTGGCCGCTGGCCGTTCCGGCCAGCGACGATGTCAATCACTGGCTCGACCGGATGGCGCGAGCGGTCGAAACGCTCAGCTACCGCGGAACCCTGGTTCATCTGCGGGACGGACAGGTCGATACGTTCCGGATCATTCATCGAGCCGATGAGGACGGAATCCGCGAGCGCATGTATTCGATGGACGGCGAGCCGCGCGAGATCCTGCGCGACGGCCACAACGTCCGGACCCTGCTCGGCGGCGATCAGTCGCTGGTGATCCAGGGCGGGATCGGGGCGAGGCTGCTGCCGAACCTGCCGCCGAATCGACTCTCGCAGCCGATCGTGGCCTATCGAATGACCTTCTCCGGTACCGACCGGATTGCCGGTATGCCGACCCGGGTTCTGGACATTCGTCCGCGCGACCGGTTTCGCTACGGCCATCGCTTCTGGCTGGAAAAAAATACCGGCATGCTGCTGCGCTCGGCGCTGCTGGATCATCGGGGCAACAAGCTGCAGCAGATGTCTTTTGTCGAGATCGAGCTGGGCGTGCCGATCGGCGATGATGAGCTGGAGCCGGCCATGACGGACCAGCAGGCGCGCGAAATCGAGGTGGATGAACTGGTCCGGGGGGAGCAAGGGGCTTCCGGCGAGCTGCAGCGCGCGACCTGGGTGCCCAAGCGATTGCCGGACGGCTTCCGGCTGGCCAGCGTCGGCCGCGGCTACAACGGTCAGGGTCAGGCCCTGGAGCACTTGCTGTTCAGCGACGGTCTGGCGAGCTTTTCGGTCTACATCGAAGCGCGCGCCGAGGCCGACCTGCTGACTTCCGACCGGATCGAGGCGATCGGGCCGGTTCATTTGTATACCGGCTCGGTCGACGGCCACCAGGTCACCGTGGTTGGAGAAGTCCCGTCGGCCACGGTGGCCTTCGTTGCACGGCAGCTGGAGCGTCAGCCTGCCGTCCGTCCGGAACAGTAGGAGTCTTCCCCCCGTGCGCTGCCTTGCCAAGCGCGTCGGCAAACCGGTCCGCTTGACCCGGTGAGAGGGGAATCCGGCTGGACCTGGCAGTTCGGGCGGGTGACCGCCGTCTCCCCTGCTACCGTGACCGTCCGCTTCGAGACGCTGGAGCACTGCCGGCGCTGCCTGCGCGGCGAGGGCTGCGGGGCCGGGGTGTTCAGCCGGCTTTTTTCCGCCCGCGCCACGGACCTGACCTTGTCGGCCGGGTGCGAGTGGTCCGTGGGGCAAATCGTGCGCGTCGGGATGCGCGAGTCGGACTTGATGCGAGCGGCCCTCTGGCTGTACGGCGCGCCCCTGATCGCTTTCATCTTCGCTGCCGTGCTTGCTGGTATGTTGTTCGAGACGTCGTCGATGCGCGATCTGGTCGGGCTGCTGTCCGGTCTGCCGGCTGCGGCCATCGGTGTCCGGTATGCCCGTCACCGCCAGCGTCGAATGAACCACGAGCTGGAACCGGTGTCTGCTCTATCCCGGAGTGACGGGCTTGAAACGCCCGCCGAGTGAAGCCACCCTAACGTACTGAATGATCCTCTTTGGAACCGGAGACCCCATGTTGAAAAAAACGCTTGCCGTACTGGTCATTGCCCTGGTGGCCTACACTCCGCTGGTCCCCGCCCAGGGCGTGGACTTCACCGAACTTGTCGACGAGTCCATTCCGGCCGTGGTCAACGTGGAGACGATTCGCTTCGGATCGCGCCCCGCCCAGCGCCGCGATCCGCGCGGCGAGCGCGGCGAGCGCGGCGAGATGCCGGAAGACCTGCCGGAGATGTTCCGGCGCTTCTTTGATCTGCCCTTTGGCGAAGGGCCGCCGCGCGGTCAGCCCGATCGCCGCGGCGGCGGTTCGGGTTTCATCATCTCCGATGATGGCCTGATCGTCACCAACCATCACGTGATCGAAGACGCCGATCAGGTGGTGGTTCGCCTCGCCGACCGGCGGGAATTCGAGGCCGAAGTGGTCGGCTCCGACCCGGAAACCGACGTCGCGCTGCTGCGGATCGATGCCAGCGATTTGCCGACCCTGGAGTTCGGCGATTCACGGGATTTGCGCGTCGGCGAATGGGTGATCGGCATCGGTTCGCCGTTTTCCTTCGAGCAGACCGTGACCGCCGGTATCGTCAGCGCCAAGGGTCGCACGCAGGGACGCCAGCAGTACGTGCCGTTCATCCAGACCGATGTGGCCATCAATCGGGGGAACTCCGGTGGGCCGCTGATCCGGACCGACGGCAGCGTGGTCGGCATCAATTCCTGGATCCTGAGTTCCGGCGGCGGCAATATCGGCCTGTCGTTTTCCATTCCCATCGAAGTGGCGCGCAACTCCATCGACCAGCTGCTCGAGTACGGCCGGGTTTCGCGTGGCTACCTCGGCGTCGGTATCGAAGTGATCACGCGCGAGAAAGCCGATGCGCTGGGCCTGGATCGGCCGGCCGGCGCCCTGGTCAACCGCATCGAGCCGGACAGTGCGGCCGAAGCGGCGGGGATCGAGGTCGGTGACGTGATCGTGGCCTTCAACGACGAGCCGGTCGATGTGTTCTCCGAGCTGCCGCCGCTGGTCGGCATGGTCCGGCCCGGTACCGAGGTCCCGGTGAGACTGTATCGCTGGGGAGAAGAAATCACCAAGACGGTCACGATCAAGCAGCGTGACGAGGAGCCGGCCGTGGCCGGAACCGATCGGGAAGCCGATCGGCAGCCGACCAACGCGCTCGGCCTGTCGGTCGAGCCCATCGACAGCCAGGACCGGCAGCGCCTGGGCGACCCCCAGGGCGGCGTCCTGATCGTCGCGGTCGAGAGCGACAGCGCCTATCGCGCCGGTGTGCGTCAGGGCCAGGTCATTCTCATGATCAACAACCAGGCCGTGGCCGATATGGACGACTTTCAGGGCATCGTCGAGGAGTTGCCGCCGGGCCGCTCGGTGGCGTTGCTGCTCCACCGGCCCGACGGAGCGACCACGTTCGTCGCCTACACCCCCGAGGCGGGTGACTGAGTGATTTGGTGCGGTGCGCCTGCACGGGCAGCCGGTATACTCCTCGCTTTGGAATTCGCCGCCTCCGGTTCGGCCGGGGGCGGCGTCATTGTGTGAACATGAGCCGTATCGCCAGAATTCGAAATTTTTCCATCATCGCCCATGTGGATCACGGCAAGTCGACGCTGGCCGATCGATTCATCCAGGTCTGCGGAGGCCTCAGCGACCGGGAGATGAACGAACAGGTGCTCGACTCCATGGACCTGGAGCGCGAGCGCGGCATCACCATCAAGGCCCAGAGCGTCACCCTGAACTACGAAAGCGATTCCGGGGAAATCTACCAGCTCAACTTCATCGACACGCCGGGACACGTCGACTTCTCCTACGAGGTATCGCGCTCGCTGGCCGCCTGCGAGGGTGCCCTGCTGGTGGTCGATGCCGCCCAGGGCGTCGAGGCCCAGAGCGTGGCCAACTGCTACACGGCCGTGGAGCAGGGCCTGGAAGTGATACCGGTGATCAACAAGATCGATCTGCCGGCGGCGGACCCGGAGCGCGTGCGCAACCAGATCGAGGACATCATCGGGATCGACGCCTCCGAAGCCCTGCTGGTCAGCGCCAAGACCGGCGCCGGGATTCGCGAGGTGCTCGAGGCCATTGTCAAAAAGATTCCGCCGCCTGCGGCCAACGAGGACGGTCCGCTCCAGGCGCTGATCGTGGATTCCTGGTTCGACAACTACCTGGGCGTGAACTCACTGGTCCGGATCAAGCAGGGACGCCTGGTCAAGGGGGAAAAGATTCGGGTGATGTCGACCGGCGAGGAGCATCAGGCCGACCAGATCGGCATTTTCAACCCCAAGCGCACCCCGACTTCGGAACTGGGCTGCGGGCAGGTCGGTTTCATCGCCGCCGGCATCAAGGAAGTGCACGGCGCGCCGGTCGGCGACACGATTACCCGGGCGCGCAATCCGGCCGAAAAACCCCTGCCGGGGTTCAAGCCGCTCCAGCCACGGGTGTTTGCCGGCATTTTCCCGGTCGATTCCAGCGACTACCCGGATTTGCGCGAAGCGCTGGACAAGCTGCAGCTCAACGATTCGGCCCTGCAGTTCGAGCCCGAAACTTCGGTCGCGCTCGGATTTGGTTTCCGCTGCGGCTTTCTGGGCATGCTGCACATGGAGATCGTCCAGGAGCGGCTCGAGCGCGAGTACGATCTGGACCTGATCACGACCGCGCCGACGGTGATCTACGAACTGGAACTGACCGACGGGGACATCGTCCGCCTGGACAATCCGGCCGGAATGCCGCCGCTGAACAAGATCAGGGAGATCCGCGAACCCATCATTGCCGCCAACATCCTTGTGCCTCAGGACTACGTCGGGGCGGTGATCGGGCTGTGCGAGGAAAAGCGCGGCATGCAGAAAGACATGCGCTTCCTGGGCGGCCAGGTCCAGCTCAGCTACGAGCTGCCGATGTCGGAAGTGGTCATGGACTTCTTCGACCGTCTCAAGTCCTGCTCGCGCGGGTTCGCGTCGTTCGAGTACGACTTCATCCGCCACCAGGCCGGCCCGTTCGTGCGCCTCGATCTTCTGATCAACGGCGAGCGCGTCGATGCCCTGGGCAGTATCGTGCATCGGGACTTCGCCGAGCGCCGCGGCCGCGACCTGGCCGAGCGCATGCGCGAGCTGATTCCGCGCCAGATGTTCGACATCGCCATCCAGGCCACGATCGGCTCGCACATCATTGCTCGATCCACGGTCAAGGCGTATCGTAAAAACGTGACGGCGAAGTGCTACGGTGGGGACATCACCCGCAAGCGCAAACTGCTGGAAAAGCAGAAAGCCGGCAAGCGCCGAATGAAGCAGGTCGGGCGAATCGAGATTCCGCAGGAGGCCTTTCTGGCCGTCCTGCGCACCGACAACGACAAATAGAAAAAGCGACGAAAAACGCTCATGGATTATGCTTTGATTCTGACCCTTCTGACGCTGGTGACCGGCGTCTTGTGGCTTCTGGAACGTTTCTGGCTGCGCCGCCGCGGTCACGAGGGCCAGGGGAAGGCGGGTGAGGAAGGCGGCAGCCACTGGCTGGCAAGCATCGCCTCGCTGTTCCCGATCCTGCTGCTTGTGCTGGTCTTCCGATCCTTTCTGTTCGAGCCGTTCAAGATTCCTTCCGGATCGATGATCCCGACCCTGCAGATCGGGGATTTCATCGTGGTCAACAAGTTCTCCTATGGACTGCGCCTGCCGGTACTCAACACCCGCATCATCGAGCTGGGTGACCCGGAGCGCGGCGACGTGATGGTGTTCCGGTTTCCCGAAGACGAGCGCATCAACTACATCAAGCGCGTGGTGGGTCTCCCGGGAGACACGATCACCTACCGCAACAAGGTCTTGTTCGTCAACGGCGAGCCGGTCGAGCAGGAAGTGATCGGACCCTGGATGGGGGAAGGCCTCAATCGCAACCCGCCGGGTCGCCAACCGATCCAGCGCCTGGAGTTTCTGGGCGAAGATCCGCACACGATCATGATCTTCCCCGACCAGCCGGATCGCGGGACCCGGACCTGGACGGTGCCGGAGGCGCACTTCTTCGTCCTTGGCGACAACCGGGATCAGTCCCTGGACAGCCGGTCGTGGAATTTCGTGCCGGAGGCCAACCTGGTCGGTCGCGCAACCCGGATCTGGATGCACTGGGATTGCGCGCGCGGTTGCGTGGTCTGGAGCCGAATTGGTGATAAGATTCACTAAGGGATGCGTCACCCATGCCGGACAAGGCTATGCAGAGGAGACAAGGCGGATGAAAACGATCCAGCAGGCGCGGGGCATGACCCTGATTGGCTTCATCTTTGTCTTGATCCTGGTGCTGTTCTTCGCCTATCTGGGGATCAAGCTGGTGCCGATTTATCTGAATCACTATTCGGTCGTCAGCGAAATGAAAGCGGTCGCCGCCGAACCCGG
>PWJA01000104.1 GCA_003560975.1 Gammaproteobacteria bacterium
CTTGGCCCATGAGGCTGAGGCGGCCCGGCTGTACTCCGAAATCCCGGGCTTGGTCGGGGACGCCTACGCGGGTGCGTGGTTTGACGAGAACACTTTAAAGTTGACAGTTGGACTAACGAACCCTGAGCACGTTCCCATGGTTGAGCGGCTAGGTGCCAAGACCGTTATACTCGAGCACAGCCTGAGCAGTTTAAACGCCATTCAAGAGCAGATTGAACGCATGCGCTCAGGCAACCAAGCCAGTTTTTCGGGCCTGGTCGGGATCGGAATCGACTACCGCACCAATCAGCTGGCCTTGGATGTGCAGTCAGGCCATCGAAGTGTAACTGCCCATGCGCTTGCCGCTATGTCCATTGATTCCAATTACTACCGCGTTAACGAACTCTCTGAAATTCCTCAGCTTTCCAGTTATATCGTAGGAGCGGAGTGCTTCGAAAATCCATTATTTACTTCCTGGCAGAATGGCGATCCTTATTGGTGCTCAATTGGCTTTTCGGTTCAAGGCGGCTTTATCACCGCTGGACACTGTGGTGCGGTCAATCATGACGTTGAATCTTGTATCGGTACAACACCAATGGGACAGTTCAAGGGATCAACTTGGCACTCAGTACCCCAAGGGCAGCGAATTCAGGACTCGGGCTGGGTAGAAACCAATCCGTCTTGGCAGCCGCTGGCGCTTGTCAATGGTTACGCGGGCGGCATGTTTTCGGTGACCGGTGAATTCGGCGGGTATCGAGAAGTGCCGGTGGGATCTTCAGTGTGTCGATACGGCCAGGCCTCGGGCAACATCCCAGGGGCTCCGCATTGCGGAGTAGTGCAGGTCAGAAATAAGACACAACAATTCTGTGGTGGGTTAAATGCTTGGGGTGGCTGCGCTTTCTACGAACATATTCAGAATACGACTGAAACCAACATTTGCGTCGAATTTGGAGATTCTGGTGGTGCTTTCCTTTCAGGTACCGGCCATGCCCAGGGTACAACCATTGGTGGTCATAACGGCACATGCCCGAGCGCCTCAAAGGCCTGGTTCCAGCCCGCCGGGCAAACATTAAATGCATTTTCGAGGACTCTTTTGACCAGCCATGGATCAAATCCACCAACGATAGCCAATTTGAATTGTCCGGATCCGGGCAACAGTGGTAATGGCCAGTACGTATGCCAAATAATCTACAACACGCAGGGCTCAACCGCTGTCAGTTGGACGAGCAGCACCGGTCATAGCAGCAACAGTGACATGTTGTTTGGCACATGTATTCCCAACACAACTGTCAACGTTGACGTGAGCGTCACCAACAATTGGGGCATTACCCCGCAGTCGACGAACTTCCCATGCCCCACTGGTTCAATCCAATGAAGCTTTTTGATCGCCTACAACCCAGCCGTCGCTCGCGGCGGCTGGATTTGTTTAGCCTTCTGGTTCTTCCATGGTTCTGTGTGAATTTGGCCAACGCGGTGCCAATGCCAGTTATCGGCACGCCCCCGTCCGTCGTTGGCTCGGGGCACAGCGCCTTGTGGTTCGATCCGGAGCGAGACGGTGAGGGTCTTGTTCTGGAGATTCTGAGTTCGGAGCGGGCGCTGTTGTACTGGTTCACCTACGATGAACAGGGCGAGCAGCGCTGGCTGCTCAGCACCGGTGAGATCGAGACAGGTGATGGTGGCACCCGTGCGGTCTTTAGCGAGTTGCTGGTGACTAGTGGTGGGAAATTCGGCTCGGCGTTTGATCCGGACGATGTGGAGCTGGAAGTCGTCGGTTCAGCAACCATGGAGTTCTTTGGCTGCGATCAGGCCAGGTTCGCCTACCAGGCCTTCGATCAAGACGAGATCATCGACATGACCCGGCTGAGCCGTACCATGGGGGTGGACTGCGTGGAGTCGATTCATGGCCGTACCTTGTTTCCGGTCACTGATGATGCGCGTCTTAGTGGCTCCTGGTTCGAGCCCGCGCGCTCAGGCAAGGGCTTTTCCCTGCAGTGGTTGGATCGCGATGCAGCGCTGGTGATCTGGTACACCTACGATGCTGAAGGCAGCCAGCGCTGGATGATTGGAGAGGGCCGGCGTGAAGGCGACGAGATTGTATTTGACAGTCTACAGACCACCCGCGGTGGTCAATTTGGCCCGGATTTCGATCCGCAGTTCGTGGAGTTCCTGCCTTGGGGGACGTTAACGATGAACCTCGACTGTGATGTGGGTGCGATGACCTACGCCTCGTCGTCGCCGGCGTTCGGCGATGGCGGCATGGATCTGACACGTCTGACCCGCCTGGCCAAACTGGATTGTGAGCGGCAAACGCCTGAACTGCTGGACCTGTATGATTTTGAACTGGTTGCAGAGATTCCTGTGGATTCACCTGGCTATCCCCTTGACAATCGCGTAGCGGCGATGTCTGATGATGGTAGCGTCGCTCTAGGTACCTACCTTTCGCAAGAGGGGCATCGCCTGTGGCTCTGGAAGGACACAGGCGACGACTTGAACCTCTTACCACGTGAAGCTACATTTGACGGTTCAGTAATGACAGCGAACGGTGAGACAATCTACGCCGTTCTGAACGAAGCGCCAGATGGCCTAACAGATCATCAGAGTGGTTTGTATTCTTGGACCGAAGTCAATGGTTGGCAGCCTTTGTCTGATACCTTTCTACTCCGTCCGATCATTGAAGGCATTTCTCAGAACGGGGATTATTTGGTTGGCAGGGGCCGCCGTGCTCCAGGAGATATTTTTTCTTCTCTCTGGATTTGGAGCGCCTCAAGCGGTCAGATAGAGGTCGCGAACGAAGAAGACTCTGAGGTCATTTTTGGTATTCGAGGCATCTCAAATGATGGGCAGACGATTGTCGGTTGGGGTACCGATTTTCTCGGTCCCGGTCAGTTCCGCGACCGCGCGACCCGCTGGATTGATGGTCAGGCTGATTTTCTGCAGGATGGTTCCGGAAATTCGCTACTGGTTGCGTTCGGATGCGCGGCCAACTGCGAAGTTATCCATGGTGGCGGGCTTAGCATTGATTCAGACCCAGCCAACCCTGCTTACCATCAGGCCTGGTTGTGGACCGATTCCTTCGGCACAGAGTACATTGAACGCCTGCCGCAAGCCGTTGATTTAAGCTACGATGCAGTATTCGCAGCCAGCGCCGATGGCAGTTTTCTCGTGGGCGATGCGCCGATTGAACGTCCCGGCGATCGCATCGGCTCCCGAGGTTTCATCTGGACCCGTGCCACGGGAGTTCAGCCGCTTTCCGATATTTTGCATGAAGTCGGTATCGACGACTGGCGCTGGGACAATACCGGCGTCGTGGATGTGAGCGCCGATGGTCTTTTGTGGCTGGTGTCCATGCGGCGTTACAGTACAACGAACACTGCCGTGGATAATACTTGGGCTGGGTTGATTCGGCTTACCCCACGAGTTCAGCCTTACGACTGATTACTCGGTGCAGGCATGAGTCTCGTCGAGTAACTTTATCTACAGTTAGGCTGACCGCGCCCAATGAGCGCCTTGGTAATCGTACGCCACTGGAGTCGCTATCGTTGACTCCTTTTCGTTGCTCGATCCGAGCGGGTTAAGGGTGGTGCACGCGGCACCACAAGTCGACGGCAGTTGGTGCGCGTCGCAATAGTCACGGCTCGGCATCACCAAACGCCAAGCCGGTGTCAAAAGTCAACCTGACACGGCACCGGATACCGCTTGAAGTCGCGGAAAAGGGCGGTTATCGTTCCTATACTCCACGCGTTCGCTGGATTTGTCGATCGACGAAACCTTGTACGACCTGCTTCATATGATTGACCGCATGCAGGCCAAGCGCGTCGTCATTGATTCACTTTCGGGTTTCGAGCTGGCCCTGGCGCCCCAGTTCAGCGAATATTTTCGCGGTTCGCTGTACCGCATGGTGGCGGAGTTGACGGGCAGAGGCGTGACCATTTTGATGACTGCGGAACTGGAAGACCGCTACACCGATTTGCGTTTCAGTCCGAATGGCAGCGCGTTTCTCTCTGATGCCATACTGGTTCTGCGCTATGTCGAAATCGGCGGACAGTTCAAGCGTGTTTTCTCTGTCGTCAAGTTACGCGGCAGCGTCCACAGCAAGGATATTCGGCTGTTCGACATCACCGACAAGGGCTTTGTGATTGGCGACCGCTTAAGCGAATACGAAGGCATCATGACCGGCCATCCCAAGCTCCGCGCCCCCTCCCGTGGAGAGCGCGCATGAGCGGTAGTGATAGAAACAACGCTTCCCTTCCCGATGGGAAGGAACACGCGCACGTAAAAGATACACACAGCCCGGAGAGGCTGCAGACAGCCGGCGACCAGCTGACCCGTCTGCAGGAAGCCAATGCGAACCTGGTCATCGCGACCATCGAAGCGCGCAAGCTGGCCGAACAGTTACAGATGGCCCAGGTCGAACTCGACCACCTGGCGCATCACGATACGCTCACCCACCTGCCCAACCTGATACTGCTGTACGACCGGCTGGCCCAGGCGATTTCCGTGGCGCAACGCACTGGCAAGCCGTTCGCCGTGCTGTTCATGGATCTGGACGCATTCAAACATATCAACGATTCGCTGGGCCATGGCGTGGGTGACCAGCTGCTACTGTCGGTGGGCAAGCGCCTGCTCGGTTGCGTGCGACAGTCGGACACCATCTGCCGCAAGGGTGGGGATGAGTTCGTGGCCCTGCTGACCGACATCAACCATCCGGAAGACGCAGCGCTTTCTGCACAAAAAATGCTTGCGGCAATCGCCCGGCCGCATCACATCGAAGAACACGATCTGCATGTCAGTGCGAGCATCGGCATCAGCATTTACCCGGACGACGGAAGGGACACTGAGACCCTCATCAAGCAGGCCGATACCGCGATGTATCACGCCAAGGGCCAGGGCCGCAATACATACGCTTTCTTCGAACAGGAAATGACAGAGCGCGCCGTAGCGCGCCAAGCCACCGAGGCCAGCTTGCGCTTGGCATTGGACCGGCAGGAATTCGTTCTGCACTACCAACCCAAGTTCGACCTTCACAGCGGCGCGATCGTCGGCATTGAGGCCCTGGTGCGCTGGCAGCACCCGCAACGCGGCCTGCTTGCCCCGGCCGATTTCGTGCCCATCGCCGAGGACAACGGCCTGATTCTACCGCTCGGTCGCTGGGTACTATACGAAGCCTGTCGCCAGGCACAGGCCCGGCAGGATATGGGCCTGCCGCCGGTCATCATCTGCGTCAATACCTCCGCACTCGAATTTCGCGACAGTGATTTTGTCGCCAGCTTGCGTGAGGTTCTTGAGGAAACGCGGCTGAAGCCCTGCTATCTGGGCCTTGAACTGACTGAAACCGTACTGATGCGGGATGTCAGGTCGACTGATTCGGCGCTCCATGAGCTGTCGGATCTGGGTATCCGGCTTGCAGTGGATGATGTCGGCACTGGTTACTCAAGCCTGAGTTATCTTCGCCGGTTCCCGATCGACACGCTCAAGATGGACAGTTCCTTTATTCAAAGCATCCCCCAGAATGCAGACGACGCAGCCCTGGTCAGCGCCATGATCAGTATGGGGAAAAGCCTGAAGCAACATGTGATCGCCGAGGGCGTGGAGACAGCCGAACAAGCCGCCTTCCTGCTGGATCAGCACTGCGATAGCGCCCAGGGCTTCTTCTTCGCCCGCCCAATGGCTGCCGAAGCACTGACCCCGCTGCTGAAATCCGGCTTCTCCGTTCCGCACTACCGGCATTGAGGTCTGAGGTCTGAGGTCTGTGACGTTTGCCCTGGCCTGATGATCCTTCAAGAAACTTCTGAACAAATAGGCTCGGAGCGCGTTTCAGTCGGAAAAGTCGCAGATCGTGCACACGCTTAACGGCGCTCAGCTTGCCTTGTTGCCTTCGGCAAGTCGGCAAGCCTGCGTTACCTACGCTGCGACGCAAGTGCCAGTAGCCGTAGCGCCGGTCTGCAGACCAATGGGGGGTTGCCCGAAGTACAAGAAGCGTTGGCCGGAAGAATGATCAGGCGTGCTGTGAGGCCCCCAGCTTGGCTGAGGGGCCTCCCGTTTGCTCTATTGAATCTGGAAAAAGATCCTACCTTGCAGGCGATCCCCATCGCACCACCAAGACCCCCCACCAATCGAGACCGCATTGTCCTCGTCAACCTCACCCTGATCTTCACCGTCGATGAACAGATTACCCCCCTGACACCAGAAGGATGTCGAAATGGAATAAGAGTCTCCACGAGCGTTCGAAAGCGCGTTGACCAGGACCAAAATACCATCAACTTCAATCTCTCCGGTGGAGAAATCGAGGCGGGCAGCGTCTGTAAAGGCGCTCCAAACATCAGTTCCAAGGTGAACTTTTCCCGAAACGTCGATAATGGAGGGCTCCTTTACTGAATACCAAGCCGACTTCGAACTCAGTTCGAACCTGCCCTCATTACCCTGTTTAAAAATCAGAGGGTTCTCCAGTAGATGAACCGCATCTCCATTTTTATCGTGAAGTATGTCGACCCGGTCGGACTGTAGCTCCCATGCGGGCTGGGTAGCCCCTGCAATAGACAAGCAAAACAGAACCGCCAGTGGCGCAATACGTGCAGCAATTCCCGCAACTTTCATGCAGACTCCTCTAAACATGTCACTCTAAAGCACAAATGACTCTAGAAACGCCATGACGCCCATGACGCCCATGACGCC
>PWJA01000139.1 GCA_003560975.1 Gammaproteobacteria bacterium
ACCTGCCGCGGGCGCGTGAACATCTGCAGCGGGCGACCGAGATGCAGCCAACCCGGACCATGGCCTGGCAGGAACTGGGCCGGGCCTGTCTTGAATCCAGCGATCAGGCCGCGGCGCGCGACGCCTGGCAGCAAGGCATCGAAATGGCCGCGGCCAACGGCGACAAGCAGGCCGAGAAGGTCATGCGGGTCTGGCTGAAGCGCCTGGATCGAGGTTAGTCGGGTTGCGACCCGGGATGGCCGTGGTCGTCGATGCGCCGACGATAGCGTTCCAGGGTGTCGATCAGCGCGGACTCGGCGTTGATCCCGGATTCGTTGGCCAGGCACAGCAGGGCAAACAAGGCGTCCCCGATCTCGGCGCGCCCGGCTGAGGAATCAAGCCCGGCCTCCGGCACGGCGCCATAGCGGCTGGTCTTCAGCCAGACCTTGGCCAGTTCGCCCATCTCCGAGCACAGATCCAGCAGCCGTACCGCCGGCGCGCGGACCAGGTGATGCGTTCGGCAGAAGGACTCGACCCGGGCCTGCAGGGACGCATCGGCCTCGACGGATTCGCCGATCCGTTCGAAACGCGGCACGGTTCGGCCGTCGACGGTCTTGTGGTCGGTAAACAGGGCCAGCGGGCGCACCCACAGCCGGCCCTCGCCGTACAGCGGCCGATAAACCACCAGCCATTGTTCGGTTTCGGAGTGGCGGGCGACATCGATGACGTCGTATTCGTTGCCCTTGAAGTGACGGTAGCGTCCGGGCGGCAAGGCGTTGCTCATACGGCGGATCCGGGTCAGGTGAAGGTCGCTGGAAAGCCCGCGCCGTGTCATTGGCTGACAGAGTCACCGACAAGCGGTCGGGCATCGACCGGCCAGCGGGCCGGAATTCGGATGGTACACCGACCGCGCCTGAATTCGAGAAGGCCGGTGATATAGTCAAACTGGCGCGGGAGGAGCCAAGCATCTGGCTTGGAGGGGTTTGCCTGCCCGAATTACCGGGGGAGTCCAGCTTTTTGAAGTCAGCCTGCCAAAGCACTGCCGCCCTGAAACCGCTCATTGAGTCTGTACGCGGACGTTTTCCGGCGGTGTTGGCCGGGTTTTCTCCCGGCCCGCTGTGGGCCCAGGATGCCCGGCTGGGCGAGCCGGCGGTCTACTACTTGAGCCTGTTGTTCCTGTCCGTGCTGGTCGTTGCCCTGATGCTCGCCAATCGCCGGCTGGCGCGCCTGCGGGCCCAGGTCAGGCAGGAGGCGGAACGGAACGAGCGGCTGGTTGCCGGGCTGCCGGTCGGGGTGTACGAGCTGGTCGATCGAGCGTCGATGTCGCCGCGATTCGATTTCGTCAGCGATCGCGCAGTAGAACTGTTCGGCGTTGGCCGCGCGCAGCTTCTGGCCGACTTTCAGGCGGTGTTCAGCCACTTTCATCGCGATGACGTCGAGCGAATCATGGCGCTCAATGAGCGCGCCCGCCAGGCCGGCGTGGGGTTCGAAGCCTCCGCCCGAATCGTCAGCAGGGGCCAGACGCGCTGGGTCCTCATCCAGTCCGAGCCGCGTCAGGTCGGGAAGGATCGCCGCTGGGGTGGCATCATCAGCGACATCACCGACCAGAAAAAAACCGAAGCGGCGCTGACCGAGGCCGAGCAGCGGTTTCAGGCCATGCTCGAGCAGGCCCCGATCGGCATCCTGCTCCACGATGCACAAAGCGGATCGATCCTGGATGGCAACCGCGAGGCATGGCGCAGTTTCGGTGCCGACAGCCTCGCCGGCCTGGCCGAACATCAAAGCGAAATCTGGGCCGAACCCCCCTATGACTGGAACGGGGCGCTGGCCCGAATTCACCAGGCCCGCGACCATGGTCGCCAGCAGTTCGACTGGCTTTCCCGGCGTCTGGACGGCAGCCAGTTCTGGATGCAGGTGACCTTGACCTCGATCCGCATCGATGATCGCGACTGCGTGCTGGCCGCCTGCATTGACGTCACCCTGCGCCGCGAGGCCGAGCGTTTGCTGCGCGAAAGCGACAAGCGTTTCCGCACATTGCTCCGAGATGTGCCCGGAGTGGCGATCCAGGGCTACGGGCTCGACGGTCGGGTCCTGTACTGGAACCGGGCCTCGGAGCAGCTCTACGGGTACTCGGAAGCCGAGGCCCTGAAGAGCAGCCTGATTGACCTCATTATCCCGCCGGAGCAGCGCGCGGCGGTACATGAAAGCCTGCGCGCAGTGGCCGCGGGTGGGTCGATCGATAACGGCGAACTGGAACTCATGCGCAAGGACGGCTCCCGGGTCACCGTGTACTCGAGCCACAGCGTGCTTCGCCGCCGGGGGCTGCCGACCGAGCTGTTCTGTCTCGACATCGACTTGAGTGAACAAAAGCGTCACGAGGACGAGCTGATCCGGATCGCCAATTTCGATGGCCTGACCGATCTGCCCAACCGCAAGCTGCTCGCTGAACGGATGCGCGAGCAGTGCGCGCGCGCCGACCGCAATCGAAACCGCCTGGCGGTTTGCTATCTGGATCTCGACGAGTTCAAGCCGATCAATGATCGATACGGCCACGGCGTCGGTGACCGGGTACTGACCGAGATCGCTGATCGTTTGCGCGGGTTGGTGCGCCAGTCAGACGTGGTCGCCCGGCTCGGCGGCGATGAGTTTGTCTTGTTGCTCGAAGGATTCTCCGACACGACCGATCTTGAACGACGTCTGAACGCGGTGCTGGAGCGAATCGGGCAGCCCATGATCATCGATTCGCACAAGCTGCAGGTGCTGGCCAGCATCGGCGTTACCTTGTATCCGGATGACGCATCGGATCCCGATACCCTGCTGCGCCATGCCGACCAGGCCATGTACCGGGCCAAGGCGCAGGGTCGCAACGGCTTCAGTCTGTTCGATATCGGCATGGAAGAGGAGTTTCAGCAGCGCCGCGATCGCCTGCTCGAAATCCGGGCCGGCCTTGAGGGCGAACAGTTCGAGCTGTTCTACCATCCCAAGATCGATCTGCGCTCCGGGGCGGTGATCGGCGTTGAAGGCCTGGTTCGCTGGCGCCACCCGGAGCGCGGCGTGCTGGTTCCGGCCTCGTTTCTCGGTGATCTCGACCGATCCGATCTGGAGGGGCGGTTCGGCAGCTATGTCATCGAGCAGGCCCTGGGGCAACTGGAGCGCTGGCTGGCGCAAGGCCTGGTTCTGCCGGTCAGCGTCAACCTCTCCGGGCCCCACCTGCTGTCGCCTGGCTTCGTCGACCAGCTGAAGGAGCTGATGGCGCGCCACCCCCGGGTGACGCCCGGGCTGCTGCAGGTGGAAATCCTGGAAAGCGCCGCCCTCGCCGATCTGGATCGCGCCACGGCAGTGCTCGATCAGATCCGGCGCATCGGCCTGCAGGTTTCACTCGACGATTTCGGAACGGGCTATTCCTCCCTCAGTCATCTGCGCTCGCTGCCGGTCGATGAAGTCAAGATCGATCAAAGCTTCGTGCGCCGCATGCTGACCAACCTGAGCGACTACAGCATCGTGCGCAGCGTGATCAGCCTGGCCAACGCATTCGGGTTGCGCGTGGTCGCCGAGGGCGTCGAGACCCTCGACCACATGGCCGCTCTCACCGAGCTGGACTGCGAACTCGCACAGGGTTACGCGTTCGCTCATCCCATGGTCGCCGAAGATCTTCCCGCGTGGCTACGGCAGTGGGGGGTGCGCGCGGCTTCCATTGAGTGGGGCGAGGCGCGGCTCAACGATCACGGGTCGACCCTGTCGATTGCCGTCAATACCCATCGCAACTGGCTTCGTCGGATCCACGAGGTGGTTCGCGGCCAGCGCCGACCGGACCCCGATCTGAGCGCCGAAGATGCGCGCTGCGTGCTGGGTCGCTGGCTGGATGAAGAGGGCCGTCAGCGGTATGGCCATCTTGCGGCCTATGGTGTGACGAAGGAACGCCACGCTCGGGTGCATCAGATCGCCGCCCGGGTTCTCGAGCTGGCCGGCAGCGCGCCCGAGCAGTGGCTCAAGCCCCTGTCGGACCTCGATAGCGCGAGCGAGGAGCTGATCCGTTCGCTGCAGGAACTGCGCTCAGCCGATCAATCGTCTTCGACCAGCTCGTAGGCACCGTCGGCATCGTGGGTTTCGCGGCCGGTGACGGGCGGGTTGAACGCACAGATCAAACGCATGTCTTCCGACCCGCCGCGCAGAATATGGCGGTCGTGCTGGTCGAGCGCGTAGATCACGCCGTCGCGGATGGGGTGGACTTCGCCGGTGGCGAGGTCTTCGATGCTGCCGTCGCCGGAAACGCAGTACACGGCTTCCAGATGGTTCTTGTACCACATGTGCAGTTCCGCCCCGGCGGGGATGATGGTTTCGTGGAAGCTGAACCCCATGCCGTCCCCCTTGAGCAACAGGCGCCGGCTGACCCAGCCTTCGCCGTGCACTTCGCGTTCGGTTCCGATGATGTTGTTGACGTCGAGTACGATCATGGGCAGTTCCTCCTGGTTCCGGATGGACAGGGCGAGGATGCAGGCGGTTGTCCCGCCTCAGCTCGCGCTTATTCCCCAAGGGTACCGCCCCCCGTGTCGAAATGTTGCGCGTGCCGTCGGACCACGTATGATTCGGGACAGATGATCCGATCAGGGGCCCGAAGATGAGTGAGACGCCGGAAATTGTCTTCCCGCGACTGTCGCGCGAGCAGTTGCTCTGGATTGCCGGCTCGCTGTTGCTGGCCGGCTGGCTGGTCTGGCTGCTCGCGCCGGTGCTGACGCCGTTCCTGATCAGCGCGCTGCTGGCCTACATGGCCGACCCCCTGGTTTCGCGGCTGGAGCGCTGGATGCGACGGGACGTGGCGGTGGGCATGGTCTTTCTGCTCGTCACCGGTCTGCTGGTGGTCACCCTGTTGCTGGTCATTCCCGTGCTCGTGCGCGAGACGGCCGATCTGTTCAGTCGTCTGCCGACCTATCTGGAGCAGCTCCAGGATCGCTTTCAGCCGATTCTGGAAGAGCAGCTGGGATGGCAGTTCGACCGCGAGACCTTCGATGCAACGCGCCTGCGTGAACTGCTGGAGGAGAATTTCGCCAACATCGCGGCGGCCGGCCAGGCAACCTGGACCTACATCAGCGAGTCGGGCGGGCGGTTCATCATCTGGGTGACCGGCCTGTTTCTGGTGCCGCTGGTCACGTTTTACCTGATGCGCGACTGGCATCGCCTGCTCGACATCCTGCGCGATCTGCTGCCGCGCAACATCGAGCCGACCGTGGTCGGCCTGGTCCGGGACTGCGACGAGGCCCTGGGCGGATTTCTGCGCGGACAGCTGCTGGTCATGCTCAGCCTCGGCACCATCTATGCGCTTGGACTCTGGCTGGTCGGCCTGAACAACGGCATTGCGATCGGCATGATTGCCGGTCTGGTCAGCTTCGTACCCTACCTGGGTGCGATCACCGGTGTGCTGCTGGCCGGCGTCACCGCGGTGATCCAGAACTTCGAGTTCTGGTTCCTGTTCTGGGTCGCCATGGTCTTTACCGTCGGCCAGCTGATCGAGAGCTTCCTGCTCACGCCCAACCTGGTCGGCGACCGGATCGGCATGCACCCGGTGCTGGTCGTCTTTACCGTGCTGGCCGGCGGCCAGCTGTTCGGCTTCATCGGCGTACTGCTGGCCTTGCCGGTGGCCGCGGCCGGCACGGTGCTGGTGCGCTTTTTCTATCGTGGCTACAAGAAGAGCCGGATTTACGCCGAATCGTCCGCCTGAATTGCCGCGCACAATTCGTCCAGGCCTTCGATGATGCGGGGCGTGGGACGGATCAGCGTGTCGGGGTTCACTTCGATCAGGCGCGCCTGATCGGGCAGGCTGGAGCGGTTGCTGCGCCAGCGGGCCAGCCGGTCGGCCTGGCCGGGCTCATCGGCGGCGATGATCAGCAGGGGGCGGCGCGCCAGCACCGCCTCGAAGTCGACGGCCGCGGCCTCCGAGTCCAGATCGGCAAACACGTTGCGGGCGCCGCAGCGGGCCAGAACCTCGTTGATGATGTGGCGCCCGCCCAGGGTATACAGCGGACGATCGGAGACCTGGTAGAAAGCCGGGATCCGCGTTTCGGTTGGCTGGACGGGACGCGCTGCCAGCGCCCGGCGGAAGCGGTCGACGGCCGCGCGGGCGGCGTCCGGACGGCCCAGGTGCCTGCCCAGTTCGGTTAGCGCGGTGGCGATCTCTTCGAGCGACCGGGTCCGAACCCAGACCAGCTCGATCCCCAGCCCGGCCAGCCGCTCCGCCGCCGCCGCCGGCGTTCCACCTTCCCAGGCCAGGGCGATATCCGGATCCAGCCCGATGATGCGTTCCAGATCGAGACGAAAGGCATCGCCGATGCGAGGCAGTTCGGCCGCTTCCGGCGGATAGTCGCTCCATGCCACCGTCCCGACCAGCGTCTCCCCGGCGTCGACGGCAAACACCAGTTCCGCCAGGTGCGGCGCCAGCGCAATCACCCGCGGCGGCTCTGCCCACGCCGGCTGCCCGAACAACGCTGCCGCCAGTGTCAGCGCCCGCAACCACGAGCACCAACCTCCACGCGGCACAAAAGCTTCCTGACCCCTGGTCCCTAGTCCCTGGCCCCTGGTCCCTAGTCCCTGGTCCCTAAATCCGATACGCATAAGTCAGCGTCGCCGTCAGCACCAGCCACA
>PWJA01000192.1 GCA_003560975.1 Gammaproteobacteria bacterium
CGTTGGCTGAGCTTGTTCGATGCCGCGGACGTAGCGCCATGCTGTCGATCCTTAGCGTTTATCTGCTGCTCCTGTTCGTCTGCGCGTCGGCGGGCGTCTTGCGCATCCGGCATGTCGACCTGGCAGGGACCCAGCATCCCAGCGTCTCGATCATGGCATTGCAATTCCAGCTGAGGCATCATTCGGCCGTCAGCAACATCACCGACAATCGGTCTGACCGGCACCGCTCCGCTGTTGAACAAACCCGTCACGCGCTTCGCGCCGACCCCTCGTGTCGGCTCGCGGTATGGCCCGAGACGCCGCTGCCCCAGCACCGTGCCGAGTTTGCCTGCCGGCGAGCGCCGGTTCTGCTGGAGGGTGCCGGAGTGCCCCTGCTGATGCAATGCATCAGCAAGCCAGGCAGCGTCGTGGCGCGGCTTTATCGTCCTGGCGCGCAAGCGCCGTTGGAGCACACGAAATCAGCGCTTGTTCCGGTCTACGAAACCACGCTGTGGCGCGGCATGATGGGGCATGGCGACGGCCCACCCGGGACGGTCATGTCGGTCGCGGACGGTCTCGAGGTCATTCCGGCGATCTGCTACGAAATGCACTCGCGCTCGCATCTGGCAGCGGCGAGCGTTGCGGGCGGAAATGTAATCGCCCAGATGTCCAACTTCACCGCCTTCGGCGGTCACGTGGCAGAGCGCTATGACCTGGCCATGTCGCGCATCATCGCGGTCAGCTACCGCAAGCCCATCGTACGCAGCGTCAACGGCGACACTGCCGGGTGGATCGACGCGGTGGGGCGCCTGCAGCGGCTTGCGCCTGAGGGCGGCCCGGCGGCGCAGTGTCGACCGGTAGCGCTTCCCAACCTCGGGCCGACTCTGTTTGCGCAGCTGGGCGCGTGGATGGCATGGGTGCCAGGGTTGCTCTGCGCAACATTACTTGTGCTGTTCGGCCGATGGCGGCTGCGCAGACAGAAAGCCAGGCTTTACTGGTCCTGACCGCACACCGAAAGGCTCGAAGCGATCCGCGTAAACCAGGTCTCCGCCGCCAAAGGAAAAACTCGTGACTCACTCAGGATAAGGTCCTTCCTAAGGCAGCGCGGTTTGCGGCGGGAACGTGCCGAAGCCGAGCGCAGGGCCAGTTTTGCTGGCGAGGGCCTGCGCACCCACGTTTCGGGCGTTCGCTGGGATCGACTACGCGAACTCGCCTGCGAGGAATAGCGCCGCCTTGATCGCCGTCGACACCAACATCCTGTCAAGAAAACCGGGGCACATATTATTGTCCCGCTGCGCGCAGACCTGTTCCGGCCGCCGAGTCCGCGGGGCCAGCGGCTCTGAGCCGTCGCGACCGGTGTGTGCCCGGTGGGCTACCATAGCCCTCGCTTTGCCGTCCCCGGAGAGATGAACGTGACCCAGGCCGTGCTGGAATACCTGCTGTTTCTCGCCAAGACCCTGACCCTCGTGGCGGCGATCGTGTTCGTCATCGGGGTGTTCGTAAACCTGTCGCGGCGCCAGCGCGAGGCGGAAGGTCTCAAGGTGACCAACCTGAACACGCGCCTGCGCCGTGCCGCGGACGGACTGCGCCTGGCGCTCTTGCCCAAGGCCGAGCGCAAGAAGCTGGTGAAGCAACGCAAGAAGGAGGCCAAGACCTCGCAATCGGAGCGGCGCAAACGCGTCTTCGTCATCGACTTTCGCGGCGACATTCGCGCCAGCGGCACGTCCTCGCTGCGCGAGGAGGTCAGCGCGCTGCTGGCGGTTGCGGAGCAGAGCGACGAGGTGCTGGTGCGGCTGGAGAATGCCGGTGGCCTGGTGCACGAGCATGGGCTCGCGGCTTCGCAGCTGGTGCGCATCCGCGATCGCGGCATCCCGCTGACCGTAGCGGTCGACAAGGTTGCGGCCAGTGGCGGCTATCTCATGGCCTGCGTAGCCAACCGCATCCTCGCCGCACCCTTCGCGATCGTCGGCTCGATCGGCGTGCTGGCGCAGGTGCCGAACTTCCGGCGCATGCTCGACGAGCGCGGCATCACCGTGGAACAGGTCAAGGCCGGCCGCTACAAGCGCACCGTCAGCATGTTCGGCGACGTCACCGACGAGGATCGCGAGAAGCTGCGCGAGGAGCTGGAGGAAGTGCACACCCTGTTCCAGGCCATGGTCGGCAAGTACCGCCCGCAGCTCGACCTGGAGCGCGTCGCCACCGGCGAGTACTGGTACGGCAGCCGCGCGCTGGGCCTGAAACTGGTCGACGCGCTGGGCACCAGCGATGACTGGCTGGCGCAGCGGGTCGGCGAGGCGGACGTATGGAAGCTCGAGTGGCGCGGCCACAAGCGGCTGATCGAAAGGCTGGCCGCGACCATGGAAGAAGGCCGCGCGGGGGGCTGGCTGCGGCGGGGCTGGTAGAGGAACAAAAACCGCCAAAAACCGGAACACACATCATCCGGGACCCCACTTGATCCACGATCGGTAGTTCGATCTGCACGTGCAGAAGCTGAACAGGCACTGAAGCCACGATTCAGCCGGAATTCAATCGCTCTCGTCGACACTGGTTCTGCAATCCAACGAACCGGAGTTCTGTCATGAGACTTCAGATCCAATTCCAGATCGTCGTTATCACCCTGTTGCTGGCCCTGACCCTGGGTGTCAGCATGGATGCCTTCGGGCAGCACAAGACCAGCGTCGTTGGTCATGGCGGGCATGTCGTTTCGGCGGCGGGCCTGCAGCACCATCGGCACGGTCCGCCCGCCCATCGCGGTCCATCGCATCATCAGTCCCGGACGGTGCTTCGCCGCGCGTCCCGTGCGACCCACGCGAATCCCAAGGCGCGCAAGGCTGACTGGTATGCGCGCACTGCCGTCAGCCAGTCCCACACGGCATGGCGCTTTGGCTGTGCGCATTCGCATCCGCGCTGGTCGACCTCCTATCAGGACCACTATCAGTGGGCTTATGGTCAGTCCTTGCATCGAGCGCAGCGCGAAATCGAGCGCCGCGAGCGCACGCTGGCGCGCTGTCTGGCCTGGTAAGGCTCCGGGCTCACGCGAGAATGATCTCGCGTGAGCCCCCGGCCGGCATTCGATTTCTCTCCGCTCTGGTGCGTTTGGCGCCCCGGGGTCAATCCTGCTAGGCTGTCGCCATGACATTCAGACGGCTCATTTTTCCCATCCTGATACTGTTCATGGCCCCTCAGATCGCTTTGGCCGGGGATACCGAGTCGAAGATGCGCGATCTTCTGGCGGAGTTTCTGCGCGGCGCCTCGATCAATGATTCTGAGGTCCATGAACGTTTTTGGGCCGAGGATTTGATCTATACAAGCTCAAGCGGGGCGCGCTTCGGCAAGGCTGAGATCATGAGCGGACTTGCTGCGGCTGCCCGATCGAACGAGCCGGAGCCGGGTGTGAGCTACTCAGCGCGCGATGTGCGAGTGCAGGTCTTTGACGAGACGGCGGTGGTGACATTCCAGCTGGTGGCCGAGCAGGCCAACTCGTCGACCGAGCTGTTCTACAACACCGGTGTCTTTCGCTTGATCGACGGAGGCTGGCAGGCCCTGGTCTGGCAGGCGACGCGCGCTGCCAGTTCACCATAAAACCAAAGACCGGGACACACATGATTTAGGACCCTTCATCCACACCCGACCAAGATCTGACGCCTTGGCAATCAGCGCCTCAGCGGATCCGATGACGCGGTAGCTGATGCTTTTCGGTGCCCTGCACTTGCCGAATCCATTGATTCGGGTGGTTCGCGACCCGCTCAGGATTGCCGGTGATGGCCAGCTTCAGCACATCGACTCGCTAAGGACTTCCATCAAGCTTAAGCGCGCCCGGAAACGCCTGCAATCACTTTGTGGCCACATCCTCAGCCGAGAGCTGACGAACTGAATCAGGGTCGACGCGCGGAGAACGCACCTGGATACCACGTGCTAGAACCGAGGCTCTTCTTCAGAAACGATGTGCCTGCGCGGGCCAGTCATAACAAGCTGTCAACGTCCAGTTGTTGCGCGTGGATAACGCCATCTCGACCGGCAGTCTTGGCCTGGAACAGCGCTCTGTCTGCCTGGTCCGTCATTCGATCCAACAGCTGCGCTGACGTTTCGGCATCCGTGCTCGTCATTGTGGTCACACCAATGCTTGCCGTAATTACTTCGGGCGTCGTCTCGTTATTGGCAACAGCAGCCTTGATCCTTTCTGCAACCATTACTGCAGGTTGGCGGTCCGTTGCGTGCAGCAAAACGATGAATTCCTCACCACCCCAGCGCGCGACGTAGTCATTAGCTCTGCACGACTTTTCTATCGCCGCGCTGATGGCGATCAGCACTTCGTCTCCCATTTGATGACCGTAGGTATCGTTGATGTTTTTGAAGTGATCCACATCGATGATTGCCAGACTCAACGGCTCGCCCGTACGCTGCTGATTTTTGTAAGCCCACTGAAAGTGATTATTGAACGCTCGTCGATTGGCTAATCCTGTCAAGTGATCGGTATCGGCCATTTTCCTGAGTTGTTCCTCCAGCTCCTTAAGCTCGGTAAGGTCGTTATGTGCGCCCAGCATGCGGATGGGCTTGCCGTTGTTGTCTCGGATCGCCAGACCGCGGCAGCGCACCCAAATTGTGTGGCCATTTTTATGTCGGTAGCGAACAATCTGGTTGTAGGGATGACTGGGATCAGCGCAATGTTTCTGAAAGTTGTCCAGCGCATGGTTCAGATCATCCGGATGAATCAGATGCTGCCATTCAGAGGAAAGGTGCTTTTTTTCCTGCGGGTCATAGCCCAAAAGCTCCCAAAACCGAGCATTCATCCACTCCTGCTCTGGCTTTTCGATGTCCCAGTACCACAAGCCGTCAAGAGATCCACTTTGGAGAAACTCAAAAATAGACCGATAATCGGAGACCAGCTCGTAGAGCTCTTTTTTCAGATAATGCTCACTTTCCATAGCTGCTTCCCTTTCCTGACTACGTATGAACCTCAGCCATCGTAGCGGATCGATAGATCAAAGGCGCCGGACGGCAGGCCAAGTAGGCTGGCCGTTCGATGATGCTACCCAGCGCAAGGCGACGGTTGAAGCGATAGGCCAAAGCACCGAGATAGCAACCCAGATACTTTTCCCTGACGGTATGTAAGGTAGCCTGCAGGAGGAAATCAGGACACAGATCATTTGTAGGCACCCACGGATCCGCACTCTTTTCAGTGGACGTCTGATCGCTATGCTGGTTTCTAGGCCGGTTTCGAATATAGCTACAGCCATCTAGACAGCGCCCTGGCCGCTGCACTCCCTTGCAGATCATGTTGTCCTGCTGGCGAGCAGGCTCCGGTATGGCCAGTTCGGTGACCGGCGGCTCGGAGGTGTTGAGATCGTGTCTCTTCGGTCTGTTGCCTTGGCTGCTGCGTTTCCCGGATTCGCTCTGCCCCGACCTCAGCCCGAGGCCGGGCCGGTGCATGTTGATGCATTACGGGTCCGCCTCAGCCCTCGCTTTCGGTCAGATCGTCCCAGGCGGCCTCGATGTCTTCCATGGCCTCAGAGATGCGCTCGCGCATTCCCGACCAGGCATCGCCACCGTATTCCTGCGCCTCGGCGAGAGCTTCCTGGGCCCGCTGGCGGGCTTGTTCGGCTTCCTCACGCAAGTTGGCCCAGGCCTCGCTGCTGCGATCAAGACCGGAATCGGTCAGCTCCTGCGCCTTTTCACGCGCATTCATGGTCGCCTCCGTGGCCCGCTGCCAGGCGGCTTGCGCGCCCTCGCCTATCCGGTCGCCCATCTCGCGCATATTGTCGCCGGCCTCATCAGCCATCTCACGCGCTCGATCGCCGGCTTCGCTGGCGCTTTCGCGCATGCGCTCGCCGGAAGTGTCGGCGCGATCGCGGGCTTCGCTGTAGGCGGCCTCGGCCGCTTCACCGGTTTCCTCAGCAGCCTCTCCGATGGCCTGTGCTGCCTCGTCCATATGCTCTTCGGGTTCCTCCGACTGGCACCCCGCCAGCATCAGTCCCGAACTAATCAACAGAATCATCCAAAGTTTCATGCCTGTCTCGCTTCCATGGTTTTGGAAGATCAGGCTAGCGAAACTTCGCTCGTGAGATGTCAGGGTATTGTTAAACCCTGATCTCGTGGCCGCAACATCCCGCCTCTACGAAGGGATCCGGCTCGCTCGCACGGACGGCGAATCGAGCCAATCAACAGGTATCAGCCTCGGCGCGGCGCCCACGGAAAACCAGGACAGACATCATTTGGGAGAACCAGGACAGACATCATTTGTAGTTTCCCGAACCGCCGAGCGAGCGGTGACCCACCGCGAGATGGCACCGGCGCTGGTCGAAAGCACCGTGCTGGGCTCCTGGCGCATTATTGGGCAGGCTGGCCGCGGCGGGCATGGGCGTGGTCTACCGGAGCGCTTACGGGCCCACGCCAGCGCCTCGTCGACCGCCCGTTCGATCCGTTCGGCGCTGTACTCCGAGTGCGATTCCCTTCCCGCCCCACTCAATAGCTGAGCAATCCTTGGGTTATCCCTGTCACGACGCCAAAAACAAGAAAATTCAACATCCATTGATCGAACAGGGCCATGACCGTGCCGATCAGGACGCACACCAGCCAGCTGCGCGAGGTGACCCGACGAAGCGCCAGGATGAGCCAG
>PWJA01000070.1 GCA_003560975.1 Gammaproteobacteria bacterium
ACTTTTTCGACCCAGGCCACGTCGACGCTGCGGCGCTGGGGCGAGGCGGTGATGTCGTAAAAGACCAGTTCATCCGCGCCCTCGTCGCGATAGCGTCCGGCCAGCTCGACGATATCGCCCATCTCGCGGTGATTGCGAAAGCGCACGCCCTTGACCACGCGGCCGTCGCGCACGTCCAGGCAGGGAATGAGCCTTACCGCGACCATTGGCGAATCGCGGTCAGGGGGACGCGGCCTTCGAGCAGCGCGCGCCCGACGATGCAGGCATCCACGCCGGTCTCGGCGGCGGTCTGCAGGTCATCCTCGCTGCCGATGCCGCCGGATGCCTGGGTACGGACGGCCGGAAACCGGCCGACCAGGGCCTGGTACAGCTCCACGCTGGGACCGCTGAACATGCCGTCGCGCTCGATATCGGTGCACAGCAGGTGCTTCAGCCCGGCCTGATGCAGTCTTTCCAGCAGGGCAAACAGCTCCAGCGATCCGGATTCGGTCCAGCCGGCTGCTTTCGGCATCCAGCCGCCGGCCGCGTCGGAGGCCACGTCCAGGCCGGCGACGATGGTGTCGGGCCCCAGCGTTTCCAGCCATTGCCCGACCTGGTCCGGGGCGCGCACGCACAGGCTGCCCAGAACGACCCGCTGGGCCCCGGCCTCGAGACGCGCTTCGAGATCGGCCAAAGAGCGCACCCCGCCCCCGGTCTGGACGCCGATGCGCAGCTCTGCGCACATCCGGCGAATGATGCCCAGGTTGGCTTCGCCGCCGTCGCGGGCGCTGTCGAGGTCGACGATGTGGATCCGCTCGGCCCCGGCCTCCTGGTAGGTTGCAGCCAGGGCGATGGGGTCGGTGTCGTAATGGGTCTCGCGGGCATAGTCGCCCTGCTCGAGGCGGACGACCCGGCCGCCGCGCAGATCGATGGCCGGAATCAGCTGCATGAATCGGAGACTCCGTGCCGGGAGGAAGGTGAAAGCAGGTACATGACGACGTAGTCCTCTTGCAGGCGCGTTACCGGGCGAGAAAGTTGGCCAGCACGCGGGCACCGGCGCTGGCCGATTTTTCCGGGTGAAACTGGCAGGCGGCGAAATTGCCGCGGCGGACCACGGCGGCGAATCGCTGGCCGTGCGCGCTGGTCGCGACCGCGTGATCGACGGGAGCGGCAAAGCTGTGGACGAAATAAAACCACTCGTCGCCGGACAGCCCGCGCGCCAGGGGATCGTCCGGATCGGTCCAGACCAGCTGGTTCCAGCCCATGTGCGGCAGGCGCTGCCCGGGCTGAACCTGAAGCCGCTCGACCGTACCCGGGATCAGGCCCAGGCACTCGGCATCGCCTTCGGCCGAGCGCTCGAACAGAAGCTGAAGCCCGAGACAGATGCCCAGCACCGGCTGGTCAAGGCCGCGCACGACCTCGACCAGTCCGGCCTCGCGCAAGGCGTTCATCGCCCAGGCGGCGGCCCCGACGCCGGGCAGGATGACCCGGCTGGCGGCGCGGATCTCGGCGGCATCCCGGGTCAGCAGGCTTTCGGCCCCCAGCCGGTTCAGGGCATGCACCACCGAACCCAGGTTGGCACCGCCGGAATTGATCACCGCGATCGTCATGCGCTCTACAGCAGGCCCTTGGTCGACGGGACGCCGGCGGTGGTGCCCCGGGCCAGGGCCGGGCGCAAGGCGCGCCCCACCCCCTTGAAGCAGGCCTCGACCAGGTGATGGGTGTTCTCACCGGACAGCTCGATATGGATCGCGCAGCGCAGGGTCTGGGCCAGCGAGGCAAAAAAGTGGCTGACCATTTCGGTGTGCAGGCCGCCGACGGACGCGCGCGGGAACTCGCCGTGGAGGACGAAGGCGGGTCGACCCGACAGGTCGACGGTGACCTTGGCCAGCGATTCGTCCATGGGCAGGACGAAGCCGTAGCGGCCGACCCCGACCCGGTCGCTCAGGGCCTGATCCAGGGCCGATCCCAGGGCCAGGGCGCAGTCCTCGACGGTGTGGTGTTCGTCGACGTGCAGGTCGCCCTGGCAGTCCAGCGCGAGGCTGAAGCCGGCGTGGGCCGCGATCTGCTCGAGCATGTGGTCGAAAAAGCCGATCCCGGTGTGGATGCGAACCGGCTTGGGGGCATCCAGGTTGACCGCCACGCTGATGCCGGTTTCGGCCGTGCGTCGTTCGACCGTGGCCGTGCGCGGCGTATCCAGTATGGCGCTGGCGATGGCCTTCCAGTCCTGGCCCTGCGGCCCGACCCGATACCCCTTTAAGTCCATGTTGGCGGCCAGCTCCAGGTCGGTGCCGCGATCGCCGATCACGGCCGAATGGGTCCGGTCGAGGTCGGGGTCGCGCAGGTAGCCCAGGAGCATGCCCACGCCGGGCTTGCGGTTGGGCGAATGATCCTCGGGCAGGCTGGGATCGATGTTGATGGCGTCGAACTCGATGCCCTGCGAGGCCAGGATCTGCAGCAGCAGTTGCTGCGGCCCGTCGAACGCCTGCTGCGGAAACGCATCGGTGCCCAGACCGTCCTGGTTCGACACCATGACGAAGCGGAAACCCGCGCCCTTCAGGCGCAGCAGGGCCTCGATCACGCCCGGCATGAGGCGGAATTTGTCGAAGGAATCGACCTGCTCGTCGGCCGGCTCTTCAATCAGGCAGCCGTCGCGGTCGATGAACAGAAGCTTGCGCTTGCTCATGTCGGCCAGTGTCTCAGGAATTCGCTCAGGGATTGCATTTCGTGTTCGCTGCCGATGGTCATGCGCACGCACCCGGCCAGCCCGGGCTGGCCGGACTGGTCGCGCAGGCGAATGCCGGCGTCGAACGCATCGGCCACCAATCTGGCGGCATCGTCGACCCGAACGAGGACAAAATTCGCCTCGCCCGGCCAGACTGTGGTCATCGCCGGGTGCCGGTGCAGCTGCGCCAGCAGGGTCGTTTTCAGCTCGGCCAGGCGGGCGAGCTGATCGCGCTGCCGGTCCAGCGCTGCCGGGTCCAGCGCGGTCAGCGCGGCGGCGACCGACGGCGTCGGCAGGGGATACGGGGCGATGATGCGGCGCAGCAGGTCGATCACGCCGGCCTCGGCGATGACCGCGCCGATGCGACAGCCGGCCAGGGCGTAGGCCTTGGAGAGGGTGCGCAGGACGACCAGATTGGGCTGCGCGCCAACCTGCTCGGCCAGCGAGGCTCGTTCGCAGAACTCGATGTAGGCCTCGTCGATCACGACCAGGCCGTGGTCGGCAACCTGGCCGGCCAGGTCGAGGACCGTTTCGGGCTCGATCAGGTTGCCGGTCGGGTTGTTCGGCGAACACAGAAAATACAGGCGGCAGGGCGCGGCCTGCTCGACGGCCGACCGGTCCAGCTCCCAGCCGCGCTCGGCCTCGCGCAGGGGCGCTTCGACGACCTCGGCGTTCTGCACCCTGGCGCTCAAGGCGTACATGCCGAAACACGGTGGGCAGATCAGCACGCGGTCGCTGCCGGCTCTACAGAACACCCGCACCAGCAGGTCGATGCCCTCGTCGCTGCCGCGGGTGATCAGCAGCTGTGCTTCGTCGACGCCGTAGACCTCGGCCAGTCGGCGCTTGAGCGCCGCCGGCTGCGGGTCAGGGTAGCGATTCAGGCTCAAGCCGGCATCGCCGAGCGGCGGCCAGGGGTTTTCGTTGGCGTTGAGCAGCACCCCCGCGCTGTCGGCCAGGGCCCGGGCCGAGGCATAGGGTTTGAGCGCGCGGATTTCGGCCCGCGCCAGATCGACCGGATTCATGCGCGCGACCGCCCCGCCAGCTGATCCAGGCGCATCGTGATCGCCAGTCGATGCGCATCCAGGCCTTCGTGCGCGGCCAGGCAGGCGCCGGGCGGGCCCAGCGTCTTCAGCCCCTCGGGCGTGGCTTCCTGCACGGTCATGCGGCGCATGAAGTCGGTGATGGACAAGCCGCTGATCGAGCGTGCCCAGCCGGCGGTGGGCAGGACGTGGTTGGTGCCGGAGATGTAGTCGCCCAGCGATTCGGGGGTGTAGTGACCGAGAAACACCGATCCGGCCGAGGTGATCGCCTCGCACAGCGAATGCGGGTCGCGGGTGCTGATGATCAGGTGCTCGGGCGCGTATTCGTTGCTGATCGTCACCGCCTGGTCGAGGTCGTCGGCGACGAGGATGGCGCCGTGGCTGAGGGCGATGCGGGCGGTGTCGGCGCGGGCCAGGGTCGGCGTCAGGCGCTCCAGCGATTCCTGGACGGCCGCGGCGAACGCGGCGCTGTCGGTGACCAGGAAGGCCTGGGAGTCGGGTCCGTGCTCGGACTGCGAGAGCAGATCCATGGCGACGAAATCCGGGTTGGCGGAGTCGTCGGCGATGACCAGTACTTCCGACGGGCCGGCCGGCAGATCCTGGGCGGCGCCGGCCGCGCTCTCGGCAACCTGGCGCTTGGCCTCGGTGACGAAGCGGTTGCCGGGTCCGAAAATCTTGGCCACGCGCGGCACCGAAGCGGTTCCGTAGGCCATGGCGGCCACGGCCTGGGCGCCTCCGGAGACCAGCACGGTATCGATATTCAGACGAGCCGCAATGGCCAGCACGGCCGCGTCGGCCCGTCCCTGGGCGTTGGGCGGCGTGGCCAGAACGATGCGTTTGCAGCCGGCCAGCCGGGCGGGCACGGCCAGCATGATCGCGGTCGAGGGCAGCGGCGCCGAGCCGGCCGGCACGTACAGTCCGACCGGGTCCAGCGCCTGCCAGCGTGCCTGGCAGGTCACGCCCGGCGCGGTTTCCACGCTCAGGTCTTGCGGTTTGCCGGCGGCGTGAAACCGCCCGACGGTGTCGATGGCGGTATCGATGGCGGCCAGCAGCTCCGGGTCCAGGCCATCGGCCGCCGCGGCCCGCTCTTCGGCCGTGGCCAGCAGGTTGACCGGTGCGCGACCGTCGAACCGACGGGCGAAATCAAGCAGGGCCGCATCGCCGCGCGCGCGCACCTCGGCGATGATCCCGGCCACGGTCTGGCGCAGTTCGGTATTGCTTTCCAGGGCCGGTCGGGCGAGCACCTCGGCCAGCGCTTCGCGACTCAGGTCGCGGGCGGTGACGATCTTCATCATGCGAGCATCTTCTCCACGGGCAGGACCAGCACCGCCGAGGCGCCGGCGCGCTTGAGTTCTTCCAGATGTTCCCAGAATACCTGCTCGGTGCAAACGGCATGCACGGCGACCCGGTCGCCCTGTCCTTCCAGCGTCAGCACGGTCGGCGACTCCGCCCCCGGCAGGATGGCCGAGATCTCGGCCAGGCGCGATCGGGGGGCATGCAGCATCACGTACTTGCTCTCGGCGGCGCGGCGGACGCCTTCGATTCGGGTCAGCAAGGTCGCCAGCAACTTTTCGGCTTCCTCGTCCAGGGTTTCCGGGCTGCGGTAGACCGCGGCCTGGCTGCTGAGGACCTCGTCGCAGGCTTTCAGATGATTGGCCCGGAGCGTGGTCCCGGTCGAGACCAGGTCGACGATGGCGTCGGCCGTTCCCAGGCTGGGGGCGATTTCGACCGCGCCGTTGAGGGTGACGATGTCGGCGTGGACTCCGTTATCGGTCAGCCACTGGCGGGTCAGGCAGGGATAGCTGGTCGCCAGGCGCTTGCCCTCGAGATCGCTCGGGCCCCGGTAGGTGGTCTGTTCGGGAATCGCCAGCATCAGCCGGCAGTGGCCGAAGTCCAGCAGGGTCAGCGGCTCCAGCTGCGCTTTCGGCTTGCGACTGCGCGCCTCGAGCAGCTTTTCCTTCGCCACGTTTTCGCCGACGATGCCGAGCTGGCACACCCCTTCCAGGAGGAGTCGCGGAATGTCGTCGTCGCGGACCAGCAAGAGGTCGACCGGCAGATTGCGGCCGAACCAGAACAGCTTGTCCTTGGATTTGGCGAAGGAAAGGCCGGAGCGCTCGAGCAGGCTCAGGGACTGCTCCGACAGGCGGCCGGATTTCTGAATGGCGATTTTCAGTCTAGTCATGGTCGGGTTTCTTCTTGATTCGTTCCAGGGCAAGGCGGTAGCCGCCGTTGCCGTCTTCGAGAAAGCGGGCGACGCGCCCGATCGTGGTCACGCTGACTCCGGTGCGGGCATGAATCTCGCGATAGGGGATGCCCTGATCGAGATATTTCACCACCCGCCAGCGATCGACCAGGGCCTCGAGCTCGGCCGGCGTGGTCAGATCGCGCAGCAGAGCCCGGCACTCCTCGGCCGTCTCCATGGCCAGGAAGGCCTCGGCCAGGCTGGAACGGGCGGCGCGGTTGGCTTGCTCGTGCTGGGGATCGCGTTGTTTCATGTGCTTCAATGTATTAACACGCTAATACGTTAGCACGGGTGGGTGGAGGGGGCAAGGGGGTAGGGGTTCGGTTTACGGTTTACGGTTTACGGGTTACGGTTTACGGGTTCCGGTTTCCGGTTTCCGGAAAACCCTGCAATGGCCCGTACGGTAGGTCGGCCCTACGCGGCCGACGGGCAGAGCCGGATCAAACCCTTATTTCGAGGGTTCAGGGTTCAGGTTTCAGGATTCCGGAAACCGGAAACCGGAACCCGGAACCCGGAACCCGTAAACCGCAAACCGGAAACCGAAACCCTACCCCCTTGCCCCCTCCACCCATCCGTGCTAACGTA
>PWJA01000113.1 GCA_003560975.1 Gammaproteobacteria bacterium
AGAGGTCAGGCATTTCCGAAACTTTCGGGAAGTCTCGCCCGGCTACGAGGTGGTCTACGTGCCCTGCCATCGCAGCCACATCGACTACTTGTTGATGAGCTACCTGCTGTACTACCGCGGTTTCGTTCCGCCGCATATCGCCGCCGGCGTCAACCTCAACCTGCCGTTCATCGGACCCCTGCTGCGCCGCGGCGGGGCCTTTTTTCTGCGCCGGTCTTTTCGCTCTCAACCGCTGTATGCCGCGGTGTTCAACCAGTACGTATCGCTCATCCTGAGTCGAGGCGTGGCTCTGGAATATTTCATCGAGGGAACCCGTTCGCGCACCGGCCGCCTGCTGCCGCCGCGCCTGGGCATGCTGACGATCACGGTTCGCGCCTACCTGCGTTATCGCAACCGACCGGTGCTGTTCCAGCCCGTCTACATCGGCTATGAACGCCTGGCCGAAGGCAATTCCTACATCTCGGAACTGTCCGGACAGCAGAAGAAGCCGGAATCGCTCTCGGATTTTCGAAACGTCGTCAACATCGTGCGCAAGAACTATGGAGAGGTCACGGTGAGCTTCGGCGAGCCGATCGTGCTCGATGACGTTCTCGAAGCGCATGACCCGCAGTGGGACGAGACCAATTACTCGCTCGACAGCAAGCCGGCCTGGCTTTCGTCCATGGTCGGCGATCTGGCCGACCGCATCATGGTCAACATCAACCGTGCCGCTCACGTAAACCCGGTCAATCTGCTCGCCATTGCCCTGCTCGCAAGCCGCAAGCACGCGCTGGACGAAGACGACCTGGTCAGGATTCTCGACCTGCTGAAGTCGATCATCCAGCGCACCGCCTATTCCAACCGGATCAGCGTGACCGATCTGGAATCGGGGCAGATCATCGAGTACGGGCTGGAGATGGGGCTGATCGAGCGCCATGTCCATCGTCTCGGCAGCATTATCCGAACGGACGCAACCACGGCCGTGCTGTTGACGTATTTTCGCAACAACGTTTCTCATCTGATGGCCATGACGGCCTGGATCGCATGCTGCTTCCTCAATGTTCAGCGCATCCACCGCTCGCGCCTCCACAGCTTGACCGCTGCCGTCTACCCCTTTCTCCGACGCGAGTTGTTCCTGCCGTGGAATCCCGAGCAGCTGGAGCCGATCGTGGACCGCTGTACCGATGCGCTGATCGACATGGGCCTGTTGCGCCAGTCCGGTGACCGGCTCCAGCGCGGCCCGGGCGGCAGCGACGAGACCTACTACCTTCGTCTGCTGGCCAACAGCATGGTGCAGACGTTCGAACGCTATTTCATCACGGTCTCGGTCCTGGCCAAGAACGGTTCGGGCCATCTGACCCGGCAGCAGCTCGAGCAGCTGTGCATCCTGTCGGCGCAGCGCATCTCCCTGCTGCATGAGTTCGAAGCGCCCGAATTCTATGATCGAACGCTATTCAAGCAATTCATCGAATCACTGGGCGAGACCGGAATCCTCGACCGAGACAGTGAGGGCCGCCTGGTCTTCGACCGCCGCCTGGAACAGTTTGCGCGCGATGCGCGGCTGATCCTGGACAAGGAAGTCCGACACGCCATCATTCAGGTCACACCCGAAGTGCTGGAACTGGAAGGAAAGGCAGCAGCCTAGGCGTCCAGATCCGGAATCAACTTGCTTTCCCAGTAGCTGATCTGGTCCCGGAGCCGCAGTTTGCGCTTTTTCATCCGCCGCAGCTGCAGCTGGTCGGCCGACGGCGCGGTGGATAGATGTGCAATGGCGTCGTCGAGATCGCGATGCTCCTGACGCAGGGACATCAGGCGGGTCTGGGCGGACTGTTGGTCACTGCTCATCAAGAAGATCGTAAGCGCACGGAATCGCGGTTGGCCGACATGACGCTTCAGAGTGTAGTCCAGGCCGGGAAAAACTGCACGGGCATCGGCGCCATTCGCTCCCGCGTGACTTCCGGCACTTCCGCCCATAGCCCGACTGCCTGAAACTGAGAACGTCCGCCACCACTTTCGGGAGAGTCGCCATGTTTGTTCGTATATCTCTGGTCTGCCTGATCTGCCTGCTGCTGCAGGCCTGTAGCTCGATCAACCAGGGGATCGAAATTGCCGACGGTCAGGAATTCGAAGGAAACATCAGCACGGTAAACGGGCCCATCCGGATCGGGGCCGGCAGCACGGTGGACGGCAGCCTGGCCAACGTCAACGGCGCCGTACAGGTCGGAGCCGGCAGCGTGACGGGCTCGATCCGCAACGTCAACGGCTCGATCAGCGTGGAAGAGAGCGCAAGGGTCGGGGCGATCGAGACGGTCAACGGGGCCCTGCGTCTCGGCAATGAAGTACGGGTAGCGGGAGGAACCAGCACGGTCAATGGTTCGATCCATGGCGGATCCGGTGTTCGGATCGAAGGCGAAGCAAGTACCGTCAACGGGCGGCTGAACCTGGAGTCCGGAAGCCGCGTCACGGGACGGGTATCCACCGTCAACGGCAGCATCCGGCTCGAAGCCACCCAGGCGGCGGCCGTTGAAACGACGAGCGGCTCGATCGAACTGCTCGAGGGAACGGTCATCGACGGAAGCCTGCGGGTACGCAAACCTTCGCGCGAGCAACGGGATCGGCCCAGGGTTGTCATCGGCGCCGACGTGCAGGTGAACGGGCCGTTGCAGTTTGATCGCCCGGTTGACCTGTACGTCCATGAAAGCGCCCGGATCGGGGAAATCCGCGGCGCCGAGGCGGAGTATTTCAGCGGGAAACAGCCCTGACCGAACGGTCTTTCCGAACCTGAGGAAGCGAATCAGTCGTAGCGAATGCCGCGGTGCTGGATCCAGCCGCCCCCACCCGGTCGGTTCGGATCCGCATGAGTAAGCGAGATTTCTCCGCCGCCACCGTGAAATTCGTAAAGACCGTGAAAGGCCAGGGTATCGCCGCGCTCGGCCGGTACGCGGCCGCCCGCCTGGACGTTGTGGCGCAGAACGATGCTCAGGCCCGAACTGACGCGAACCTGAAAACGCTGCGAGGTCGCATCGCCGACCAGTTCACGCACGACCGTGCCGTGACCGCTAAGCCAGACCCCGGTCCGACCTTGAGCAAACGCGGTCTCCAGCGTTTCATTGTCAGGCAGGGATTCTCCGCCGCAAGCCGCCAGATAAACGGCAACCAGCACGAGCAGGAGAAGAAGCGGGCAGCGAGTCATGACCGTCAAGTGTACCAGCCTGGTCGACTGGAGCAAATAGCCAAGCGCTTCATGCCGGCCTGGACAGGACGAACGTTCTGGCGCGGGAACAGGGCGGGCGACTACCGCTTGAGCTGTTTGCGGAAGCGTTCCAGGGCGGCGAGTTGAGCCATGGCCTGGGCCAGCTGAGCCTGGGCCTGGGCAACCTCCATCCCGGCCGAACGGTCGGCGATGGCCTTTTCGGCTTCTTCCTTGGCTTTCAGCGCGGCCGCCTCGTCGAGATCGCCGGCACGCTGGGCCGTGTCGGACAACACGGTGACCACGTGCGGCTGAATTTCGAGCAGACCTCCCGAGATAAAGTAGAACTCCTCGCCCCCTTCCGGCAACAGAACCCGGACCTGACCGGGCCGCAGACGGGTCAGAAGCGGCGCATGCCGCGGGGCAATGCCCAGGTCACCCTCCTCGCCGGGCACGACCACCATGGCCGCGCTGCCGGAAAAGATTTCGGCTTCCGCGCTGACGATATCGCAATGTATGGTTGAGGCCATGAGCTATCCCGGTTGGATGATGGGCCTGATCAGGCTGCTTTCTCGAGCATTTTCTCGCCTTTCTCCACGGCCTCGTCGATGGTGCCGACCATGTAGAACGCCTGCTCGGGCAGATGATCGTACTCGCCGTCGACAATGCCCTTGAACCCACGAATGGTTTCCTTCAGGGACACGTAGACGCCGGGCGATCCGGTGAACACCTCGGCGACGAAGAACGGCTGCGAGAAAAAGCGTTCGACCTTGCGCGCTCGGGCCACGGACTGCTTGTCCTCTTCGCTGAGTTCGTCCATGCCGAGAATGGCGATGATGTCCTTGAGTTCCTTGTAGCGCTGCAGCGTACCCTGGACCTTGCGGGCCACATCGTAATGTTCCTGTCCGACGACCAGCGGATCAAGCTGACGCGAGGTGGAATCGAGCGGATCGACCGCCGGATAGATGCCCAGCTCAGCGATGTTGCGCGACAACACGACCGTGGCGTCAAGGTGAGCAAAGGTCGTCGCCGGCGACGGGTCGGTCAGGTCATCGGCCGGCACGTAGACGGCCTGGATGGAGGTGATTGAACCGGTCTTGGTCGAGGTGATGCGCTCCTGCAGGGCCCCCATCTCCTCGCCCAGGGTCGGCTGATAGCCCACGGCGGACGGCATGCGCCCGAGCAGCGCGGAGACCTCCACGCCGGCCAGGGTGTAGCGGTAGATGTTGTCGATGAACATCAGAACATCCCGGCCCTCGTCGCGGAAGTATTCGGCGATGGTCAGGCCGGTCAGGGCCACGCGCAGGCGGTTGCCGGGCGGCTCGTTCATCTGGCCGTAGACCAGGGCGACCTTGTCGAGAACGTCGGAATCCTTCATCTCGTGGTAGAAGTCATTGCCTTCGCGGGTGCGCTCACCGACGCCGGCAAAAACCGAGTAGCCCGAATGTTCAATGGCAATGTTGCGGATCAGCTCCATCATGTTGACGGTCTTGCCCACGCCGGCGCCGCCGAACAGGCCGACCTTTCCGCCCTTGGCGAACGGGCAGATCAGATCGATGACCTTGATGCCCGTTTCCAGCAGTTCGTTGCTGGCGGCCTGGTCTTCGAAAGACGGCGGCAGGCGGTGGATCGGCCAGTGCGCATCGGCCCCGATATCACCCGCCTCGTCGATCGGGTTGCCCATCACGTCCATGATGCGGCCCAGGGTCTTCTTGCCGACCGGAACGGTGATCGCGGCCCCGGTGTTGGTCACGCTGCCATAGCGCTTGAGCCCGTCGGTCGTACCCAGTGCGATCGTGCGAACCACACCATCACCCAACTGCTGCTGAACTTCCAGCAGGGTGCCGTCTTCATCGATGGTCAGGGCGTCATAAACCTTGGGCACCTCGCCACGGGGAAACTCCACGTCGACCACGGCGCCGATAATCTGAACAATCTTTCCGGAACTCATTGCGCTATTCCCTTGGTTTGCGGCTTCGCTCTCGTTCGCTGGCAAAGCCCATGTTTCAAATTCAAATCCGCGTTCAGGATACCGCGGCCGCTCCGCCCACGATTTCAGAGATTTCCTGGGTGATGGCGGCCTGACGGGCCTTGTTGTAGACCAGCCTCAAATCGTCGATCAGGTTGGACGCGTTGTCCGAGGCGCTCTTCATGGCCACCATGCGGGCGGCGTGCTCGCTGGCCAGGTTCTCGAGCGTGGCCTGGTAGACCACCGATTCGATGTAGCGGGTCAGGAAATCATCCAGCAACTCTTCCGCCGCCGGCTCGTACAGGTAGTCCCAGTACTGCTTGAGGCCTTCATCTTCCGAGGGCGGCAGCGGCAGCAGCTGCTCGACCGTGACCTTCTGACTCATGGTGTTGATGAAGCGGTTGTAGCAAAGATGGAGTCGATCGAGCCGCTCCTCGCGGAAGTCGTCGAGAACGACCTTGATCACGCCGATCAGATCTTCCAGCCGCGGGCGCTCGCCCAGATCCTGGGTGGTGGCCGAGATGTTGACCTTCAGCCGGCGAAAGAACTGGGCCGCCTTGCGTCCGATGATCACCGTGGTGACCTCCACCCCCTGCTCCTGCCAGGCGCGAAACTCGCCGAGCAGCTGGCGGAACATGTTGTTGTTCAGCCCGCCGCACAGGCCGCGATCGGTGGCGATCACGATGTAGCCGACCCGCTTGACTTCGTCTCGATCCACGGTGAACGGATGGGGATTTTCCAGATTGGCATGGGCCAGATGGCCGATGACCTGGCGCATCATGCGCGCGTACGGGCGTGAGGCCAGCATCATGTCCTGGGCCTTGCGAATCTTGCTGGCCGAGACCATCTCCAGAGCGCGCGTGACTTTCCGCGTGTTCTGGACGCTCTTGATCTTGCCGACGATTTCCTTCGAGCCGCTCATGACCGGACTACCAGCTGCCGGTCGACTTGAAGTCGTCCAGGGCGGATTTCATTTCCGCGGCCAGGTCATCATTCCAGTCGCCGGTCTCGTTGATCTTGTCGAGCAACTCCTTGTGGCTGTTTTCCATGTAGCTCTGCAGGGCGTGCTCGAAGTCGACCACCTTGTTCAGGGGCAGATCATCCAGATAGCCTTCGTTGCCGGAAAACAGACTCACCGCCATCGCCGCCACCGACATGGGAGCGTACTGCGCCTGCTTCATCAGCTCGGTCACCCGCTGGCCGCGCTCAAGCTGCTTGCGAGTCGCCTCGTCCAGGTCGGAGGCGAACTGGGAGAAGGCCGCCAGTTCGCGGTACTGGGCCAGGGCCAGTCGCACACCGCCGCCGAGCTTCTTGATGATCTTGGTCTGGGCTGCACCACCGACGCGAGAAACCGACAGGCCGGCGTTGATGGCCGGGCGAATGCCGGAGTTGAACAGGTCGGTCTCCAGGAAGATCTGACCATCGGTAATGGAAATCACGTTGGTCGGGACGAAGGCCGACACGTCCCCGGCCTGGGTTTCGATGATCGGCAGCGCCGTCAGCGATCCGGTCTTGCCCTTGACTTCGCCGTCGGTCATCTTCTCGACGTATTCGGCGTTGACCCGGGCGGCCCGCTCCAGCAGGCGCGAATGGAGGTAAAACACGTCGCCGGGGAAGGCTTCGCGACCCGGCGGACGGCGCAGCAGCAGCGAAACCTGGCGGTAGGCCACGGCCTGCTTGGACAGGTCGTCGTAGACGATCAGGGCGTCTTCGCCCCGATCGCGGAAGTATTCGCCCATGGAGCAACCGGCGTAGGGCGCGATGTACTGCAGGGCGGCAGACTCGGCGGCATTGGCGGCAACCACGATGGTATGGTCCATCGCTCCGTGCTCTTCGAGCTTGCGGACCAGGTTGGCCACCGACGAGGTCTTCTGGCCGACCGCGACGTAGATGCACTTGATGCCGGTGCCCTTCTGGTTGATGATCGCGTCGATCGCCACCGCCGTCTTGCCGGTCTGGCGATCGCCGATGATGAGCTCGCGCTGACCGCGCCCGATCGGGACCATGGCGTCGATGGCTTTCAGCCCGGTCTGGACCGGCTGGCTGACGCTCTGGCGGGTAATCACCCCCGGTGCGATCTTTTCGATCGGTTCGAAGCGGTCGGTCTCGATCGGGCCTTTGCCGTCGATCGGGTTGCCGAGCGCATCAACGACCCGGCCAAGCAGGGCCTCGCCGACCGGCACCTGCAGGATGCGTCCGGTGCAGCGCACCGTATCGCCTTCCTTGATGTGCTTGTATTCGCCCATGACCACCGAACCGACCGAGTCGCGCTCGAGGTTCAGGGCCAGACCGTAGGTATCGCCGGGGAACTCGATCATTTCCCCCTGCATGACGTCGGCCAGACCGTGCAGTCGGCAAATGCCGTCCGACACGCTGACCACCATACCCTCGGTGCGGGCTTCGGAGGAGACCTCGAACTGCTCGACGCGCTTGCGAATCAGCTCGGAAATTTCTGTGGGGTTGAGGGTCTGTTGCATGCTTGCAATCCTTGGAAAATTCGTCTTGTCGGGCCAGCAATCTGACCGCCGTCATATCCGCTTTCAGGCTGCCACTTGCCGGGCCAGCCTCTCGAGTTGTCCGCGCACACTGCCGTCCATGACCTGGTCCTGGGCCCGAATGACCGCCCCGCCGATCAGCGAGGCATCGACCTCGACCACCAGATCGATTTCGCGCCCGAACCGGGCCTGCAGCCGTTCGCTCATTTGCCGGGTCTGTTCTTCGTCCATCGGATAGGCCGAGGTCACCAGAACGCGCAGGCGTTTTTCGGCCTCGCGTCGCAGCGTTTCGAACTGGGCGCAGATCTCCGGCAACAGGGCCAGGCGGCGGTACTGACCGAGCGTCTTCAGGAAATTCACGAACTGCGGCGCGAGCTGCTCGCCACCGATCCCGGTGAACAGGCTCAACACCTGGTCCCGGCTCAGCCGCGGGTTGTCGAGCAGCCCCGGCACGGGATCGTGCATCGAGATCTGTGCGGCCAGTTCCAGATCGGCGCTCCAGCGTTCGAGCGCATCGTGCTCGCGCGCCGACAGGAACGCCGCTCGTGCATAGGGCCGGGCCAGTGTGGTTCGGTTCAGCATGGCAGGTCCCGGTCTACAGCTGCGCCGACAACTTGTCGAGCAGCTCGCGATGGGCTTTGGCGTCGATTTCCTTCTCGATCACCTGACCCGCCCCGGCAACGGCCAGTTCGGCCAGACGCTCGCGCAAGGCTTCGCGCGCCTGGTTGGTGGCCAGGCGGATTTCAGCCTCGGCGGCTGCAACCTGACGATCGCGCTCGGCCACCGCCGACTGGCGTGCCTCTTCGACAATCTGGTTGCTTCGAGCGCTCGCCTGCTCGATGATTTCGCCGGCCTTGCGGCGCGCACCCCGCAAGACCTCCTCGGCCTCGGCCTGGGCACGATCCAGAGCCTGCTCGGCCTGTTCCGAGTGCGCCAGCCCTTCGGCGATCTTCTGACGCCGCTCTTCCATCGCCTGCGTCAGCGGGGGCCAGACGAACTTCATTACCGCCCAGATAAAGACCAGGAAGGTTCCTGCCTGGCCGACCAGTGTCCAGATACTCGGTAGCATAGGAGCGCCTTGGGTTCGTTCGCGTTGGTAAAGACTCGTTAAACCGGCATCAGCCGCCGAAAGCTTGCTGAATCGGACCCAGCAGCGGGTTGGCGAACATCAGCAGGGCAGCAAACGCCACGCCGATGATGGACAGCGCGTCGAGCAGACCGGCGATGATGAACATGCGCACCTGCAGCATGCCGGCCAGTTCCGGCTGACGCGCAGCGCCTTCCAGAAACTTGCCGCCGAGCAGGGCAAAGCCGATGGCGGTGCCGACAGCGGTCGCCACGAAAATCAGGCCGACGGCAATCGCTGTGTTGGCCTGAACCTGAGCAATCAGTGCGGCCAGTTCCATTGAAGATCCTTCCATTGTTGTCTCCTAAAGATGCCTTGTAATGTAGAGCGAAAAGCGAAGTGGTGAGGGTACGGGTATCACTTAGTGTTTTTCATAGGCCAACGACAGATACACGATCGTCAGCGTCATGAACAGGAAGGCCTGCAGCGGCACAACCAGAATATGGAAAATCGCCCAGGCGCCACCCGGGACGAACTGAATCCACCACGGCAGCAACGCGATCAGGACAAAAATCAGTTCTGCAGCATAGAGGTTCCCGAACAGCCGCATGGCCAGCGAAACGGTCTTGGCGATGAGCTCAACGACGTTGAGGATCAGGTTGGGTATCCACAGCAGGGGATTGGCCCCGAACGGATGGGTAAACAACTCCTTGCCGTACCCGCCCAGACCCTTGCCCTTGATCCCATAGATGATGATCAAGCCCAGAACCGTGACCGACAGGCCGAACGGCGCGTTGATATCCGCCGAGGGCACGATGCGGAAGTAGTTGGCAAAGCCCAGCTTGCAGACCGCATACGGAACGTAGTCCACCGGCACCAGGTCCATCAGGTTCCACAGAAAGACCACGCCGAAAATCGTCAGCGCCAGCGGCCCGACGAAATTGCGCGGACCATGGAAGCTTTCCTTGACCGTGTTGTCGACGAAATCGACCAGCATCTCGACGAAATTCTGCAGCTTGCCCGGCTCGCCGGCCGTGGCGCGGCGGGCCGCCATCATCAGAAAGAACAGAAAAAACAGCCCGAGCACCCAGGAAACGATCATGGTGTCGAGGTGCAGCACGAAGGGATCCATCGGATCAGACCCCTTGGGCAGGCGCAGATTGGTGATGTGGTGAACGACGTAGGCGTCGGCTGTCGGCATCTCGCACACCGAAGCCTGGGTTGCGCCCTCTGTCAGTACTGGGTTGCTTTCCATGACGACCTAGTCAGAAGTCCCGCTGTCAGTTCCCGTTGTCGAGCTGCGCCGAAGCACCGATTTTCTGCATCGCCAGCCAGTAGGCGATCAAGGTGACGGCGTAGCCCGTGACGACCGGCACAAAGTAGCCGGCAAACCATTTTGCGACGATGACAAACAAGATCACCGCCAGTACAAACTTCAACGCCATGGCGCGATAAAACGTTCGCACCATGTGCTTTGCCTCGGCTCCCTGCGACAAAGCCACCCTCAGGCCGGTCAGCGCCGTCAAGAAGAGCCCGACCCCGCCTCCGGCCAAAGCGGCCAGGGCCATGGGCAGTCCGCCGATCACGGCGAACACGAGGCCGGCCCCGGCGCTGAGCAGCGCCTGAATGCGCAGCAGCCACGCGATGGCTCGGGCCAGTTCGGCACCCGCCTGGGGCTGTTCGACCATGATCAGTCAAAGGCCTTTCGGGCCGGGTCATGAACCTGGCGACACATCGCGAGCGGACTCATCCCTGATTTGACAACCACCGAAGCCTGACCCTGGCCAGGCCCCGGTTCGACGAAGCCGCTGAATTATATCAGTCCGGGCCGAGTGTCGGCAAGGAATCGCCCCGGATCCGGCATCCATCGCCGCGCTTCGTCGCGCGTCATCGACGCAAACGTTCCAGAATCCCGTCGAGTTCGTCGAGGCTGGTGTACCGAATCGTCATGCGCCCGCCGCCGCTGTTTTGATGGTCGACACGGACCGGGGCGCAAAGCGTCTCGGTCAGCTCCTGTTCCAGACGCTCGATATCCGGACTGCGCGCGGGCGGGCGTTTTTTTTCCGGCTTGCCCTCGCGCAGGCGCCGGACCAGGGCTTCGGTCTGGCGAACCGACAACTCCAGATTGACCACCTGAGAGGCGGCGCGGACCTGAGCGTCCCGGTCGAGCGTCAGCAAGGCCCGCGCATGCCCCATGTCCAGACGGCGCTGATCGACCAGCGCGCGCACTTCGGGCGCAAGCTCGAGCAAGCGCAGCAGATTGCTGACCGCGGCCCTGGAGCGGCCGACATTTTCGGCAGCCTGGCCGTGGGTCAGTTCGAACTCGTCGATCAGGCGCTTGAGCGCCGTGGCTTCTTCGAGCGGATTCAGATTCTCGCGCTGGATGTTCTCGATCAGCGCCAGGGCCAGAGTCGCCTCGTCCGGCACATCGCGGACGATGGCCGGAACGGTCTCCTTGCCGGCCATCCGGCAGGCGCGCCAGCGCCGCTCGCCGGCGATCAGCTCATACGTCCCCGGCTTGGCCAGCGGCCGCACGATGACCGGCTGGACCAGGCCTTGCGACCGGATCGACTCGGCCAGCTCTTCCAGCCGATCCGGATCCATGGCCGAGCGCGGCTGGTAGCGCCCCGGCTGGATCACGTCCAGGGGCAGATCCTTGAGAACCGAGGCATCGTCCGCGCTCGCCTGGGCCGCATCGCCGCGCGACTTGCCGAGCAGGGCCCCCAGGTTGCGTCCCAGCGGCTTCTTCTTGCGCGCGCCGGTCACTGCGACGCCGCCCGGCAGCGCCGCAGGTATTCACCGGCCAGGCCGAGGTAGGCAATGGCGCCCCTCGATTCGCGATCGTACTGAAGCACCGATTGGCCATAGCTCGGCGCCTCGGCCACGCGCACGTTGCGCGGGATGACGGTGGTGAACAGCTTGGTCCCGAAATGCTCTTGCAGCTGGCGCGAGACGGCGCCGGACAGGTTGTTGCGAACGTCGTACATGGTCCGCACCAGCCCCTCGATCTGCAGGTCCGGATTGACCGAATCCTGGACCTGCTCGATGGTGCGCAGCAGCGCGGTCAGGCCTTCGAGCGCGTAGTATTCGCACTGCATCGGAATGAGAATTCCGTCGGCCGCGGTCAGCGCATTGAGGGTCAGCACGTTCAGCGCCGGAGGGCAATCGATCAGCACGTGGTGATAGCGCGAACGCAGCGGCTCGAGCTCCTCTTTCAAAACCCCGGCGCGGTCCTCGAGCTCAAGCAGCGCGACCTCGGCCGCGGTCAGATCGCCGTTGGCCGGAAGCAGGTCGATGTTCATGCCCTCGATTCGACGAACCACGTCCGTCGCCGGTTTCTCGTTGAGCAGCACTTCGCACACGGTCGCTTCGTGCGCCTCGAGCTCGACACCGCAGCCGGTGGTGCTGTTGCCCTGCGGGTCCATATCGATCAGCAGAACGCGTCGGTCCAGCTCGGCCAGACCGGCAGCCAGATTGAGAGCAGTGGTGGTCTTGCCCACCCCGCCTTTCTGGTTGGCTACCGCCACGACCCGGCATTTGTGTTGTGTCATCGTTTCTCGACCGTTGCCAGACAACGCCGCACGCGCAATCCGGGAATTTTCAGTTCATCCACCCGAACATTGTACGGCTCCGGTACCGCCAGCAGCTCGCTTTCTGACAGATCGCCCTTCATCGCCAGCAGCGGGACACCCTGATCCAGCCAGCGCCGGGACCAATGCACCAGGCGCTCCAGCGGCGCCAGGGCACGCGCAACCACGGCGTCGAGCGGTGCGGCGACGCGACCGTTTTCGAGCCGGCCCTGAACCGGTTCGACGTTGGCCAGCGCCAGTTCGCGCCGGACCTGGCGCAAGAACCGGACTTTCTTGCCGTTGCTGTCGAGCAGTATGAACTCCCGGTCAGGATGGACAATGGCCAGGGGAATGCCGGGCAGGCCGGCGCCGGTGCCGGCATCGAGAAACCTCCGGCCCGAAAGGTACGGCAGGATGCTGAGGCTGTCGAGCAGGTGGCGTGCTACCATTTCGGCCGGCTGGACGATCGCGGTCAGGTTGTAGGCCCGGTTCCAGCGCTGCAGCAGGGTCAGGAAGGCCAGCAATTGATCACGCTGATCCGGACTGGCCGAAATCCCCATTTCTTCCAGACCGTCATCCAGTACGGCGCGCTGGGCAATGAACTCCGGACCGGGTTGCGGTCCCTGAATCTCGCTCACGGTGGCATGTCAGGTCATGAGAAGACTGCTCATTATAGGTTTCCTCGGCGGCATCCTCCTGTGGTTGCTCGCCCTGCCCGCGCTGGTCGGGCTTTTCCTCGGCGACTGGGTCGAAGACTGGACCGCCGGCTGGCCGGAGCCCGAAGCGGTCGATTTCCAGCGCGGCTGGTTCCGATCCGAACTGCACTGGGTCTCGGCCGACGGCATCGACCTGGAACTGCAGGCGCGCCACGTGCCGCCGCTGAAACCGGGTCTGCTTCGTGTCAAGGGACGGATCGCCACCCCGATGACGCCGGAACCGGCGCGACTGAACGGCCACCTCGGCCTGACCGGAGCCTGGAACCTGAAAGGCAGCGTTGCGAAGCTCGCCAACCCGGCCGTACCCGGCCTGGAGGCGCACGGACTCGACCTCAATCTGGCCCAGCCGTCCGGGCAACCGCTGACCGCCATCCTGCGCGCCGACCAACTCCGGAACCGGGCCGAGCCCGCCGCGCCCGACCTGGCCGACCTGCGCCTGATGGCACGTCACCGGACCGACGACCAGGACGCCCATCACCTGGGTCTGGACCTGGAGCTGCGGGCCGAAAACCTGGGTCCGGCGGGCCTCACCCTGAGCGCCGGCCCGGCGGACGCTCAAGCGCTGGCCGAGTTGATCGACGGTCTGTCCCAGTGGGCCACGGCCCGGCCTGATTCCATGGCCCAGCGCATGGGCCTGCTGACCGTGGCCGGGGCCTGGCAGCAGCTGGCCGCCGGCGGCCTGGTCATGCAGTTGGAACAGCTGCGGCTGGGTGAGAACGTCCGGCTCACCGGCCGCTGGCCGACCGCACTGCCGCAACCGCAGTTCGAGGGAGGCGGACAGACCGCCGAACTCATCGACTGGCACGTCGCCCTGGCCACCGCACTGGCCGGACAGGCGCCGGATCAGGCCGAGCTGGAGGCGCGCGCCTGGCTGATGACGCTGACCCAGCATGGCTGGATCCACCTCGAAGAAGAACGCTTCCGGGTGCGCGCACCGGATCGCCCGGAGCCGCGCTGAAACCGCGCGCCAACGCTTCAGGAGGACGTTTCGGTCGCGGTCGGATCGGTGTCGGCTTCCCGCTTCCACTGCTCGGCCAGCTCTTCATGACGAATGCAGGCCACCTGGCTGCCGTCCTCCAGCGTCTCCAGGGCCGGCACCCGGTCGGCGCAGGCATCGATCGCATACGGGCAGCGAGTCCGGAACACGCAGCCCGAGGGCGGGTTCAGCGGCGAGGGAATGTCGCCTTCCAGCGAGCGGCGGGCACGCTGGCGCTCCTTGACCGGATCGGGAATCGGCACCGATTCGATCAGGGCCCGGGTGTAGGGATGACGAGCGTGATAGTAGACGCTGTCACGGTCGGCCACCTCCATGATTCGTCCCAGGTACATCACCAGCACCCGGTCGGAGACATGCCGGACCACGGACAAATCGTGGGCGATGAAGATCAGCGACAGGCGCAGCTTTTTCTGCAGATCCTTGAGCAGGTTGACGATCTGGGCCTGGATCGAGACGTCCAGGGCACTGACCGGTTCGTCGCAGACCACGAGCCGCGGGTTGACCACCAGGGCGCGGGCAATGCCGATGCGCTGGCACTGCCCACCGGAAAACTCGTGCGGATAGCGGTTGATCTGCTCGGCCGACAAACCGACCATCTTCATCATGCCGGCCACGCGTTCGCGAATCTGCAGTCGGCTCATCGACGGGTAGAACACCTTGAGCGGCTCGGCCACGATCTCGCCGACGGTCATGCGCGGATCCAGCGAGCCGGACGGATCCTGGAAGATCAACTGAATTTCGCGCCGCTTCAGGCGCAAGGCCTCTTCGCTCAATCCAACCAGGTCCTCGCCCTGCCAGAGAATCGACCCGCCCTGGGCACTGACCAGTCCGAGAATGGCGCGCGCCAGGGTCGACTTGCCGCAGCCGGACTCGCCGACCACGCCCAGGGTTTCGGCCGAATGGACATCGAAACTGACGTTATCGACGGCGCGAACCACGCGGTAGTCGTGGCGGAACAGGCTGCCGGTGTCGACCCGGAAGTGCACGGCCAGATCGCGAACCTGCAGTACCGGCGCACGCGGATTCATGCGCTCTCCCGCTTCGTGGGCAGGGCATCCAGGTGGCAACGCTTGAAGCGGTCCTCGTCGATCTTCTCGAACTCCGGAAGCTGCCGACACTGCTCCCAGGCGTACAGACAGCGCCCCGCGAACGGGCACCCGGTCGGCAGTTCCAGCAGGCTCGGCGGGTTGCCGGGGATGGCGTTGAGGATGCCGGAGCGGACCTGATCCAGACGGGGCACCGAGTTCAGAAGACCCTCGGTGTACGGATGGCGCGGATCGGCGAACAGGTCGTCAACCGGGGCCATTTCCATTTCCTGACCGGCGTACATGACCAGGACGCGGTGGGCCAGGCCGGCGACCACGCCCAGATCGTGGGTGATCAGCAGGATCGCGGTGGAAGATTTTTCCGAGAGCTCGCCCATCAGGCTGTTGATCTGGGACTGCACGGTCACGTCCAGCGCAGTGGTCGGTTCATCGGCAATCAGCAGGTCGGGCTGGCACAGCAACGCCATGGCGATCATGACGCGCTGGCACATGCCGCCGGACAGCTCGTGCGGGTACTGGCGCATGCGCTGTTCGGGGTCGCTGAGACGAACCCGGCCCAGCATCTCGATGGCCCGGGCGCGCGCCTCGCGCCGGCGCAGGGCACGATGGTGGGTCAACACCTCGATCAACTGGTCGCCGATCGAAAGGTAGGGATTGAGCGAGGAGTCCGGATCCTGGAAGATCATCGAAATCTTGGAGCCACGCACGCGGCTGAGTTCGCCGGGCGACATGCCGAGCAACTCCTGGCCGCGAAAGACGACCGAACCGCTGACGCGACCGTTCTGGGCCAGCAGGCCCATGATCGCCAGGGCGGTCTGGGTCTTCCCGGAACCCGACTCGCCGACCAGGCCCAGCGTCTCGCCGGGATCCAGGTCAAAGCTCAGCCCGTTGACCGCATGCACGGTTCCATCGGGGGTGTCGAAACTGACGGTCAGGTTCCGGACTTCGAGCAAGGCCATTTACTGCGACTCCCCGAGCAGGCTCATGGCCGATCCTTCGGATCCAGCGCATCGCGCAGACCGTCGCCGAGAAAGTTGAAGGCAAACAGCGTGGCGGCCAGGAAGCTGGCCGGGAACAACAGCGACCACGGCGCGGTTTCCAGCTCCTGGGCACCCTCGTTGACCAGCGCACCCCAGGAGGTCAGCGGCTCCTGCACGCCCAGCCCGAGGAAGCTCAGGAAGCTCTCGACCAGGATCACCTGCGGGATGGTCAGGGTGACGTAGACGATCACCACGCCGAGCAGGTTGGGGATGATATGGCGGCGGATGATCTGCATTTCGGTGCCCCCGCAGGCCCGTGCTGCCTCGACAAAGTCCTTGTTCTTCAGACTCAGGGTCTGCCCCCTGACGATTCGGGCCATGTCCAGCCAGTTGACCGCACCGATCGCGACGAAGATCAGAAAGATGTTGCGCCCAAACACGACCATCAGCACGATCACGAAGAACATGAACGGCATTGCATAGATTCCGTCGACGAAACGCATCATGATGTTGTCGACGCGACCGCCGAAAAATCCGGCAACTGCCCCGTAGGATACGCCAATCACCAGCGACACCAGGGTCGCGACGAGGCCGACCAGCAGCGATATCCGGCCGCCGATCATGGTGCGCACGAACAGATCCCGGCCGAGCGCATCGGTGCCGAACAGGTGGCCGGTCTCCAGCGACGGCGGCGTCGAATAGTGGTCCCAATCGGGAATCTCGTGATCCCAGTCGCTGAGCATGGGCCCTACACCGACCAGCACGATCATGGTCGCCAGAACGATCAGCGCCGCCACCGCGGCCTTGTTTTTCAGCAGCCGGTGCCAGGCATCCACGTACAGGGAGCGACCGCGGATGGTGCGCCGGTCCAGGGCCTGGGAAAACGCATCGCGGGTCGCTTCGGTCATGCCTCAGGCTTCCTGCTCGTCGTAGCGAATGCGCGGGTCCAGCCAGGCATACACCAGGTCGACAAGAAAATTGAACAGGATGATCAGCATCCCGTAGAGGATGACCACCCCCATGACCAGGGTGTAGTCACGATTGAGCGCGCCCTGGACGAAATAGGAGCCGATGCCGGGAATCGTGAAGATCCGCTCGACCACCACCGAGCCGGTCAGGATCGCCGCCGCGGCCGGGCCGAGGTAGGAAATGACCGGGAGCAGGGCAGGCTTGAGGGCGTGGCTGAAAAGGATATTTCGGGACGGCATGCCCTTGGCCCGGGCGGTGCGGATGAAGCTGGCATGGAGTACTTCGATCATGGAGCCGCGCGTGATGCGGGCAATGTAGGCAATCATGGGCAGCGCCAGCGTGATCACCGGCAACACCATCCGCGCCGGCGAAAACTCCCAGCCCCCGGCCGGCAGCCAGCCCAGGGTAATGGCGAACAGCAAAATGAGCAGCGGCGCCATGACGAAGTTGGGGATGGAAATGCCGACCATGGCCAGGCTCATGACCGAATAATCGGCCGCCCGGTTCTGGCGAAACGCCGCCCAGGCCCCGATCGGAATCCCGATGGCCAACGCCAGGGCCAGGGCCAGCAGGCCCAGCGTGAACGACACCGGGGCGCCCTGCAGGATCAGATCATTGACGCTCCAGTCCAGGTAGTGAAACGAGGGCCCGAAATCCAGTCGCGCGATGTTCCACAGGTAGCGCCCGTACTGGATCACCAGATGTTCATCGAGGTGGTACTTGGCGGCCAGGTTCGCCTCGATCTCCGGCGGCAGGGCGCGCTCGGAGTCAAAGGGCCCGCCCGGCGCGATGCGGATCATGAAAAAGGCGAACGTGATCAGCAGAAACAGCGTCGGAATTGCCGATGCGAGACGCTTGAGTGAGTACTTAAGCATTCCTGCCTTCTGCTCTCGCGGAGTGAAACGTCGATGACGACGGACCCGTTTTGTTTGTTGCGCTGCCGCAAGCGCCTTTTCTCGCTGGGCGGCGCGGCAGCCTGCCTCGCTGGCCGAAAGCGCGGTCCTGCAGGCGCTTCGGAGAGTATGGCGGCATCCACGCGTGTCGGCAAACCGGGCCCCTATTCACTCGCGTCCTCCCGCGGGGAAACGCCGGCCGAGCGTTCGCGCAGCAGGAACATGTGGCGGGTGAGGTGCTGGTCCATGATGTTTTCTTCCCAGCCCTTCAGGCGCGGGTCGACCAGGCGCTTGGAGACGTAGATGAATACCGGCAGCACCACCTGATCGGCGAGCAGTATGCGTTCGGCCTCGACCATGAGGTTGCGGCGACGCGAGGGAATCCGCTCCGACGCGATCTGCTCGAGCAGGCGGTCATAGCGGGGATTGTCGTAGCCGGCGTCGTTGCGGCCGTGTTCGCTGTGGAACAGCTCCAGGAAGGTAAAGGCATCCTGGTAATCGCCGATCCAGCCGGCGCGGAAGACCTGGGTGACCCGGCGCTGCGCCCGATTCTGCAGGAACACGCGAAACTCTTCGTTGACCATGCGGGTGCGCACGCCGAGCACATCCTTCCACATGGCGGCCATGGCCACGGCGATCTTGCGATGGTTTTCCGAGGTGTTGTAGCGCAACTCGACCGTCAACGGCTCGGACTCGGAATAGCCGGCCTGCAGGTACAGGCGCCTGGCCTCGGCCTCGCGCTCTTCCTGGGTCCAGGAAGCGTAGTCCGGTTCCGGTGGCTCGTAATCGGGCAAGCCGGGCGGGATCAGGTTGAACGTCGGGATTTCCCCGAAGCGGCTCACCCGCTCGGTCATGATCTCGCGGTCGATCGCGAGGTTCAGGGCCCGGCGCAGTTCAAGGTTATCGCGAAAGGGTTCGCGGGTCAGGTTGAAGGAAAAGAAATAGGTGCCGAACCAGGGCGCAACCATCAGGGCATCGGACATGTTGCGCTCGAGCCAGCGGAATTGCCCGCTGGGGACCTGGTAGGTCCAGTGCAGGTCGCCGGCACGGAAGCGATTGAACTCCGTATTCTCGTCTTCGAACGGGTAGAAGACGACGCGCTCGATGATGACCTGATCGGCGATCCGGAAATGGGGATTTTTCGTCAGTTCGATGCGCGAGCGCACCTGCCAGTCGGTCAGCTGGTAGGCGCCGTTGGAGACCAGGTTGCCCGGCCGGACGTGGGCCGACCCGTGCACTTCCAGGCTTTCGCGATGAACCGGGAAGGTGGTCGGGTGGGTGAGCAGGCCGAGGAAGTACGACGTCGGGTCGTCCAGGCGAACCTGGAAGGTGGTCGGGTTCAGGGCCGTCACGCCGAGCTCTTCGGGCGGCAGACGCCCGGCAAACACCTCCCCGGCGTTGACCACCGGGGCCAGCATGCGCCCGTAGGCCGCCCCGGTTTGCGGGTCGACCACGCGCCGCCACGACCAGACGAAGTCTTGCGCAGTCACCGGATCGCCGTTGCTCCAGCGGCCATCGGGATCGAGATAGAAGGTGTAGGTCAACCCGTCGCGACTGATGTCCCAGTGCACGGCCGCACCGCCAACGATGCGGCCGCCCGGAGCGGTTGTGGTCAGACCCTCGAACAGATCGCGCAGGATATTGGCACTCGGCACCCCCTCGGCCAGGTGCGGATCCAGGGTTTGCGGCTCTTCGGCATTGCCGCGATACAGAACCTGGGTCTCGGCCAGAACCCGCGGCAGCGGGCGGCCGTGCTCATCGGTCTCCAGCGCCACCGGCTGCGCCAGGCGCGACGGTGCCGGCTCTTCCGACCCCTGGCGATCGCCGTTGCAGGCGACCAGCAGCACCAGCAGCACGGAGACCAACCAGCCCCTCATTGCAGCGATAGCCAGCGCGAGAGATGAATGTCCATGGCGTTGTCCTCGAACCCGCGCACTTCCGGCCGGACCAGGTGGCGCGAAACATAGTGGTAGAGGGGGATAATGACATGCTCGCCGAGCAGACGTTCCTCGGCGCGGCGAAGCAGCGCCAGTCGATCCTCTCCGTGCCGGCCACGGGCCGCGTCCATCAGGGCGTCAAATTCCCGATCGGAGAAGAAACTGTAGTTGAGCGGACTGTCGGTCTCGAACAGCTGCAGGAAGTTGGCCGCATCGCGCCAGTCGGCGATCCAGCCCCCGCGAACGATCTCGGTGATCCGGCCGTGACGCCGATTGGCGACAAAGACTTTCCACTCCTCGTTGACCAGGCGGGTCTCGACGCCGAGCTGCTCTTTCCACATCGCCGCGACGGCCGCAGCCATGCGCCTGTGGGTCAGCGAGGTATTGAAGCGCAGTTCGGCGCGCAGCGGCCGGCGCGCGCTGAACCCGGCGGCCCGATACAGCTCGCGGGCCTCGGCGATCCGCTCGGCCGCGGCCCGCTCCTCGACCGCCGGCGTCTCCGGCCATCCGGGCATCCCGGGCGGAATCAGTCCCCAGGTCGGCACCTCGCCGGCGCCGAGGACCCGCTCGGTCAGCAACTCCCGGTCGATGACCAGGCTCAAGGCACGACGCAGCCCGGGCGCATCGGCAAAGGGCTCGCGACCGACGTGGAAGGCGAGAAAAAAAGTCCCGAGGTAGGGAGCAATGCGCAGCTCGTCGCCAAACTGTTCGCGCATCCAGTCGAGGCGGCCCGGCGGAATGGTTTCGGTGATGTGGAGCTGGCCGGCACGATACCGGGCCAGCTCCACAGACGGTTCTTCTATGACGTGCCAGACCACCCGCTCCAGGGCCACGCTCGCGCGGTCCCGATACTCGGGGTTTCTGGTCAGCCGCAGATGCGCCCCGGGCACCCGCCGATCGAGCACGAACGGGCCGCTGAAGCGCGCCTGATTCTCGCCGGGCCAGGGAAAGGTCAGCGGATGGGTCAGCAATTCGGCAAACCACGGCGTGGCCTGTTCGAGTTCAACAACCAGGCCATGGTCACCTTCCTTGCGCACGCCCAGTTCCGACGGCGCCATCCGTCCCGTCCGGACCGCGCGCGCGTTGGCGACCACGTCCAGCATCCCGGCCATGGGTGCCGCCGTGGCCGGAGCGAGCGCGCGTCGCCAGCCGGCGACCACATCGTCGGCCGTGATCGGCTCCCCGTCCGACCAGCGCGCCCGGGGATCGAGCTCGAAGCGCCAGACCCGCCCATCGTCGCTGACCGTCCAGGCGCGCGCCAGTCCGGGAATCAGGCGGGCCGATGGATCCAGGGTGATCAGCCCCTCGTGCAGATCACGCAGCACGTTCAGCGCTGACAGGCTCTGGGCCAGATGGATATCCAGTGCATCGGGCTCGGGGCCCAGCCCGCGATCCAGGGTGGCCGCGGCCAGCGACAGCGGGGTCGTCGACCAGGAAAAGACGACAACCGCAAACAGAGCCAAGCGTGAGGCAATCGACATGCAGACCGTTCCGGAAACGAGGATAATCCGACTCTCATTCTAGCCTCAGGGCCTGCCGTGCACCCAGATGACGTTCTGACTCGACCCCAGCAACTGGCCGACTGGCTGGCCTCCGGCTCGCGCCCGAAATCCGAGTGGCGGATCGGAACCGAACACGAAAAATTCGGTTTCTGCACCGAAACGCTGCAGCCGCTGCCCTATGCCGGGGCGCGCGGCATACGCGCCATGCTCGAGGGCCTTGCCGAGCGCTTCGACTGGGAGGTCGTCAACGAGGACGGCCTGCCGATCGCGCTGAAAAAGCCCGACGGCTGCACGATCACGCTCGAGCCGGGCGGACAGCTGGAGCTGTCCGGTGGCCTGCTCGACAATCTTCACGAGACCTGCAACGAAGTCAATACGCATCTGGCCGAGGTGCGCGCCGTGGCCGAACCGCTGGGAATCGGCTTTCTCGGCCTGGGCTTCCATCCCACGGCGCGGCGCGAGGACATCGAGTGGATGCCCAAGGAGCGCTACGTGATCATGCGCAACTACATGCCCAGGGTCGGCTCGCTCGGTCACGACATGATGAAGCGGACCTGCACCGTCCAGGTCAACCTGGACTTTTCCAGCGAAGCCGACATGGTCGCCAAGTTCCGCGCCTCGCTGGCCCTGCAGCCCATCGCCACCGCCCTGTTCGCCAACTCCCCCTTCGTCGAGGGCAAGCCAAGCGGTTTTCTGAGCTATCGCAGCCAGGTCTGGACCGACACCGATCCCGACCGGACCGGCATGATGCCCTGGGTATTCGAATCCGGCATGGGCTTTGAGCGCTACGTCGACTGGATGCTGGACGTGCCGATGTACCTGGTTCGCCGAAACGGGCGCTACATCGACCTGGCCGGACAGTCCTTCCGCGCCTTCCTGGCCGGAAAACTGCCCGGATTCGAAGGCCAGTACCCGACCCTGGCCGACTGGGAAGACCATCTGACCACGGCGTTTCCCGAAGTCCGGCTCAAGCGTTTTCTGGAAATGCGCGGTGCCGACGGGGGGCCGTGGCGGCGCCTGTGCGCCCTGCCGGCGTTCTGGGTCGGTCTGCTCTACGACCAGGCCAATCTCGACGCCTGCCTGGAACTCACTCGCGACTGGACTCCGCAGCAGCGCCAGCAATTGCGCGAAGACGTCGCCCGCATCGGGCTGAAGGCCAGGATCGGCAAACAAAGCGTGCGCGAGCTGGCGCGCGAGCTGCTTTCAATGGCGCGCGGCGGGCTGGCGCGGCGGCAGCGCTTCAACGGCGCCGGCGACCACGAAGGCGGATTCCTGAACGCGCTGGAAGACGTCGTCGATCGCGGCACCACGCCCGCCGAAGTCAAGCTGGCCGCCTACGAGACGCGCTGGAAGCACGATGTTCGGAAAATCTTCCGCGAATTCGCCTACTAAACGGCAACCGCCCGAACCGTATGTCGGCCCTACGCGGCCGACGGGCAGAGCCGGATCAAACCCTTATCTTG
>PWJA01000190.1 GCA_003560975.1 Gammaproteobacteria bacterium
CCTGGCCCGCCTCCAGCACCGCGCCGAAGACGAACCTGCGCTCACGCCCGAACGCTACGAGGCCCTCCTGCCCTACGCCATCGCGCTGGACGTGGAGGAGGCCTGGACCGGCAAGTTCACCCAGGCGGTCGGCCAGTCCATGGCCGATCAGACGACCAGCAGAATGGGCTGGTACGCGGGCTCCGGAGCCAGCCTGGGCAGCGTGGGCGCGGTCAGCCAGTCGCTGGGCCGCAGCCTGTCTTCCAGCATCTCCTCTTCGGCCAGCCCGCCCGGCAGCAGCTCGGGCGGCGGCGGATCCTCCGGGGGCGGCGGCGGCGGTGGCGGCGGCGGCGGCCGCTGAACCGCCGGCCGAACGACCTCAGTCGGTCCGGCGAATCGCCAGCATGCGGATTTCGGTCATGTCCTCGATCGCGAAGCGGATGCCTTCGCGGCCCAGGCCGGAATCCTTGACCCCGCCGTAGGGCATGTGGTCGACCCGAAAGGCCGGAACATCGTTGACCACCACGCCGCCCACGTCCAGCCGGTTCCAGGCCTCGTGGACCTTGTCGATATCGCGCAGGAACAGCCCGGCCTGCAAACCGTAGCGGGAGTCGTTGATGATCTCCAGCGCCTCGTCGAAATCGGCGAACGATTCGAGCACCAGGACCGGCCCGAACACCTCGTTGTCGTAGACCCGGCAGTCCCGGTCGACGTTTTCCAGCACGGCCGGGGTCACGATGCGCCCGCGGCGCTCGCCGCCGACCAGGCAGCGCGCACCCTTGTCGACCGCCTCGCCGATCCATTCGACGACCCGTTCGGCATCACCTGCGGAAATCAGCGGACCGATGAAGGTATCCGGATCGCGCGGATCGCCATCCTTGAGCGATCCGACCTTGTCGACCAACTTCTCGCGCAGCGTGGCGTAGATCGATTCGTGCACCTGCACGCGCTGAACCGAAATGCAGCTCTGCCCGGCCTGGTAGAAGGCGCCGAAGGCCAGGCGGTCGACGGCATGGTCAACATCGGCATCGGCATCGACCAGGCAGGCCGCGTTACCGCCCAGCTCCATGACCACCGGCTTCGTGCCGGCCCTGGCCTTGAGCTTCCAGCCGACCTCGTCGGAGCCGGTAAAGCTGAGCAGTTTCAGGCGCTCGTCTTCGGTAAACGCGGCCGATGCGCCGCGCTCGGTCGGCAGAATCGAAAACGCGCCGGCCGGCAGATCGCACTCGGCCAGGATCTCGCCGATCAGCAGCGCGCCGACCGGGGTCTTGCTGGCCGGCTTGAGTACGAACGGGCAGCCGGCGGCAAGCGCCGGGGCGACCTTGTGGGCGACCAGGTTGTAGGGGAAGTTGAACGGGGTGATCAGCGAGACCGGGCCGATGGGCACGCGCTTGTACATGCCCCAGAAGTTCTCGGCACGCGGGGTGATGTCCATGGGCAGCACCTCGCCGCCGATCCGGGTCGCCTCTTCGGCGGCGATCTCGAAGGTCTCGATCAGGCGCCCGACCTCGCCGCGGGCATCGGTGATGACCTTGCCGCCTTCGACGATCAGCACCTCGACGAGTTCGTCTTCGCGTCGCTTGAATTGTTCGACGCAGTGGCGCAGCACGTCGCGCCGACGATGCGCCGGCAGCTCGGCCATGGGCCGGCGGGCGGCGACGGCCGCGGCGATGGCCTTCTCGACGGCCTCCTCGTCGGCCTGGGCAACGCGATAGGCGAGCTCGCCGCTGTGCTTGTCCTCGACCTCCAGGTCGGTGTTGGCGTACACCGCCTCGTTGGCCAGATAATACGGATACGTCTTGTCGCTCATGTCCTTCCTCGCTGCGCGCAGCGCGTGGTGATTGGATGATTCAGGATCGATCCCGGGTCAGGTCCAGCGCGCGGCTGGCCGCCGGGATGCGATCGAAAAACTCGGTCTTGCTGTCGGCGTAGTCAATCGGGCAGTCGATCAGGTGGACGCCGGGCCGGCTCAGGCAGTCCGCCAGAAGCGGCGCAAGCTGCTCGGTTGCCTCGACGCGGTGGCCGATCGCCCCATACGCCTCAGCATACCGAACAAAATCCGGATTGCCGAAAGTCAGGCCGAAATCCGGCAACCCCATGTCTTCCTGCTTCCAGCGAATCATGCCGTAGGCATCGTCACGCAGGATCAGAACGACCAGATCCATGCCCAGGCGAACCGCCGTCTCCAGTTCCTGCGAATTCATCATGAAACCGCCGTCGCCGCAGATCGCCAGGATCTTTCGATTCGGGTGGACCATGCGCGCGCCCATGGCCACGGGCAGACCGGCACCCATGGTTGCCAGGGCATTGTCCAGGAGCACCGTATTGGGCTGGCGGGCCTTGTAGTTGCGGGCAAACCAGACCTTGTAGAGCCCGTTGTCCAGGGTCAGAATGCCGTCGTCGGGCATGACCTCGCGCACGTCGCGGACCACTCTGCGCGGATGCACCGGAAAACTGTCCTTGGTCTCGTGTTCGGCGAGATCGGCATCGAGCGCGGCGCGGGCGGCGTGGGCGAAGTGAAAGTCCCAGTGCGGCTGCGGGGTGATCTTTTCGCTCAGCTGCCAGATCGCGTTGGCGATGTCGCCGACCACCTCCAGCTGCGGAAAATACACCGCGTCGACTTCGGCGCTGGAGAAGTTGACGTGGATGACCGTGCGCTTGCCCTCGTGCATGAAAAACGGCGGCTTTTCGACCACGTCGTGGCCGACGTTGATGATGCAGTCGGCCGCGTCGATCGCGCGGTGGACAAAATCTCCGTCCGAGAGGGCGGCATTGCCGACCCAGCACCCGTGGCTTTCATCGACCACGCCCTTGCCCATCTGGGTGGTGAAGAACGGAATGCCGAACCGGTCGACGAAGCGTCGCAGCATGCGCGCGGTGACTTTCCGGTTGGCCCCGGCGCCGATCATCAGCAGCGGTCGACTGGCCTGCTCGATGGCCTGCACGGCCTGCGCGATGGCCTTGTGTTCGGCAACCGGACGTCGCGCCCGGCTGGGCGTCATGGGCCGGGCTTCGACCGTTTCGCGCAGAATGTCTTCGGGCACTTCGAGATGGGTCGCCCCGGGCCGCTCCTCTTCGGCCTGGCGAAACGCCTCGCGGACGCGGGCCGGAATGGCGGCACCCGATACGACCTGGCGGGTGTAGCGGGTCACCGGACGCATCAGGTCGACCAGGTTGACGATCTGGAAATGGCCCTGCTTGGAGGTCTTGATCGGCTTCTGGCCGGTGATCATGACCATGGGCATGGCGCCAAGCTCGGCGTAGGCGGCCGCGGTGACCAGGTTGGTGGCCCCCGGCCCCAGGGTGGACAGACAAACCCCCGGCTTGCCGGTCAGGCGTCCGAAACAGGCGGCCATGAAACCGGCCGGCTGTTCGTGCCGAACCGCAATCAGGCGGATGCCGGATTCGCGCAAGGCCTCCAGCAGATCCAGGTTTTCCTCGCCGGGTACGGCAAAGATGTATTCCACCCCTTCCGACTCCAGGCACTGCACGAGCAGCCGGGCCGCGTTGACTTGTTCCATGAATCCTCCCGTTGCTGGTTGACCGCGATACCGGCCGGCGCCTCCGTCCGGATTGGCGCCAATGGCGTCCAGGCCTACCTGATGAATAGGGCCTACGAGTATTGCATCATCGCCGCAAGAGACCGTCATGCTCACCGTTTGCTGACAAAAGGCTCACCTGATCCTCATCCAAACTTGACCTGGCGTGCATGTCCCGCCGTCAATACTCCGCGCTCTTTCAACAACCAAGAGAGCACCACCATGACAGGACTTCGCATCACCGCAGCCGCCCTTGCCCTGACCGTCGCCGGCATCGCCAGCGCAGGAAACCACGGCGAGCACCAGCCCAACATCATCGAAACCGCGGCTGCTGCCGGGCAATTCAATACTCTGCTGACCGCCATCGAAGCGGCCGACCTGACCGAAGCGCTGTCCGGCGAAGGCCCATTCACGGTCTTTGCACCCACCGACGCGGCCTTCGCCGCCATCCCGGAAGACGATCTGGCCGCCATCCTGGCCGACGGCGAAACCCTGACCGCCATCCTGACCTACCACGTCGTCAGCGGAACGGTGACTTCCGAGCAGGTCGTGACCCTGGACAGCGCCACCACGCTGCAGGGATCCGACGTGACCATCACCGTGACCGACGCCGGCGTGCAGGTCGATGAGGCCAACGTGGTCACCGTCGACATCGAGGCCAGCAACGGCATCATTCACGTCATCGACGCGGTGATTACCCCGTAAACCCCGACGCACCACCTGTTGCAAGAAAAGCCCGCCGCCTGGCGGGCTTTTTTTTGCGCCACTGGTCGTTCCTGTCCCCCCATGCGTGCGGAGCAACGCCGGCCGGGATCGGAGTCGCCGATGGACCCGCGTCAGCCGGATGGGTAGTGAACGATGGCCCGCGCGACCAGGTCCAGCAGCTGGCGGAACCGCCAGCCGGCCGAAGGCGGGTTGGGGTTCGAGGTGACGACGATGGTCAACTCGGCCTCGGGCACCACGAACAGGGCCTGCCCGCCGAAACCGCGACCGTAGTAGGTCTTTACCCCATCGACCTCGGTAATGAACCAGCCAAAGCCGTAGTCATCGCCGGTCCAGGGGGAACGGCCGTTGGCCCGCCAGGATTGCTCGATCCATTCCGACGACACGACCTGCTGACCGTTGATGCGGCCACCCAGCCGGTAGAGCTCGCCGAGCCGGGCCAGGGCGTGTGGACTCAGCTGCATTTCATTGCCGCCGAAATGAATGCCCTGGGGGTCGGTCATCCAGTTCGGAATGCGGATATCGAGCGGTTCACCCAGCCAGTCGCGGGCCAGGCCGACCAGGTCCCGACCGCTGGCCTCCACCAGCGCGGCCGCGGCCAGATGGGTGGACCCGGTCGAATAAATCATGCGCCCTCCCGGCTCGTCGACCATCGGTCGAGTGAGCGCATGACGGACCCAGTTGTCGCTTTGAACCCAGCGGCCGTAGTGCCGACCGGAGGTGCTTCCCAGGCCGATCTGCATGGACAGGGCCTGGCCGAAGGTAATGGTTTCCGCGCCCGGCGTGGCGTTGTCGGGGAAGCGCTCGCCCAACAGCTCAATCAGGGGGGTGTCGACGCTGTCGATCAGACCCCGGTCGATCGCGATGCCGCCCAGCATCGAGAGCACCGTCTTCGAGACCGACTTGATGTTGGCCGGCGCCGCCAGACCCGGGCCCTCGCGCTCCAGCTCCAGCACCGGCTGGCCCTGGTGCAGCACCAGCAGGCTGTGCAGCCGGTCTGTTGTCAATGCCTGCTCCCGGACCGGATCGCTGGATGCCCAGGCCGATGAGGACAGCAGCCCGACCAGCACGGCCATCATCCAGAAAGATCCTCGCCGCCCGGTCGGTGGTTTCGTCACGCGATTCATGTCCATCAGCATGCCACCCGACCGTCAAGGCGACAGAACATCGTTCGGATTGCCTGGCGGTCTCGGCTTGATCCTGGCCAGGCTGTCTGGGCCACGACAGGCCTGCAGACGGCTGCCGTGGGCGCGAGACTTCATGGGCACGCCGGGGAAGTCGGGTCGAGATCACGGAAAAGGCCGGGTTGGCCCGATGGCGGCTGCTCTCGCGCTACACTCGAGCGTACTCAATCGGTAACGGCAGCGATGAACGAAACGTCGCAACAGGCTTCCAGCACGGAATCGGCGCGAATTCGGCGCCAGCGCGGTCTCTGGCTCACCCTGAGCCTGGCCGGAATCACGCTGCTGGCCCTCCTCGGCGCATTGCTCTGGCGTGGCGGCGCTTCGTTGGCCTTTGTGGTCGCCTTCGTCGTGCTGCTGCCGCTGAGCCTGGCCTCGGCCCTGGTGCAATGGTGGCCGCAGGGCCGGGATGCGCGGGTGGGTTGCCGAAAGACCTGGGTGCGCCACGGGACCATCTCCCTGGGCGTGTCGCTGGCGGTATGCGCTGCGGTGACACTGGTGCTGGGCGTGGCCTGGTCCGGCAGCCGGGTCGGCAACATGCTGCTGGTTTCAGGCATCGCCCTGCTGCCGCCGGCTGCCCTGGTTGGCTTGCTGGCCGCGATCGGCTTCCGCGCTCGCGAACTGGGCGGCTTGCTGGACAAGGGCGAGCGCGTTGAACTGTCCGTCACTGCGCACTGGACCGTTTTCGTCCTGCCCCTGCTCGTGCTGGGCGCGGCCGTGGCCCTGGCGCTGGGACCGTTTGGCACGCCCGGCCTGGCCCTGGCCGCCGCACTCTACCTGCTCGGGCTGCCTGGTACTGCCGGCCAGGCGCTGGCCCGATTCATCCACTCGGGCGCGGTGCTGGGCGAGCGCCACCTGTACCTGAGCTACGGATTGCTCTGGCAGAAGACCGCCAGCCTGGACAGGGAGCGGATTCAGGCGGTCGGGGTCAAGCGCAACGCCTGGACCCGGCTTCTGGGCCAGGGCAAGCTCAGCGTGGTGGATGATCGCGGCGAATCCATCGTGGTGGCCGGCCTGAGAGGCCCGTCCCGGCTGGCTCAACGATTCAGCGCGTGAGAG
>PWJA01000222.1 GCA_003560975.1 Gammaproteobacteria bacterium
CAGGGATCAGGGATCAGGGATCAGGGATCAGGGATCAGGGATCAGGGATCAGGGATCAGGGATCAGGGATCAGGGATCAGGGATCAGGGACCTGTTCTCTGGTCCCTGATCCCCGGTCCCTGGTCCCTACACCCTCAGCACGCTTCGAAGCGGTTGGCGGCGCGGTTCTTGCGTACGTGGGCGGGGTTCCAGACACGGCCGTTCATGACGATCCACACGCCCGGCGGCAGGGTCTGAACGGCGCCGATGGCGCAGCCGATGTTGAACACCGCGTCGGAATCGATGAACCGGGCCGGATGCAGGGCGCCGGTCATGACGATCACCCGGTCGCCCGTGTCCGCCAGCTCGGCCGCGGTATGGGTCATGCTGTCGGTACCGTGGGTGATGAGGAAGTGTCGACCGTCCTGGGCCAGAACGGCCTGGCGGATCAGACGGCGATCGGCGTCGCTCATGTGCAGGGAATCCTTGCGCATGAGGGCGCGGACTTCCCAACGGAAGGCCACGTCCATGGCCTTCAGGATGCGTCCGATTTCCGGCTCGCCGATCTTGTAGTCCGACTTGTCGTCGTAATAGATCTTGTCGATCGTGCCGCCGGTGGTCAGGATGGTGAGATTGTCCAAGCGTTGGCCTGTGAAGAGTGGGGAGGGGCAATGCGAGTGCAGTAGTATAGCGGCGATGAAGCGAATTACTCTTGTCCTTCTGGGCTTTTCGCTGTCTGCCGCCAGCCTGGCGTTGGCGCCGGCCAGCGATGAAGACATCGCCCTGCTGCACTGGCTTCCGGAGACGACCGGAGAGGCGCTGATCCGTACCCGGGCGCTCTCGCAATGGCTTGCCCAGAGCGACGCCGACGCGCTGGACTGGCGTCGGCAGGTCGATCGGCGGGCGCTGAGCCTGGCGCGTCAGGCCCAGATCCAGCGACCGCTGGATACGGCGGGCGTTGACGGCATGCTCGGCTGGCTGGTCCAGGCCCGGGACCAGGATCTTGCCGCGCCGGGAACGAAGGAATTGATGGCGGGCTCGCTGCTGTCGGCTCTGGCCGTGGGTGCTTCGCCGGAACCGGTTCCGATCCAGGTCCGAGAACAAGCCGAGCGAACCTGGGCTGATCTGCGCCAGCGGCTGCAGGCCTCGGAAGTGGCAGACCCGGACCTGGAAATCCGCGCGTTCTGGGCCGGCCTGCAGGGGCTGGCAGCACAAGCGGAGGATCGGGACCGGGGTCATGCGCTGGCGCAGGTTCGGCGCGTGCGCGCGCTGCACGATCTGGACGGTGTCGCCAAGCTGGTGGTGCTGGCCCGGGTGGCCGCGGCCGAAAGCGAGGCGGCCTGGCGGCGGGGAGACGACCTGCGGGCGCTGTGGTTCCTGCTCGAAGCGCTGACTCTGGGCGCGATCGACGGCACCCCGACCGAAGCGCTGGATCAGGTGGCCGTCATGACCGAGGCCGGTGAAGCGCGCCTGCGTGCCGTCGACGAGGGCTTTCCCGTCGTTCTGGCCCAGCTGCAGGATGCCGCCCGCTACCTGGCCGAGCAACCGCCGGCGGTCAACGCCGCCACGCTTGACCTGCTGGACGCGTATTTCCGTCTGGCGCTGTTTGCCCCGGATGCGTCCTTCTATCTCGATCAGCCCGTCCGCGAGCACCTGATCGAGGCCATCAGCGAGTGCCAGCTGGCACCGGACCTGGTTGGACCCCTGCCGCGCCAGTTGTTCGAGCAATGTCCCGAGCGGCTGTTTGCCCTGCTGCGCGACGGGTTGACGACCGAGGAACTGGTCGGCGGTGCATCCGGCCCCTTCGCGTCGGAGTTTCTGCGTCGGGAAATGAGTCTGATCAGCTGGCAGCGGGCGCGCTACCTGGACGGTCACCTGAACTGGCTGCTGCAGGCCGGCTGCGAGCCGCCGGAATGGAACAATCCGCTGGAAGCGGCCATCCTGGTTCAGCATCTGGCCACCTGGGTGCCGCAACGGCCGGTGTTTTTCGGGGCGCTGCGCTGGCAGGAAGCGCTGGAGGATCTCCACGAACAAGTGACCGCCCAGTTCGAGCAGCACACGCAATGGATCGACTGTCTCAGCGGACAGGGCGGGCAGCGCCGCGACCCGGTCACCCGCCTGCTCGTCCTTCACGCGCGGGCGCTGGCCGATCTGGGTGCCGCTCTGGACACCGCCTACCGCGAATTCCAGGCCGAGGCGACCCGGCCGGGTTCGGACGTGAACCTGGACGGCTCGGTCGATCAAATCACCGTGTATCGCCCGGAGCAGCTGACCGTGCGGCCTTGTTCAGGCGGGCAGACCTGCGGCGCCCGGGTCGAGCTCCCGGTCAGCCGGGCGCTGCTGGGATTGTTCCCGAACACCTATCTGTTGGCCGATCAACTCGCCATCGGACAGCTGGGCCTGTGCTACGAATCCGTGCGCTGGGTCGATCGCGAACTGCGTCCGGCACGTCCGCGGGATCCGCGCGTGGCGAATTACTTCGGGCGTCTGTCGTTCGAGCTGCTCGGGACATTCGATGACGGCAGTGGTCCGGAAACGGTTTTCCGCCAGCGCCTGACCGCGGCCGAGCCGGCCCATTATCTGTTTGCCGAAGCGAGCGAATCGATTCTTGAGCTGGACTGTCCGGCGGGTCTGGCCGGAGAGCCGGTGGGTAGCGAGTTGCCGCCGGGCCGGCGAGGGCTGGTTCCGAACCGTCTGACTTATTTCGTCGCCACCCCGAGTACCGCCGAGGCCTTGCTGGCGGCGAACTGGGATCGCGGCGCCGAGTGGCGCGACTGGTTCCTCACCGCCGAACGGGCCGAGACGCTGGAAGCGCGAAGCCCGACCGTCCTGCAGGGTCGCGTCCAGGCCGCGCTGGATGACCTGGTGGCGCGTCGGGAGCGCCGCCTGGCGGCCCGCCTGCTTGCGTTCAACGAAGACGATGTGCTGTCGCGGACCATGGCCGAAGTGGCGGACAATGCCGCCTTCGTGCGCCGGGTGATGGAACTGCATTACCCGCGCCTGGTCCGCCACGAGGTTCGCCTGCGCAGCCACCTCACGGGCAGCCGCGGTCTCCTCGGACGCGATCAGGTTCGCCGCTTCCGCGACGGGGGGCGCCCCCTGGTGGAACTGGCCGCGGAGGGGCGTGAGCGCCTGAACCTGCTTCAGACGACCTGGGAAGAGCAGCCGGAGATTCTGCGCGAGCAGGGCCAGACCGTGCCGGAGACAAGCGTCGTGCTGGGGCAGATCGGTCGCCTGCGCCAGCTTACTCAGCCGCCGCCGGATTCCGCCGAATCGTCGCCAGACCCGTGAAATAGGCCAGCACCAGCGCGGTCTGGAGCAGGGCCAGACCGCGGACGGCCGGGTTGGCCCAGGCTTCCATGACGCCGACCGAGAAATAGATCAGGAGAACCAGCCCGGCGATGACCAGCGGTCGCGGCCGCAAGGACCAGACGAACGGCAGGGCCAGCAGCAGGGGACCGGCCGTCAGGACCAGCACGACGGGCATGGCCAGCTGCGGGGATGGATGCAGCCACGCGAACCAGGCAACCTGGAGCACGATCAGGCCGAGCAGGGACCAGCGACACCAGGACAGGCGAATCATGCCAGGCGGCCGGCGATCTCGGCCACGCGCCGGCCCAGGGCGCGGCACAGGGTTGCCTCGTCGGCGTCCACGGGCCGATCGCTGTCCTTGCCGGCCACGTGGCTGGGGCCGTAGGGGGTTCCACCGCTGCGCGTCTGGGTCAGGGCCGGCTCGGAATACGGCAGACCGACGATCACCATGCCGTGATGCAGCAGTGGCAACATCATGCTCAGCAAGGTGGATTCCTGGCCGCCGTGCAGGCTGCCGGTGGAGGTGAACACGCCGGCCGGCTTGCCGACCAGGGTGCCCGAGACCCACTCGCTGGCCGTGCCGTCGAGAAAGAACTTCACCGCCGCGGCCATGTTGCCAAAGCGGGTCGGGCTGCCCAGGATCAGGCCGTCGCACTCTTCGAGGTCGCGTACATCGACCAGGGCCGGGCCGTCGGCGGCCGGTTCCCTGGCCACCGGATCGATCGCCGAGGTCACCGGCGCGACCGAGCGCAGGCGCGCACTGGCCCGGTCGACGGACTCGACCCCGCGGGCAACTTCTCGCGCCATGGCCAGGGTATTGCCGTGGACGGAATGGCAGACAATCAGGATTTCGGTCATGGTCAGAGAATTTCCAGTATGGTCTCGGGAGGTCGCCCGATGCGCGCCTGTCGTCCGTGGATGACGATGGGCCGCTGGATCAGGCGTGGATGCTCGCACATGGCCTGCAAGATCGCTTCGTCGTCGAGTTCGGGGTCGGCCAGGCCCAGCTGTCGATATTCCGCTTCGCCGCTTCGGAGCAGCTCGCGCGGCCGGATGCCGAGCAGGCCGATGATTTCGCGCAGCTGCGCCACGCCCGGCGGTTGTTTGAGATACTCGATCAGGTGAGGCTCGAAGCCGCGCTCGCGGAGCAGGGCCAGCGTCTGGCGGCTCTTGGAGCAGCGAGGATTGTGAAACATGGAGAGTGTCATCGACAAGACATCGGAAAAAGGTCAGGACAAGAGCGTAAACGGTAAGCGGGCGTTGTCAACGGGCCGTGCGCATACCTCGCTGGAGGCCCTGCTGGATCCGCGCTGGCTCAAGGCGTTCGGTCGCCACCTGTGGCAGCATTTTCGCGAGGATCGCGGCTTCGAGGCGGCCGGCGCCCTGAGCTACACGAGCCTGCTTGCCCTGGTGCCCCTGATGGCGGTTGCGTTCGGTGTTGTCTCGGCCTTTCCGGTGTTCGATCAATGGGCCGGAGAAGTCGAGGACTACATTTTCGCCAATTTCGTTCCGGCGGCCGGCGACGTAGTGCATGACTACCTGAATCAGTTCGTGGAGCGAACCGCCGGCCTGACCGGCGCCGGCTCGGTGTTTCTGATTGCCACGGCCATCCTGCTGATGGCGACCATCGAAAAAAGCCTCAATCGCATCTGGCGGGTCGGTACCCAGCGGCGTCCGATCAACCGACTGATGATTTACTGGGCCGTGCTGACCCTCGGGCCGCTGCTGGTCGGCGCCAGCCTGGCGCTGACCTCCTACCTGGCGGCGCTGCCGCTGCTGGCTCCGCAGATCGTGCGCGGCCTGCTTCAGGATCTCATGCTTTCGTTTGCCCCCTTTCTGGTCGCCTTGGTCGCCTTTTCCCTGGTCTTCATCGTCGTACCGAATCGGCGGGTGCGCTGGCACCATGCCCTGGCCGGGGCTGCCCTGTCAGCGCTGATGTTCGAGTTGGCCAAGGCCGGATTTGTCTGGTACGTGACCAACTTCCCCACCTACGAGCGCCTGTATGGGGCCCTGGCGACCGTGCCGCTGTTCCTGGTCTGGATTTACCTGTCCTGGGTGGTGGTCTTGCTCGGAGCAAGCGTGTCGGCCGCGCTGACCACGTTCAACTACCGGCGCGCAAACTGGCGCTGGAATCCGCGCCACGAACTGCTCCTGGCGCTGCGCCTTCTTGGCCATTTCTGGCAGGCCCAGCGGCGCGGGGACGCACTGTCGGTCGGCGATCTGCTCAGTCGCGAGTCCGCGGCGACGGACGGTCAGATCCGGCGCATCCTCGGCTGGTTTCGCTCCGCCCGCTTCATTCAGGCAGACCAGGAAGGCGACTGGCTGCTGTCGGCTGACCTGGACGAGCTGAGTCTGGGGGAACTCTACCGGGCAGGGCCGTTCATATTGCCGGTCGGCGAGATTGATCGCCTGCCCTACGAAAGTTACTGGGATCGGTCGTTGATCGAGGGATTGAAGTCGATCGACGCTCGTGCCGGTCCACTGATGAGACGGCCGGTCAAATCGCTGCTCACATTCGAACAGGAGAACGCATGAACATGAATCTGCCGGCGGCCCTGCTTGCCGCTTGTCTGGTGGCCGGATCGGCTCTGGCCGAGGGTCCCATCGAGGTCGAACTGCCGTCGCTGGCCGGGGATACGGTTCGCCTGAGCGACTACCGCGGCGACTGGGTCGTGCTGAACTACTGGGCGACGTGGTGCGCACCCTGCCGCAAGGAAATCCCCGATCTGTCCCGGCTGCACGATGCGCACGCCGACATCACCGTCCTGGGCCTGGCGTTCGAGGATACCGATCCGGAAGATTTCGTCGCGTTTCTGGAGCAGTATCCGGCCAGCTATCCGATTCTGCTGGTCGACACCTTTGATCCACCGGCCAGCCTCGGCGCGCCGCGGGCCCTTCCGACCACGTTCCTGGTCGATCGTGACGGCGTCATCGTCAATACCTGGCTGGGACCGATCACCAGCACCATGATCACGGACTGGATCGATGAGCACGGCAGCTGAAGCGCGCCGCTGGCTGATCTCCGGGCGGGTGCAGGGGGTCTTTTTCCGCGACTCCACGCGCCGTCAGGCCGAGCCGCTGGGGCTGGCCGGCCGCGCGGTCAATCTGGCC
>PWJA01000215.1 GCA_003560975.1 Gammaproteobacteria bacterium
ATCTGCCTGACCATCCCCCTGGTGGCCATACTGTCGATCGCATTGGGCCAACCGCTGACATTGGGGCTGGAGGCAGAGCACATCGTGCTGCTGCTGTTGTCCCTGTTCGTGGCAACGCTTTCGCTGGCCATGGGGCGCACGACGATTCTGCAGGGCGGTCTCCACCTGGTGATTTTCGGCGCCTTTCTGACGATTGCCGCAATCCCCTGACGGTCTTGGCGGCGATGGTGCCTGCGATCTTCTGGCCGGCCGTCTTCGGTAAAGATCACTTCAGGCAGGCTCCAGCGCCGGGGCAACGGGCGCGTCGTCGCCGAACCTACCGCCCGCTTGCGAATCCAAGCGTGCAGACTGTCATCCCAGCAGGCAATTCCTGATGCCGAAACATCCCGCCGTACCCGCCGCCTTGTTGCTTCTGGCCCTGAGCCCTCCCTTGCTTGGCGAGACGCGGGTCAGTGTCCCGCTGCTGGTGGACCGGGTTCACCTGGAAGCGCTGATGGCCGAAGCGCTGGGGCTGGATGAAAGCGGTCACGGTGTCCTGGAGAGCGATGCCTGCAACCGCCTGGTCCTTTCGGACCTGGCGCTCGATGCCGCCGAGCAGGGCCTGCAACTGTCGCTGGCCCTGGATGCGACCACGGGGGTCGAACTGTTCGGCCGCTGCCGTGGCCCGGGTTCGGTTGCCAGCCGCCTGCAGCTGGAGATGAAGCCGGGCATCCACGCCGACGGCGGTGCGGTGGTGTTTCAGCCCGATGGTGCCGAACTGCGCCGGCCGGACGGCAGTGCCGGTTTGCTCAGCCGACCTTCCCGGGCGTTGGCCGAGAGCCTTGTGGTGCCCCGCCTTGAGGGTGTGATGGTCGACGTTGAAGGGCTTTTAGCGGCATTTGACGACCTGATCGAGGGGTTTTCGCCCAGTCCCGTGGGCCTGGCACCGCGCCTGAGCGAGCGCGGTCGACTGATCGACGTGGCCCCCGATCCGGGCGGGCTGCGTGCAGTCATCGGCTTTGCCGTGCAGCGGCCGACGCGGGAGCCGGAACATGCTGCGCTTCCGGAGCCGGTGTTGGCGCCGGAAGAACAGCTGGAATGGCAGCGCGTCGAAGACGAACTGGACGGCTTCGTCACCGTGCTGATCGCGCGCATGGCCGGGCAGGTCGACGATCGCGATCTGCAGCTGGGCTTTCTGTCGCTGCTGCTCGAGACCCGACAGCGCATTGCCGAAGCCCTGGTCGTCGACGACCCGGAGTCCGATCCGGTGCGCGAACTGTTTCTCGAAGCCTGGACGGGGCTGCGCCCGCTGCTGGCCCGACTGGAGCCGATGGACGTGGCCGACGACCAGGATCTGCGCCTGGCCGGCTTCATCGCCGCCGGCGATGCGCTGGCCGCGGTCGATGCGCTGGGGCCGGAATTCGGCCTGGAGATCAGCCGCGAGGGCCTGCGGCGCATGGCCCGCCTGCTGATGGCCGGCGAGGCTCCGGTCAGCTTCACGCCCCTGCCCCTGGCCGAAGACGAAACCCTTCGCCGGCTGTTCGGGCTGACCCCGGGCGGGCCGGCGATCGACCGCCGGCTGCCGTCGTTGGAGTGGTGGCAGCAGATTCTGCCGCTGGCTCATGCCAATGTGTTGCCGCTGGCCGAATCGCTGCGCGGGGTCGTCGCCCGCCCGGCCAACCTGGACGACTATCTCGACCGGGTCGGCCAGCTGCTTGACGAGATCCATCAAGAGCACATGGACGGCGGCAGCCGCATTCCTGCCGAGCACCAGGAGTTGTTTCAGCCGCTGGTTCGCGCCACCGCCTGGCGCGAATCGTGCTGGCGTCACTACGTCGGCCCGGTCGACCAGCCGCGCGTGATTCGCTCGTCGGTGGGCGCGATCGGCATGATGCAGATCATGGGCCGGGTCTGGCGCGGGATGTACGACGTCAACCGCCTGGAAGCCGAGCTGGAGTACAACATCGCCGCCGGCATCGGCATTCTGGAGCACTACCTGGTCGACTACGCCATCCGCCGCGGCGAGCACGAGCATCCCGGCGGTGCCGACAACCTGGTTCGGGCCACCTATGCCGCCTACAACGGTGGCCCACGGCACCTGAGCCGGCACCGCACCGCAGATACGCCGGCCAGCCTGCGCGCCATCGACGAGCGCTTCTGGCGGGAATTCGAGCAGATCCGGTCCGAAGGCTGGCCGCCGGTGGCGGACTGTTTTTCGATCGCCGAATGATCCTGAGCCGGTTTCGAACACCGGCTGCCCGGACGCAGACGGGTGTCGTCCCGCGCGATTCAGCGCGCCTGGTTGCAGGACTCGCGGGCGGTTTCCAGCGCGACCGCAGCGCGCTCGCCAACCACGGGATGTTGCCGCAGCGCATCCAGCCGGCCGGCCGCCCGGCAGGGTTGGTCGTTTTCCAGTAACACGACGGCCAGGTTGTAGGCCGCGGCGGGCTGATCCGGGTTCCGCTTCAACGCCTGCTCGAATGCCGCAATGGCTTCGTCCAGCGCGCCCAGGCGGTAGCGGCTGTTGCCCTGGCCCAGCCACACGAGCGGTTCGTCCGGCCAGCGTTCGGCCGCCGTTTGCCAGGCGAGCAGGGCGGCGCGGGGTTCGGCCACGGCCTCGAAGTCGGCCAGGGTCTGCAGCCAGCGTTCGCGCTCCGGGGAACGCGGCAGCTGGTCGGGCGGCAGAGTAACCACGGCCCAGCGTCCGGCCAGGGTCCAGTCGCGCAGCCAGCGGCGCATCGGACGGGCCAGCCCGGCTTCGGTGCCGGAGTGCTGGATGATGTCGGCCCGCTCCGGATCGAAACCGATGACCACCGCGTAGTGCCAGTAGGGCAGGCCGCGCACGCCCTGGTTTTCCAGGACCAGCACCGGCCGGCCTGCGGCCACTTCGGCCAGCAGCGAGGAGAGCTGCGGAGCCAGGACCCAGGGAATGCGGTCATGACTGCGCGCGGCGGCCAGCAGTTCGACCTGCAGCGTGCCGCCCCGGTCGGGCAGATAGACCCGGTCGACCAGGTCGGAATAGTTCACCGGACGTCCGCTGGTTTCCAGAACGCTGGCCAGTGCCGCCGGCCCGCAGTGCAGTTCGGTCTGGGGAAAGAACGCCACCGGCTCGACCCGCACCGGCGCATCGAACGGTTCCAGGGCCTGGCGCGCGGCCGGGCCGAAGCCGGCGCAGCCGGCCAGCAGGAAGGCGCAGAAGGCAAGCGCCGGGGCTGCACGACGCGGCCCCGGCGCAATGACGGTCATGGTGTTGCGGTGGCGATCAGCGGCCGAAGATGTTCAGCACGCCGATCAGGTCGAGCACGATCAACACCAGAAAGGTCACGCCCAGAACTTCGATCACCCCGGCGCCGGCCGGCATTTCGTCCAGGCGGTGGGCCATGGCGTCGAGTTCCTCGGGGCTGAGCGCGGCCACACGCTGTTGGGCCCGGACGGGGTCGACGCCCATGGAAACCAGCTCGGCGGCCACGTCGTCTCGCTGCAGCCAGGCCTGGACCTGTTCGACCGAGCCGGTTCGCTCCAGGGCCAGCGCTTCCTGGCTGGAGATCAGGCCGGCGTCGGCCTGGACGGTGGTCAACGGCAGCAAGGCCAGGCTGAACAAGCATGCCATCAGGCAACTGCGAATTCGATTTCGGTTCATGGACACTCCTGTAGCTCGGGAATCAGCGGGTATTCAAACGGAAGATAGCACAAGCCCGCGCTGCTTCCGGGCGAGCCTTGCGACTCTGCTTTCGCCGCGTTTGGTAGGCTTGAGAGCTAGCTCATCATGGAGAACAGCCCTTGCTCATTCGAATGCGCAATGCACTGGCCGTAATTTGTACGCTGATGCTGGTATCGGCGCTGGCCTTGCCGCTGGCCGCCGAAGAGACGCCGCCCGATCAGGACGAGCCGTCCGGCTACATGGATCCGGACGAGCGTTCGCCTGCCGCGGCCCTGAACCCGGCCGAGTCCGGGCTCGAGATCTGGGTCGGCCCCATCATCATGGGCGTGTTCGCCTTCTTTCTGATCCTGTTCATCCGGCGTTACAGCAAGACGCGGCGTCAGGACCAGGCCCAGAAAGATCCGGAGAATCCTCCGGACTGAACGCGCTCAGGCCAGCTTCCGCGGCGCGCTGATGATGCCGTTGGCGTCGGCGTAGACCCAGTCGCCGGGCTTGAACAGGACGCGCCCGAACGACACCGGCAGGCCAACCTGCCCCTCGCCGCGGCGCACGCTTTTCAGCGGGACCGCGCCCAGGGCCATGACGCCGAGCTCGATGCCCGGAAGCACGTCCACGTCGCGACACGCGCCGTAGATGATCACCCCGGACCAGCCGTTGTCGGCCGCCCTGGCGGCGATTTCGTCGCCGATCAGGGCATGCCGCCGCGAGCCGCCGCCGTCGACGATCAGCACCCGGCCCTGGCCCGGCTCGGCCAGAATTTCCTTGACGCGCGAATTGTCTTCGAAGCACTTGACCGTCTCGATCGGACCACCGAAGGTCGCTCTGCCGCCGTAGCTGTGCCAGTTCAGATCCGTGACCACGTGCACATCGTCCGGGTGCGCGTCGCACAGATCGGGGGTGGAAAAGCTCATCGTCGATCTCCCGGTAGCCAGGCCAGGCCCCATTATGCCTGCGACCGGAGCGCGATCGTTTTCTGCGACACTGGGACCCAATCCGGTATCCTTCGTCGCGATGGTCACGTCCCGCCCGTTTACCCTGCTTCAGTTATCCGACTCGCACCTGTCGGCCGACCCGGCCGCCTCGTACCGTGGCCAGAACGCCGATGCCAACCTGCTCCGCCTGCTGCCGGCCTGTCGATTGCTCGCGCCGGACGGCCTGGTCCTGAGCGGAGATGTTGCCGAGGACGCCTCGACGGAGGCCTACGAGCGGGCCGGACGGATGCTCGACGATCTGGCGCCGCGCACGGCCTGGATTCCCGGCAACCACGACGATCGGGCGGTGATGGAGCCGATCTTCGATCGCCTGGGCTACCAGGCCGGGCCCGTGCTGGAGTGGGGCGGCTGGCAGATCGTGTTGCTGGACTCGGCCGTGCCCAACCGTCCGGAAGGACACCTGGACGACTCCCGCCTGGCGCCGCTCGATGAGCTGGCCCCCGAGCGCCCGGCGCTGGTGTTCGTTCACCACCAGCCGTTGAGCGTGGGTTCGCCCTGGATTGACAAGTATCCGCTGACCGAGCCGGCCAGGCTGTGGGCCAGGCTGAATGCCACAACGGTGAAAATCGTCGCGTTCGGCCACGTTCACCAGGCCTTCAGCGGCGAGCAAGACGGCATCCCCTGCCGGTCGGCGCCGTCGACCGTGGCCAACGGTCAGCCCGGCACGGCGCGTTTCACCTACGATCCTACCGGCCCCAAGGCGCGCTGGTATCGGCTGTGGCCGGACGGACGCTGGCGGACCGGAATCGTCAGCGCGGGGTAGGGTGGATTGTTGTCAGATCTCCACCATCTCGAAATCTTCCTTGCCCGCACCGCAGTCCGGGCAGACCCAGGATTCGGGTACGTCGTCCCAGCGCGTCCCGGGCGGAATGCCGTCGTCGGGCGCGCCTTCTTCTTCATGGTAGATCCAGCCGCAGACGATGCACATCCAGCTCTTGAATTCCTGTTCCTCGCTCACGAGTATCATTCCCTGTAGTGTGGAGATAGCAAAGCGCGACATTGTAATGGAACGCGTCCATGTCACGTAAGCGTTGCTGGTTTGCCGCGCCGGACGGTTGCGTTCCACGATTCACCGAACCATTCGAAAACGGAGCCCGATACGCATGACCCTGAGCCACGATCTGTTCGCCCGCGCCCGCGTTCACATGCCCGGCGGAGTCAACTCCCCCGTGCGCGCCTTTGCCGCCGTGGGCGGGGAGCCGGTATTTTTCGAGCGCGCCGAGGGCGCCCACATGTGGAGCGTCGACGGCAAACGCTATATCGACTACATCGGTTCCTGGGGACCGATGATCTGCGGCCACGCCCACCCGAAGATCGTCGAGGCCGTGCAGCGTGCGGCGGCCAATTCACTGAGCTTCGGCACACCCTCGCCGGGCGAGGTCACCATGGCCGAGATGCTGTGCGAGATGATCCCTTCGCTGGACCAGGTGCGCATGGTCAACTCCGGCACCGAGGCCGCGATGAGCGCCATGCGCGTGGCCCGCGCCGCCACCGGCCGCGACCGTTTCATCAAGTTCGAGGGCTGCTACCACGGCCACGCCGACAGCTTCCTGGTCAAGGCCGGCAGCGGCGCCCAGACCCTGGGCGTGCCGACCTCGCCCGGCGTGCCCAAAGCGCTGGCCGAGCTGACCCTGAATGCCCGCTTCAATGACTTGGACAGCGTCGAGGCCTTGTTCAAGCGTCATCCCGACCGCATCGCCGGGGTATTCGTCGAACCGGTGGCCGGCAACATGAACTGCATCCCG
>PWJA01000091.1 GCA_003560975.1 Gammaproteobacteria bacterium
ACTGACCGAACAGCTCAACCGGCGCGATCCTAGGGAACAGCGCGTTCCGCGCTTGCGGCCGACGCGCAAAGACCGTATGGAACTTCCGGCTATCAGCGGTTTGTCGCACTACGATTTGATCTTCCACAACGGCTTGGGAGGCTTCACCCCGGACGGGCGTGAGTACATCATCACGACCACGCCCGACCGGAAGACGCCCGCGCCGTGGGTGAACGTACTGGCGAACCCGCACTTCGGGACGGTCATCTCGGAAAACGGCATGGCCTACACCTGGAGCGAAAACGCCCACGAGTTCCGCCTTACGCCCTGGCATAACGACCCGGTGAGCGATACCAGCGGCGAAGCGGTTTACCTGCGTGATGAAGAGAGCGGCCATTTCTGGTCGCCCACACCACTGCCCGCCGGCGGGGCGACGCCCTATATCAGCCGACACGGTTTCGGCTACAGCGTCTTCGAGCACACCGAGGACGGTATTCACTCAGAGTTGTGGGTGTACGTGGCGGTGGACTCACCGATCAAGTTCTCAGTGCTGAAGGTGCGTAATTTGTCCGATCAGCTACGCCGGTTGTCCGCCACCGGCTACGTGGAGTGGGTGCTCGGCGATCTGCGTTCCAAGTCAGTCCCGCATCTGATCACCGAAATCGATCCGACCAGCGGGGTATTGTTTGCCCGCAACCCCTACAACACCGAGTTCGCCGACCGGATCGCCTTTTTCGACGTGGACGATCTGGCACGGACTTTCAGCGGCGACCGGACGGAGTTCCTCGGGCGCAACGGGACACTGCGCCATCCGGCCGCCATGACACGGGAGCAACTGTCGGGCAAGGTCGGCGCGGCTCTGGATGCCTGTGCCGCGCTCCAGGTGAACTTGGAACTGGATCCTGGGCAGGAACGGGAGATTGTCTTCCGGCTTGGCGTGGCGGGCCGCCGCGGCGCGGATGATGCCAGCACCTTGGTGCATCGCTACCGGGGAGCGTCCGCCGCACGGATCGCCCTAGACGCAGTATGGCAGCACTGGAACCATACCTTGAGTGCCGTGCAAGTCAAAACCCCTGATGAGTCCCTCAACGTGCTGGCCAATGGCTGGCTGGTATACCAGACCCTAGCCTGCCGCCTGTGGGCGCGTAGCGGTTACTACCAGTCGGGCGGTGCGTTCGGTTTCCGCGACCAGTTGCAGGATCTGATGGCGTTGATCCATGCCGAACCGCGCCTGGTACGCGAGCACCTGCTGCGCTGCGCAGGCCGTCAATTCCAAGAAGGCGATGTCCAGCACTGGTGGCATCCACCCTCGGGTCGGGGCGTGCGTACCCACTGTTCGGATGATTTCCTCTGGCTACCGTTGGCGACCTGCCGTTACGTGTTGACCACCGGCGACACCGGGGTGTTGGATGAACCGGTGCGATTCTTGGAAGGTCGCCCGATACCCGCCGAGGACGATTCGTATTACGATTTGCCCGGTCAGTCCGAGGCCACGGCGAGTCTCTACGACCATTGCGTGCGTGCTATGCTTCACGGTCTGCGCTTCGGCGAGCACGGCCTGCCCCTGATCGGTTCCGGCGACTGGAACGACGGCATGGATCGGGTCGGTATGCAGGGCAAGGGCGAAAGCGTCTGGCTGGGCTTTTTCCTGTACGAAGTGCTGATGCGCTTCACCGAGATCGCCCGCCTGCGGGGTGACCTGTCCTGCGCCGAACAGTGTCAGCGGGAGGCGGCGCAAGTGCGCCGGAACATCGAACAACATGCCTGGGATGGCGGCTGGTACCGGCGCGCCTGGTTCGATGACGGTACCCCGCTGGGGTCGGCGAGCAATGTCGAGTGCCGGATCGATTCCATCGCGCAAAGCTGGTCGGTGCTCTCTGGGGCCGGCGATCACGAGCGCGCCCAGCGGGCCATGGAGGCGCTGGATGCCCACCTGGTGCGTCGGGATCAAGGGTTGATCCAGCTACTGGACCCGCCCTTCGACCGCTCGGATTTGAATCCCGGCTATATCAAGGGCTACGTCCCCGGCGTCCGGGAGAATGGCGGGCAGTACACCCATGCAGCGATCTGGGCGGCGATGGCGTTCGCGGATCTGGGCGACCGCCAGCGAGCCTGGGAACTGTTCGCCATGATCAATCCAGTGAACCATGCGCGCTCAGCCGAGGCCGTGGCGACCTACAAAGTTGAACCCTACGTGGTCGCAGCCGATGTGTATGCGGTTGCGCCGCATATTGGACGCGGCGGATGGACCTGGTACACCGGTTCAGCGGGCTGGCTGTACCGACTGATCATGGAATCCCTGCTGGGGCTGCGGCTGGAGGTGGATACCCTGCATATCACACCCTGTCTTCCTGCGGATTGGGACGGGTTTACGCTGCACTACCGCTATGGGGAGACGGTCTACCGCATCGTCGTCACGCAACGGCCCGCCGGGCAGGGTGAGTCGCGGGTAACGGTGGACGGCGTCGAGCAATCCGGCCCGGCGATTCCCTTGGTGGATGATCGCCAGGCGCATTCGGTGGAGGTGGAAATAATCGGCGGGGCGTAAGTCTTGCCCCCATTCTGGTCGAACTGGGTGCCGCAAGCTCGGCATCGGGTCGCGCTGGAGTGGATGTCCACAAGTGTGACCGCCTTGCCGTATCTTACAACTACAGCCTCAGAGGCGAGGCGGGGTAATAAATAGTGGCGCTGGCCTGGGATCGGATGACCATTGCCGGGACAGCGCATCATTGTCGTCGGCGAGCAGATGCGCGAAGTCCTTGACGGACAGCGGATGACTGAACAGAAAACCCTGTGCCTTAGAGCAGCAGCGTGATCGCAGGAAAACGAGCTGTTCCGGTGTTTCCACACCTTCGGCAATGACCCGCCGGTGGAGATTTTTCCCCATGCCGATTACCGCGCTGACGATGGTTGCATCGTCTATGTCGGTGACGATATCGCGCACGAAGGATCGGTCGATCTTCAGGGTATCGATCGAAAAACGTTTCAGATAGCTTAGGCTCGAATAGCCCATGCCGAAGTCATCGATAGCCAACCATATTCCCATGTCCCGGAGGTTTTCCAGTGTCGGCACCGCAGTGTCCTGCATGAGGACGTTCTCGGTGATCTCCAGTTCCAGATAATCTGGCGCCAGCCCGATCTCCTTCAGGAGCCGGGCGAGCCCTATGGAAAAATCCGGATGCGCGAACTCCAGCGCCGAGACATTGACCGCTACCGGTACGGCGTTTAGGCCCGCATCTAGCCACGTTCGAACTTGCTGACAAGCTTCGCGCAGAACCCATTGACCGATCGGCACGATCAGACCGCAAGCTTCCGCGATCGGAATAAACTGCTCCGGATGGGTGAATCCATGTTCCGGATCCTGCCAGCGGATGAGGGCTTCGGCACCGGTCATTTTACCGGTGGTCAGATCGATCTGCGGTTGATAATGCAGCACAAACTCGCCCTGGGTCAGAGCACGGCGCAAGCGGCTTTCGATGATCTGTCGGTCAATCGCACGGCGGTTCATCTCGGCGGTGAAGAACTGATAGCTGTTGCGGCCGCTGGTCTTGGCGTGGAACATTGCCGTATCCGCGCTGCGCATCAGATCGTCGACATTGTCGCCGTCATTCGGATAGACGCTGATGCCGATGCTCAGGGCGGTCGGGAGTTCATGCTCGTCGATGGCGTGCATTACGCCAAGTGCGGCGTGCACCTTCTCGGCGACGCGGGCCGCATCCTGAGGCTGCTCGATCTCGGCCAGCAGGATCACGAACTCGTCACCGCCTTGGCGACAGACCGTGTCCGAGGTTCGCACGCACGCCGTCAGGCGTTCTGCCACCGACTGCAGCAACCGGTCACCGATCGCATGCCCCAGTGAGTCGTTGATGACCTTGAAATGATCCAGATCCAAGAACAACAGGGCGAGCTGTTTACGGTGCCGCTGAGCCAGGTCGATCGCCCGGGATAGACGCTCGGTCAGCAGCACCCGATTGGGCAAGCCGGTCAGCACATCGTGATGAGCCATATAAGACATCTTCTCGGTCATGGTTCGCGACTGGCTGCCGTCGTGGAACACGATCACCGCGCCGGTCACCCGACCGTTGCGGTTGTGAATAGGCGCGGCGGAGTCCTCGATCATGATCTCCTCCCCGTTGCGCCGGATCAGTACACAGTTCATCGCCAGTCCCACGGTCTGATCCTCGTCGATGGCGCGCCGTGCCGGATTCGCGGCAATATCGCGAGTCTTGCCGTCGATGATGTGGAACACCTCGGTCAGCGACCGACCCAGTGCGTCCTGCTGCGACCAGCCGGTCATCTGCTCAGCCATCGGATTGAGATAGGTCACCTTGCCCGAGAGGTCGCTGGCCAGCACAGCGTCACCGATGGAGTCGAGCATCACTCGGGTGCGCTCCTTTTCCTCGAACAGGGTCTCTTCTGCGGCGCGCAACACCCGCTCGGTCGCCTTGCGATCAGTGACGTAACGCAGCGCCCGCGGCAACCAGTAAGCGTCGGCATGCCCCTTGTCCAGATAGTCATGCGCGCCGCGCCGCACCGCCCCGAGCGCGGTTTCCTCATCGTCTGCTGTGCTCAGCACCAAGATCAGCGCCTCGGGTGCGGCGCGTAACACCCGTTCGAAAGCTTCGATACCCTCGCCGTCGGGCAGGATCAGATCCAGCAGAACCACGTCGATCGGTTCCCGCTCCAGCCGATCAAGCGCCGCGGCAAGACACCGCACCCATTCCACCTGAAACGGGCCATGTTCCGGACCCGCAAGCGCAGCTTGGATCAATTCGGCGTCGGTGGAATCGTCCTCGATCAGTAGCACCGTGGTCAGTGTAGCAGTCATAGCAAGTGTAGCCGTAACTGCGGCCCGAAAATACGGCGATGCTGGGTCATTAATGTGCCTCTCATCCAATTGAACGTACATCTCAGTATAGTGCTGAAAAACCGACCTGATCTGTGCGTAAGCGAACAGATATTCGCCGTATTGTGCGTTATCTTAAATAAGGTCACGCGAGATACGATGATCACCACCCTCTATGGAGCACACGATTATGGATAAAGGTATTTCCTACGCCCTGTTGGCCGTCGGGATAATCTTGTTTTTACTGGGAATCAGCGCCCCGGAATCACTGGGTTCCGATATGTCGCGCTTGGCCACTGGCGCACCGACCGACAAGACCGTGTGGCTGCTAATCATCGGAGTTAGTGTGGCCATTATTGGCTTGTTTGGGGTGCTGCGCGGTATGAGGACGACTTGACTACACCGATCATGTTACAGCCCCGTCGGTTGGGTTGCCGTCTTGTGGGCAACCCAACACTCACGCCTTGCCCAAACTATTTTGATGTTGGGTTGACAGGCGTCAACCCAACCTACACAGGATCAACAGCAGTCCGGTCATCAGTGCAAATGACTCTGCCACTTTTTTTTAAATAGCCTTCAATGTATTAAGCCTTAGACTTGGCGCGTGCCGAGATCAGGCGGTCGGTCTCTTTCTTGACCACGGCGTAACACTCACAAACCCGCTGCTCCAGTTCGAGGCGATCCAGTACCATGATATGGCCGCGGTGGTATTTGATTACACCGTGCTTCTGCAACTTGCCGGCGGCTTCGGTGACCCCCTCGCGACGGACACCCAGCATGTTAGCGATCAGCTCCTGGGTCATGGTGAACTGGTGACCCGGCAGCCGGTCCAGGGTCAGGAGAATCCAGCGGCATAGCTGCTGATCGATGGTGTGGTGACGGTTGCAGACCGCCGTCTGGGCCATCTGGGTGATCAGCGCCTGAGTGTAGCGCAGCATCAGCAGCCGCAGCTCGCCGTCCGAGTGATTGAACTCATGTTTGAGTCGCTGGCCGGTCAGCCGGTAAGCAGACCCGGCACTCTGCACCACCGCCCGACTCGGGGTACTGTCACCGCCCATAAACACGGCCACACCGACCATCCCATCACAACCCACCACCGAAATCTCCGCCGAGGCACCGTCTTCCATCACGTAGAGCAGCGACACGATGCAATCGGTCGGAAAATAGACATGGCGCAAGCTATCGCCGGATTCATACAGCACCTTACCGAGGGGCATGTCGATCAATTCCAGATGCGGAAACAGACGCGCCTTTACCTCCGGCGGCAAGGCGGCCAACAGTTGATTCTGTAAGGGGGTGACTTGCTCAGACTTTTCAGCTTGCTTGGGCACAGCGATTCTCCACTAAAGGTATGCACAAGGAATATTTGTATTTATAGAATGTAGATTAATAACGTATTGATCAGTTATTAATTCTATATTATAGCCATTCAAGCTGATCACCAAACAAACGCGCCGCGTTGCCCGTATAGCCCCGTCGGTTGGGTTGCCCAAAAGACGGCA
>PWJA01000031.1 GCA_003560975.1 Gammaproteobacteria bacterium
GCAGCTGCCCTTCACCAAACGGTGAACGAGCGTCACCGCGCACGGCATGCGGGCCTTCGAACAAATCCAGCAGGTGAGCCTGCTCCGCACCTGAATGGCACCACATGCACTGCTGGGCACCATAATCCGAATATTCAGGCCAATTCTCCCACTGCGACTCGGCGGTAGCGACACCGCCAAACCCCAGGAGCATCAACGCCATCATTGCGGCGCCGACAAAAGCCCTGCGCACAAAATGATGTCTTGCTGTGCAAATCAACACACCCTGCCTCCCAACTCAGTCTGTCTCTGTTTTCTTAATTACCCCGAATAATCGCGCTCATGCGAGTACGGCAGGGCAAAGCGTTTTATCTCTTACCTATCAACGGCAAGCATCGGAACCCGAGTTACGAGTCACTGATCGACTTCAAGGCCGTGCGCGACCGCGAGATCATTTGGCGCGCCCGGGCCATGGCAGCCCGCACAATTCTCCGGAGCGGCCAAGTTGATTTCTTCCTGTGTATCAGGATCACCGAACGGATCCGGATTGTTCAGGAACGAGTTACCGAACGAAAAGCCAGTCTCGCCGCGGACCGACATGTGATCAATGGCCCGCTCCGAATCATGGCAGGAGACACAGGCGGCAGCCTCCGGACTAATCTTGTTGTCGACGGTCCAGTTTCGCGCCGTTGCTTCGTCCGGCGCATACGCCGTTGCTCCGAAAAACCCGGACTCGATGACCGTGGCGCCAGTATTCACCGTGGTACCGAGCACATCCTGCAGAGGCAGCTCGTAGGTGCCCTCCACGTGACAGGCCAGGCAGTCGCCTTCGCGGCGAGTGTAGGTCACATCACCATACGCGTAGGCGGTGCCGCCGAAGCCGTAGGCCACGTATTCATTCTCACGAACACCAGGGCTATGGATCGCATGGATCATGTAGGCCCAGCTGACGGACGCTTCTTCCAGACCATCCAGAGCAGCAGCGTTGAAGCCGTCTGCAACCCCGTCCGGATCCACCGGGCGGCGGAACAGGTCGGTGGCGTTAGGGTTATGACAGGTTGCGCAGGCTTCATTGTTGTCCGAACGGTTGTTGCCGTGGAAATTGAGCCCATCGTTGACGTTATGACAATTCTGGCATTTTTCCAGGCGAACCACCTGCCGCCGCGGTTCGGGTGGCGGATTGGTCACAATAAATGGGTGGACCGGCCGGTTGGGGTCCAGGACCGAAAACGGGTGCAGCGCGCTGGTGACCGGCTGCTGGTCGGAAAACTCGCCATCACCGTCAAAATCCGCTGAGAGGCGGCCTTCGATCATCACCGAGGCCGACTCCAACGGCGGGGAGGGTCTCGGAATCACGACCGGCGGATCGAGCAGCGCCGTGTCCAGGGTGTAGGTGCCGTCGCCATTGTCAATCACGCCAGCCGGCAATTCGGAGCTATTGGCGCCGGCCACGAGGATACCGCGCGGCTGGGCGACCGGCCGCCCGGTCACGTCTGTGCCCTCGTCGTTGGCCACGTTGGTGAAATCCCTGTTCGGCCAGGCAAACGAAATGCGCAAGCCGGTCGCCGAACCGGAAAACGCCGGATGCGTGGTCATATCGTAGGGCGCGTCATCGTTGGTCGGATCAGTGATGGAAAAGTCCACGACCGGCGAACTGCCTTCGACGTTATTTCTGACCCTGAGTAAGTTGTACTGGAATCGCTGCGCGCCGCGCTGGCCGGGAAGCGCATGCGCTTCGATGTTGGACTCCATGATGCCGCCCTTGGAATGGCAGGCCGCACAAGTCGAATTGGGCTGAGCACCGACAATATGGTTGTTGTTCAGGTTGGTCAGTCCCCAGTCGTTGAAAGACAGATTGTCGTGGCAAGACGCACACTGTTCTGCCGTACCCCGGTTGTCCACCCACTCGGCTTGCGGTGTCTCGGGATTGCCGGGTTCGTGGCAGGTCGTGCAATTTCGGACGCTTTGCGGGTAGGTGACGTTGGAGTAATCACTCAATTGACCCGTGCGGTTGCTCTCGATGCTGTAGGGCTCGATCAGGTTCGGGCCCATATGAATCTTGTGAATCATCACGGTCATGCCGATGCTGTTGCCGGTCCCCGCATCGCGATCGCTGTCCGTATGGCAGGTGACACAGTACTCCATGGTCTGCCGCGGTCCGCCGTGGAAGCGGATTTCGTTGCCATGGCAAGTGGCGCAGTTTTCCTGCGCTGCGATCCGACGAGTTGGAATCCCTTCCGTCGCCCCGGTCGCGGGTTGGACATCGAACCAGGAGTCGCCAGACTGGCGGTTAGGAATGGTCTCGCCGAGCGCCGTTACATTGCGAAGATCAATACCGATGCGATGCGTTACATCTGGCTCGAAGGGCACTCCGTGGAACTCATCCAGCCCGCTGTCGAGGGTGAAGCTGTAATCGCCGCCGCCCAGATTGGTCAACGTCCCCTGATTGGAGGACCCGGCCTGCGGTACGCCCTGGTCCGAGCCGAAAATATAAGCTTCCCAGAACGGAGTCCGGCCATCGCTGCCTGGAATCAGCTTGACTACCGAGACGCCCACATTCATTGCCTCGATTCCACCAACGCCTTCATCGCGCTGGTCCCTGACCTCGAAAAAGACCGTCGGAACGGAGCCGGAGAAGGTCACATCGGTGATCTGGGGCTGTATCCGTTCGGGAACCACCTCTTCCTCATCATCAGCCTCTGAGGCATTTTCGGCGGGTCCGTCATGGTCTGGCGAGGCGCGCAAGTTCTGCCTTTGCGTCGGGTTGCGGGCAGCGCTGTCGGACCTTTGCTGCAGTTCACGTTCACTCGCTACCGGGCGGGTCTCAGCGCGAAACACGTCCCGGTTCTGGGCAAGAGAAAGACTGGCGCCAAACAGTGCAATCGCGGCGACCAACAGCCCCAGCGAACGAATGACTTCAGGAAGCAAAGAGCGATGGTTTCCGAACATCCCCGACTGATCTCCCAATGACTTTATAAACTTCTCGTTACATTCAGCATACCCACAAACGGTGTGTAAATGCAAGATGAATTTCCCGGACCTGACAACCTTTAGAGCCCTCACAAATACAAGAAATCACTAACAAAAAAAGCCGGCGCCCTTCGGCGCCGGCTTTCACTTTCTTACTAGCGTTCTGGTCCAGGCGATCAACTCACATTGACCTTGATCAGCTCATTGCCATCCTTGTCGGCCACGTGCACGGCACAGGCCAGGCACGGGTCGAAGCTGTGGATGGTCCGCAGAATCTCCAGCGGCTGGGCCGGATCGTGAAGATCGTGCCCGACCAGGGCGTTCTCGTACACGCCCGGCTTTCCTTCATGGTCGCGCGGGCTGGCCAGCCAGGTTGTCGGCACCACGCACTGGTAGTTGTCGATCTTGCGGTTCTTGATCACGATCCAGTGACCGAGACCGCCGCGCGGAGCCTCCATGTAGCCGGCGCCTCTGGCTTCGCGCGGCCAGCTGCCCGGGCTCCACATTTCGGAGTTCTGGGTTCGGGTGTCGCCGGCGTTGATGTTGGTGTTCAACTCGGTGAACCAGTCGTCCATCATGTCGACGATGATCTTCGTCTCCAGCGTACGGGCGGCAATCCGGCCCATCGTCGAGAACATCGCCTCGATGGGCAGGTCCAGCTGTCCGAGCGCGTAGTTGGCCAGATCGACGGTCGGCTCGTGGCCCGATGCGTACAGCATCAATACGCGCGCCAGCGGACCCACTTCCATGACGTGACCCTTCCAGCGCGGCGCCTTGAGCCAGGTGTACGTCGAACCCGGGTCCAGGTTCTCGTAGCCCGGTGCCGGGCCGTCGTAGGCCAGCTTGGTTTCGCCATCGTATGGATGCAGACCGACGTTCTTGCCGCCCTCGTATTCGTACCAGGAGTGCGGAATGAACTCCTGCACCTGGCTGGGATCGTGCAGATCCAGCTCGTGGATACGGGACAGATCGCGGTTAAGAATGATCCCGCGCGGAATCGTCAACGAGCTCGGGTCGAACATGCTGCCGCGGCTGGTCGGGAAGTCGCCGAAGCACATGAAGTTGCCGGTGCCCTCACCGTGCCCCACGTTGAACCAGTCCTTGTAAAACGAGGCGATCGCCAGCGTGTCGGGGATGTAGACCTGCGTGATGAAGGCCTTCATCTGCTCGATGATGTTGGCGACTTTCTGCAGACCGGTGGTATTGACCGAGGTCTGGCCGGCACCCGGCGCATCGGCATGAACACTGATGGCCACCGGCGCACCGCCGACCAGGAAGTTCGGATGCGGGTTCTTGCCGCCGAAAATGGCGTGCAGCTTGGCCATCTCGCGCTGCCATTCCAGGGCCTCGAGATAGTGGGCCACGGCCATCAGATTGGCCTCGGGCGGCAGCTTGTAGGCCGGGTGACCCCAGTAGCCCTTGGCAAAGATCCCCAGCTGGCCGGATTCGACGAAGTCGCGGATCTTGCGCTGCACGTCACGGAAATAGCCCGGCGAGGACAGCGGCCAGTCGGAGATCGACTGCATGAGCTGCGAGGTTGCGGCCGGATCGGCGTCCAGCGAGGAGACCACGTCGACCCAGTCCAGTGCATGCAGGTGGTAAAAGTGCATGACGTGGTCGATCGCATACTGCGCACCGATCATCAAGTTGCGGATCAGCTGGGCGTTCGGCGGAATCTCGATCCTGAGCGCGTCCTCGACGGAGCGCACCGAGGCCATGGCGTGGACCAGGGTGCACACGCCGCAGATTCGCTGGGCGAAAACCCACGCATCCCGAGGATCGCGATCCTTGAGGATGATCTCCAGGCCTCGCACGGCAGTGCCGGAGCTCAAGGCCTTGGTGATCTTGCCGTTCTCGGTTTCTGCCTCGATCCGAAGGTGACCCTCAATGCGGGTGACCGGATCGACAACAACGGTCTGGTTGGACATGGGTTACTCCTTGATATTGTCGGCGACAAGCTGGACCAGGCTTTCGGTCTTCTTGTCCCAGTTGAAATGTTCACCAGCATCGTCGAACGCCACGCGGCAGTCCGAGCAGCTGGTCAGGAATCGCTTGGCGCCGGTATCATCGACTTCCCGCAGCTTGATCTCCTGGGCCTTGAGGCGCAGGGGTCTGGTCCGTTCGATGTCGTTCATGCCACCACCACCGGCGCAGCAGAAGCTGTAACCCTGGTGATTGTACATTTCCTTGAGGTTGACCCCGAGCTCACTCATCAGCGTGCGCGGCGCATCCATTACGCCGCCCTTGCGGACCAGCTGGCAGGGATCGTGGAAGGCGGTCGGCAGGCCGTCGACCTTGTTGAGCTTGAGCTTGCCCTCGGCTACCTGCTCGGCCAGGTATTCGGTCACGTGCCGAACCCGGAACGGCAGGGTTTCACCCATCAGTTCGGCCGCCTGCCAGCGCAGCGAGTAATAGGCATGGCCGCACTCCGGCACCAGCACCAACGAGGCGCCGATCTTCTTGGCCTGATCGACCACGCGCCGGGCGATCTTTTCCTGGAGGCCTCGGCTGCCGGCATAGTAGCCGTAGTTTTCGGCCACGATGGCATCGGAACGGAAGGTGTAGTTTGCGCCCAGTTTGTTGAGCACCTTGACCATGGCCGCGACCGCCGACGGGTTGCCGTTGAGGTCGCTGCGCGGCGCGCAAACCATGATGTCGGCCTTGTTCTTGTCGAGCGGAATCTCGACGCCGTGCTTCTCGCCAATTTCCTTGAGCAGCTCGGCGTAGGGTCTCTCAACCTCTTCGGGCACACCGGTTTTCGCCTGCAGCGCGGCCCGATCGGCCAGCTCCTTCGGGGCCAGACCGGCTTCGTACATGCCGCGCCGACCGATCTCGATCAGTTCGGCGACTTCCAGGCCCATCGGGCAGATCAGGCTGCAGCGACCGCACATGTTGCAGCTGTCGAACAGCAGTTCCTGCCATTCCTCCAGATCATCCAGCGTCACCTTCTTCTTCAGGTTCAGCATTTTGAAGAAGGGCGCAAAAGCACCGGACTCGCGGCGGAAGGCGCGCTTGAACATCTCGGCCTTCCAGATCGGAGTGTACTTGGGCTCGCCCGTAGCAATGTAGAAGTGACAGGCGTCGGCACACATTCCGCAATGGATGCAGGATTCCATGTTCCAGGCGACGGTCGCTCCGAAGCTCTTGGCAAAGGCGCTCATGGCACCCTCGACGCGCTCTTCAGCGGTGCGATTGTCCTTGGCGGCGTCTTTGCCGGCAAATGCTTGAGTGGCAGTAGTGCTCATGTGGCAGCTCCCTTCTTGGCATGCAGGTAACCGTTAACGAACCGCGCCGGGAAAATATAGAACGCGTGCATCAGCTTTCCGAACGGGA
>PWJA01000196.1 GCA_003560975.1 Gammaproteobacteria bacterium
AGCGCGTCCCGGAACGCCCGGACATCCCCGGCCGCCGCAGGCCCGGCAAGGAAAACCATCAATGCGGCAAACACCAAACGAAAACCCGAATCAAACATCAAAATCACCCCGAAAAATCGCCCTTCGGCCACCCCGTGGGTCGGGGTTACGTCCCCGACGGTCATAGCCATACGACGGCACCAGACCGCAACATGGGCCGTCGGCCACGTAGGGCCGACCTACGGTACGGGCCGTTGCACGGTTTACCGTAAACCGTAAACCGTAAACCGTAAACCGTAAACCGTAAACCGTAACCCCCAAGATAAGGGTTTTGTCCGGCTCTGCCCGTCGGCCGCGTAGGGCCGACCTACCGCGGGTTCAGGCTGCGGCGCTTGCGGACCACCAGCATGGCCATTTCCAGGGCCTGCTCGTAGTTCAGGCGCGGATCGACGGTGGTCTTGTAGCAGCGGTTGAGGTCCTGCTCGGCGAGTTCGCGGGCGCCGCCGATGCATTCGGTCACGTTTTCCCCGGTCAGCTCGAGGTGCACCCCGCCCAGGCGCGAGCCGCAGGCAGCGTGCACGTCGAAGGCCTGTTCGACCTCGGCCTGGATGTTGGCGAAGCGGCGGGTCTTGTAGCCGCTGTCGGTTTTCTCGGTGTTGCCGTGCATGGGATCGCACACCCACAGGACCGGGGAGCCGGTCGCCTTGACCGTCTCGATCAGGCGCGGCAGGTGGTCGGCCACCTTGTTGGCGCCCATGCGGTGGATCAGCACGATGCGGCCGGCTTCGTTGTCCGGGTTCAGGGTGCGCAGCAGGCCCTTGAGCCAGTCGCTGGTCATGGCCGGGCCGATCTTGATCCCCAGCGGGTTGCGCAGACCGCGGAACATCTCGACGTGCGCGCCGCCCAGCTCGGCGGTGCGCATGCCGATCCACGGGAAATGCGTGGACATGTTGAAGTAGCCCCACTGACGCGGCACGCGCCGGGCCAGGGCCTGCTCGTAGTGCAGATGCAGCGCTTCGTGCGAAGTGAAGAAATCCACCCGCCGCAGGCTGCCCGGCTGCTGTCCGGTGATGGTCTCGACGAAGCGCACCGAATGGCCGATGCTCTCGGCGATGCGGCGAAACTCTTCGGCCAGCGGCGAGTGCTGGACCCAGCCCAGATCCCAGTATTCGGGATGGTGAAGGTCGGCAAAACCGCCGTCGACCAGGGCGCGGACGAAGTTCATGGTCATGGCCGAGCACGAATGCGCGGTCAGCAGGCGGGCCGGATCCGGCCGGCGCGCCTCGGCCGTGAACTCCGGCGAATTGACCAGGTCACCGCGGTAGGTCGGCAGGGTCACGCCGTCCCGGGTCTCGGTGTCCTCCGAGCGCGGCTTGGCGTACTGGCCGGCGAAGCGGCCGATCCGGACCACCGGCATTTCCAGGCCGTGGAGCAGAACCAGCGACATCTGCAGCAGGACCTTCAGACGGTTGGCGATGATCGAGGGCTCGCATTCGGAGAACACCTCGGCGCAGTCACCGCCCTGGAGAAAGAAGCGCTTGCCGGCCTGGGCCTCGGCGATCTGGTCTTTCAGGGCGAGAACTTCCCAGGAAGTGACCAGCGGCGGCATCTGGCTCAAGTGATAGACCGCCCCCTCCAGCGCCTGCAGATCCGGGTAGGTGGCCTGCTGTCCGGCGCTTTTTTTCTGCCAGGAGTCGGGAGCCCAGCCCTTGGCCGGGGTGATGGTCTGGAGTGCTTCGGTCATCTTCTTGTACCCTGAATCGGTTCGCTTAACGAATTCTTGAGGCCCACAGCATAAACACTGTCAGGGCAACATACCAGAGCAGCGTCCACGCCGGCATCGACAGGCCCAGAAAGGTCCAGTCGATTTCGGCGCACTCGCCGGCCCCGGTGAACGCCTCGCGGACGATCTCGCTCATCGGAAACTCGAATTGGCGCATGAAGTACAGGCCCGGCCCGCAGTCGGGCACCTGGTCCTCGGGCAGGTTCTGCAGCCAGACGTGGCGCCCGGCCGTGGCCAGGCCCCAGCCGGCCCCGCCCAGATAGGGAACGGCGTAGAGCCAGCGACCCCAGCTGCGCGGTCCGTGGATGGCCGCCACCAGGGCAATCGCTCCCATGATCATGAAACCGAAACGCTGCAGCATGCACAGCGGACAAGGCTCCAGCCCCATCACGAACTCGGCGTAATAGGCAAAGGCCAGCAGCGCCGTGCTGGCCAGAAAGATCAGGATGTAGGGGGTGCGCCCGCGCGAAATTCGGTCCATCGGCTGCAAGTTTGAGAAAACGACCTATCCGACAGACCGCAACGGGGCGGCCAGGTTTCCTGTCAAGGGCTTGGACCCGCCGGCTGAGCGTCCGCCGCCGGCTCGCGGGTGACGCGGATGCGCAGGTACACCGCCGCCGTTTCCGGCGTCGCCATGGCGTCGCCGTCGACCACGCTCAGGGTGGCGGTATCGCCCTCGGGCACACCGAGGATGGAATCGACCAGTTCTTCCCAGTCGCCGCCGGCGCGCTCGAACACCGCCACGTGCAGCCACAGGCTGTTGGCCGGCGCGGTGGTGGCGTCGACCGGTTCGATCTCGACTTCCAGCCGGTAGCCGTCCTCGTCGGAGCCGGTCTCCAGGCTGGCCGGGCTACCGGCCGTGAGCAGCATGCTGGGGGTGCCGCGCTGGACGCCGTCGATGTGAAGCTCGGCCTCGACCAGGAAGCGCGGCTCCTCGGCCACGGCCACGGCCGCCAGCACGAAGGCCAGAACGGGCAACAGGCGGACGGCGCGCATGCCGGTCAGGCTCCGTCGCGCCGGAAGCGCTCGGGCAGCACTTCGGTTTCCTGGTCGGGCTGGTCGGCGCCCTCCTTGGGTACCGGCATCAGGTCCTGCTTGGACACCCCGAGCAGAATGGCCGCGTTGCCGGCGATGTAGATCGACGAATAGGTGCCCACGACCACGCCGCAGATCAGGGTGAAGGCAAAGGCATGGATGATTTCACCGCCGAAATAGAACAGGGCGATCAGCACCAGCAGCGTGGTCAGCGAGGTCATCAAGGTGCGGCCCAGCATCTGGTTGATCGCCAGGTTGCACAGCTCCAGCGGCGTGCCCTTGCGCTTGACCCGGAAGTTCTCTCGCAGCCGGTCATAGAGGACGATGGTGTCGTTGAGCGAGTAGCCGATCACCGCCAGGATGGCCGCAACCACGGTCAGGTCGAAATTGACCTGCAATATGGACAGGATGCCCACCACCAGCAGCACGTCGTGGACCAGCGCCGCCACCGCGCCAACGGCAAAGCGCCACTGGAAGCGGAACGAGACGTAGAGCAGGATGCCGATGATGGCGTAGAGCAGGGCCAGGCCGCCCTGCTCGGCCAGTTCCTGACCGACCTGCGGGCCGACGAATTCCACGCGCCGCAAGTCGATGCCCGGCGTGGCCGCCGACAAGGCTTCGAGCACCTGGGTCGACAGATCGGCGCCGGTCTCGTCGTCCTGATCGGCCGGCATGCGCACCACGATGTCGCGGGCGGTGCCGAAGGTCTGGACGGTGAAATCGTCGAAGCCGGCCGTGGTCAGGGTCTCGCGCAGCTCGCCCAGATCCGGGGCGGCCGGGTAGCTGACCTCGATCAGGGTGCCGCCGGTGAAGTCCAGACCGAAGTTGATCCCGCGCGTGAACAGCGAGGCAATGCCGATCGCCAGGATGATGGCGGAGATGACCAGCGCGGTCTTGCGCTGGCCGAGGAAGTTGATGCTGGTGTTGGTCTTGATGATGTCCATGGCTAGTCCTTTAGATCGCCAGGGCCTGGACCCGCTTGCGCCGGCCATAGATCAGGCTGATCACACCGCGCGTACCGATGATGGCGGTGAACATCGAGGTGGCGATCCCCAGGCTCAGCGTCACGGCAAAGCCCTTGATCGGACCGGTGCCGAACATGAACAGCACGATGGCCGCGATCAGCGTGGTGACGTTGGCATCGGCAATGGTCGAAAACGCCTTCTCGTAGCCGGCCCGAATCGCCGCCTGCGGCGTGTTGCCATTGCGCAACTCTTCGCGTATTCGCTCGAAGATCAGCACGTTGGCGTCCACCGCCATCCCCACGGTCAGCACGATCCCGGCGATCCCGGGCAGGGTCAGGGTGGCGCCGAGCAGCGACAGCAAGGCCACGATCAGCACCAGGTTGGCGGTCAGGGCAAGGTTGGCGACCAGGCCGAACACCTTGTAGTAGATTCCCATCACGACCAGCACCAGGGCAAAGCCGATCAGGACCGAGCGGAACCCCTGGTCGATGTTGTCCTGGCCGAGGCTGGGGCCGACGGTACGCTCTTCGATGATCTGCATCGGCGCGGCCAGGGCACCGGCGCGCAGCAGCATGGACAGCTGGGCGGCCTCGGTGGCCGAGCCCAGGCCCGTGGTCTGGAACCGCCGCCCGAACGGCTCGCGGGTGACCGCCGCCGAGATCACTTCCTCGACCCGGCGCGTGGTCTGGACTTCCTCGCCGTCGACTTCGCGGGTGTCCGGCCGGTGCTCGATGAAGACCACGGCCATGCGGTTGCCCACGTTCTGGCTGGTGTGCTCGAGCATGCGCCGGGCGCCGACCCCGTCCAGGGTCACGACCACGTTGGGCTGGCCGGTCTGCTGGTCGAAGCCGGCCGCGGCCCCGATCAGGTTGTCGCCCGAGGCGATGACCGTGCGCGACAACAGGATGGGCGTGCCGTCGCGCATGAAATACAGGCGCGACTGCGGCGGCACGCGGCCCGTGCGGTGCGCCTCGAAGGGGTCGTTCTGCTCGTCCACGCCGCGGTATTCCACGGTCGCGGTCGAGCCCAGCACGCGCTTGGCCTCGGCCGTGTCCTGCACGCCGGGCAGCTGGACCACGATGCGGTCGGCGCCCTGCTGCTGAATGATGGGTTCGGAGACGCCGAGCTCGTTGACCCGGTTGCGCAAGGTGGTGATGTTCTGGCGCAGCGCGGTCTGCTGCAGCTCCTGCAGCACCGCCTCGTCGATGGTGGCGCGAATGTTGAAGGTTTCCGACCCTTCCCGCCGCTCGATGAGGAGTTCGTCGAGCTCGCGCTCGATCAGGCGCACGGCCTGCTCGCGATCCTCGACGGTGCGGAGTTCGGCGACCACGCTGTTGCGGTCCATGCGCACCGAGCGGTAGCGGATGTTGCCCTGGCGCAGCACGGTGCGGATGTCGCTGGTGAAGCGCTCCAGCTGCTGGGTGCGGGCGGCATCCATGTCGACCTGCATCAGGAAGTGCACCCCGCCCTGCAGATCCAGCCCCAGCACCATGGGCTCGGCCTGCACGGCCCGCAGCCAGCCCGGGGTCGAGGGCGCGAGGTTCAGCGCCACCACGTAGTCGTCGTTGCCCAGTTCATCGCGCAGCAGATCGGCCGCGCGCGCCTGGCGATCCGGGTTGGCGAGACGGACCAGCAGGCGCTGCGGACCGAACTCCAGCGACTCGTACTCGATCTCGGCGCCGTTGAGCAGGACCTCGATCCGGTTCGACAGGTCAGGGTCGAGCTCGAAGCCGCGCAGCGACGACACCTGGACCGCCGGGTCATCGCCGAACAGGTTGGGCAGGGCGTAAATCAGGCCGACACCCAGCGCGATCACCAGCAGGGCGTATTTCCATGGCGGGAAACGGTTCATGCAATCAAAGTCCGCATAGCGTTCAAGGGTTTATCCACGCCGGCCTCAGCCGGCCGAATCCATCGTGCCCTTCGGCACCACCTGGGCGACCGAGTGCCGCTGGAGCTTCACGGTGACGTTGTCGTCGAGCTTGACCGACACGAAACTGTCGCCCACTTCGGTGATCTTGCCGAGCAGACCGCCGGCGGAAACCACTTCATCTCCGACCGACAGACCGGCAACCAGTTCGCGATGCTCCTTGTTGCGCTTCATCTGCGGGCGAATCAGCAAAAACCAGAAAATCACCACGATCAGAATCAGGGGAATCAGGCTGCCCCAGACGCTCGGCTGCTGTGCGGGCGCGTTCTGGGCCATGGCGCTGGCGATCAGAAAATCCATAGGGTCGATCCTCGACAATCAGGTACTGGAACGATATCGGGGCACAACAGGGCCCCGACAAGAGCCGATCATTATTGCATAGACCGGTGGCGGCGACCAAGCCGGGGGGGCGGTTTACGGTTTACGGTTTACGGAAAGGCGTGCAAGGGCCCGTGCCGTAGATACTCTCTTCCCCGTCAAGCCTTTTCGGGTCGGATTTCGAAGAGTTTTGCGGTATTGAAGGGTTCATCGCTCTTGATGGCTGCCCAGAGTCCGGTCA
>PWJA01000217.1 GCA_003560975.1 Gammaproteobacteria bacterium
CCCTCGAAATACGGGTTTGATCCGGCTCTGCCCGTCGGCCGCGTAGGGCCGACCTACCGTACGGGCCATTGCAGGGTTTTCCGGAAACCGGAACCCGTAAACCGTAAACCGTAAACCGTAACCCACCGCCCCTGAACCTCCCTTCACTGCCCAGCCTGTCTAATAGCGGAATGAAAAAACTGCTGATTCTCCTCATTTCGTGTCTCGTGGCCGGCTGTGCCTCGACCCGCAACGCGCCACCCCTGGAGACGGTCGAGTCGGTCGACCTGAACCGCTACCTGGGCGAGTGGTACGTGATCGCCAATATTCCCTACTTCGGAGAGCGCGGCAACGTGGCGGGGCGGGCGATTTACCGGATGCGCGAGGACGGGCGCATGGACGACATCTATCTGTACCGCAAGGGCGACTTCGACGGTCGCGAGCGGCGCATGGAGGGCGTTGCCTGGGTGGTGGACGAAGACAGCAACGCGCGCTGGAAGGTGCGCTTCTACTGGCCTTTCACCTTCGATTACTACATCGTCGGTCTGGACCCGGAGTACCGCTGGAGCATGGTCGGTCATCCCTCGCGCAACTATGCCTGGGTCATGGCCCGCGAGCCGCGGATCGACGAGGAGCTGTACCGGCGCTTGCTGAGCCGGTTCGATGAACTCGGGTTCGATTCGACCGAGCTGAAGAAAGTCCCGCAGTTTCCCGAGCAGGTCGGCGAGCCTGGATTCCAGTAGAAACCGCAGTGATCAAGGTGTAGTCGGATGGGTCGGGCCTGCGCGCCGCCGAAATCGCATCCTGAGCGTGATCCAGAGGACCCCGGCCAGCACCATGCTTCCGCCGATGATCAGCCTCGGCCCGGGCCGGTCTCCCCAGAACACGATGCCGAGAACCACGGCCAGCACCGGCACCAGCAGCAGGTAGGGCGTGACCGTGTTGACTTCGTGGCGCTGGATCAGCCAGTAAAAGCCGCCGTGCCCGATGATCGAGGCGCCGATGGCGGAATAGGCGATCGCCCCCCAGACCGACGGCCGCGCCAGCGTCGCCATTTCCGGCAGCAGCGGCTGGCCCATGATCAGGGCCAGGCCAATCAGCAAGGGCAGGGACAAAAGCGCGTTCCAGGCCTGGAAGTTGAGCACGCGAATGCCCTGGAGGCGCCGCATCAGCATGGTCCCCACGGCCAGGGACAAGGCCGCCAGGAGCACCAGGATCATCACGTCGAGCTGGGCGAGGACCAGCGGGTCGAGTCCCATCACGAGCACGCCGGAAAAGGCGATCAGGATTCCGGTCGTGGTCCGCCAGCCGATTCTCTCGCCCAGGAACAGCACCGCCAGCAGGGTCGACATGGGCACGTACACCTGCATCAGCAAGGCGATCGACGACACGTCCGTTGACCGCCCCAGGGCGATGAACAGCAACGCGAAATGAATTCCGCCCATGGTCCAGCAGGTCAGCAGCAGCCCCAGCCACTGATCACGCGCCGGCGGCTTGAGCAAGGGCAGCAGCAGGGCCAGCACCACCAGAAAGCGGATCACGGTAAAGCTCAGCGGCTCCATCTGGTTGACCACCCAGGCCGCGGCAATGAAGTTGCCGGCCCAGGTCAGGCAGATGAATCCCAGCAGAAGAAAGTGGCGGGTTGGCACGAATTGCGGCGGCTCGAAGGCGGAACGCTGCATTGTGCCTGAGCCTGACCAGGCCGGCGTTGACGAAACGCGGCCGCATGTTCGACCCGCAACGTCTTGAACCGGACCTACATGAATCTTTTCCTGCGATACACCTCTCTTTATCGACCTTCTTTATGTGATGAATGCACGTGCCGTTTTTTGGTTGGCACGCCAAATGCATATTCACTGATGCAACGTCACACGAACCAAGGAAGCAGCCATGACCGACTACAACGACAAATACCGCGGGCACAAACCCAGCGATCAGGATTTCGACGGTCTGTTCTGTGAGGACGTGCTGCGCGAGTGGCTGCAGAACCTGGAAGAACTGGTGCGCCGGCGCGACGAGGCCAGGAAGCCGGTCGAAGTGCATAACGGGCGGGCAGACGACAAGGTCAGCCGTTCCTCTGCCGATCAGTGACCAGACAGACAACAGTTTCGGGAAGGGGAACCTGAGAGGTGTCGAGCAGGTGAAACGACACCGAGCCTGCAGACAACATCGCGGCTCCCCTGAACCAGACCCGGCCCTCGTGGCCGGGTCTTTTTATGGGCTCGCCAGATTTCCCGGGGCCCCGATCCCCGTGATCGGCTGAGCGCTCGACTTCTCGCCCTGCACGGCGCCGGGTCTCATTGACCGATCACGGGCTCGCTGCCAAACTCAACCGATGACATTAATCGCCTCGTTCCTTCTCGTCGTCGGCCTGATGACCGGTCTTTGGCTGTGGCAGCGTCGATCCGGCCGAGCCGACTGGGTCGACGTTTTCTGGGCCGGCAGCATCGGCCTGCTTGCCGTGCTGTACGCGCTCTTCGGCGATGGGGCGATCGAAAAAAGGTTGCTGGCGGCCCTGGTGGCCGGCACCTGGTCGTTTCGTCTGGCGCGACACCTGGCGGTTCGCCTGGCCGGCCACGACCACGAAGACGGCCGATACCAGGCCATGCGCGAGCACTGGGGTCGGAACGCGCAATTCTGGCTGTTCGTGTTTTTCATGGGCCAGGCCCTGATTGCCTGGCTGTTTTCCCTGCCGGCCTGGGTGGTGGCCAACGATCCATCGAGCCAGCTGAGCGTCTGGGTGATCCTGGGCGTGGCGTTCTGGTTCGTCAGCCTGGCCGGCGAGTCACTGGCCGACCGCCAGCTCGCTGCCTTTCGCCAGGATCCGGCCAATCGCGGCAAGGTCTGCCAGGTGGGTCTGTGGCGCTATTCGCGTCATCCGAACTACTTTTTCGAGTGGCTGCACTGGTTCAGCTATCCGCTGATCGCCATGGGCGCGCCCCACCAGTGGATTGCCTGGCTCGGGCCGGTGCTGATGCTGCTGTTTCTGTACCGGGTCACCGGGATTCCCTACACCGAAAAGCAGTCGCTGAAATCACGCGGCGATGCCTACCGCGAGTACCAGCGCACGACCTCGGCGTTTTTTCCCTGGCCGCCGAAGCGCTGAGCATCTCGGAGGTTCCCCGATCGAGCGCGCCCGCCGGGGCCGGGCGGGTGCTCGGCGTCCGCTCCCGCGACTTGTCCTGACGCCAAGCTGCGCTTGCCGCCAGGATCCCCTTCGCTAATCGGCTCCGGCGGGCGGGCTCAACCGGGTCTGCGCAGCCGGCCCATCAGTCGGAGGTAAAGATCAGCTTCGGTCGGTTGTACAAGGTGCCGGCAATCGCCGCCAGGAGCAGCGCAAGCAGCAGCGTCGAGCTGATCGAATACAACAGCCACAGCAGGTTGACCGGCTCGCCGCGGACCAGCTCCAGGATCAGCACGTTCTGGCTCAGCAGCGGGACCAGCGTCATCCAGGTCTCGGTGCGGGTCGGGTCGATCAGGATCCAGAAGCTCGGAATCATCGGGATCAGGATGACCATGCCCATGTAGCTCTGGGCCTCACGGTAGCTTTTGGCGAACGAGGCCAGGATGATCAACAGCGCCGCGGCCAGCAGGGCGACCGGCGAGACCAGCAGGAATGCCAGGCCCGCGACCCGGAAATCCAGGTTCAGGGCCATGTCCATGTCGGCGGTGGGCAAAAAGCCCATGGCGTAGACGAAGGCGATCAGGCTCAGCCCCAGGGTCAGCAGGGCAAACAAGGTGGTCGCGAGCAGCTTGCCGGCCATGATCTGCCAGCGCGGCAGCGGGTTGATCAGCAGCGGCTCCAGCGACCTGCGCTCGCGCTCGCCGGCGGTGGTGTCGGTGGCCATGTGCATGGAACCCATGAACACCGCAATCATGATGAAGTACGGCAGGAAGGCAAGCATCATGCCGCCCCGGGATTCCGGCGTGGACAGGTCGACCACGGTGATCTGCAGCGGCCGCGTGATGTCCGGATGCACGCCTCTGAGCTGGAGCCGGTTCTGGCTGATCTGCGACGAATACCCGTTGAGATAGCCCCGCACCCGGGCGATGGTCGTGCCGGTGTAGCGCAGCGACTGGTCGGCGATCAGCTCCAGCGGCGCCGGCCGGCCCTCGGTCCAGGCGTCACCGAAGTCGGCGGCGATGCGCAGGACGATTTCCTCTTCCTCGCGCCGCACGGCACCCTCGGGATCGTCCGGCGGATCCTGGATGATCACGCCCTCGCGCTCCAGAAAGCCGATCAGCGCCGGGGCGTGCTCGGCGCCGATGACCGGCAGTTCCAGCGGTGCCTCCATGCGCTCGGTGGCCTGGCTGGTCATGAAAGAGATCATCACGGCAAAGATCACCGGACCCAGCAGCGGCCCGAGGATCAGGGTGCTCAGGATGACGCGACGATCGCGGAAGTTGTCGAGCACTTCCTTGGCAAACACGCTCATCATGCCAGCAGCCCCTCGTCCGATCCGATCAGGTGCACGAAGGCGTCCTCCAGGTTGTCGCGGCCCGAGCGGCGCAGCAGTTCATCGGCGGTGCCTTCGGCGGCCACCCGGCCCTTGGCGATGATGACGATGTGGTCGCACAGGGCGGCGACCTCCTGCATGATGTGGGTCGACAGGACCACGCAGCGGCCTTCCGTGCGAAGCTGCTGGAGAAAGCCGCGCAGGGCGCGGGTGGTCATCACGTCGAGTCCGTTGGACGGCTCGTCGAGCAGAACGGTGCGCGGTTCGTGGATCAGCGCCCGGGCGATCGCGACCTTGACCCGCTGACCCTGCGAGAAGCCCTCGGTGCGGCGGTCGATGAACGCGCCCATGTCCAGTACTTCGCTCATGCGGGCGATGCGCTGATCGATGGTGGCCTTGTCCAGGCCCTGCAGGCGGCCGTAGTAGCGGATGTTTTCGCGCGCGCTGAGGCGGTCGTAGAGCCCGCGCGAATCGGGCACCACGCCGAGCGCGCGCTTGATCTGCAGCGGCTCGGCTTCCGGGTCGATGCCGTCGACGCGCATGCTGCCGGCATCGGGTTTGAGCAGGGTGTAGAGCATGCGCAGGGTCGTGGGCTTGCCGGCCCCGTTGGGCCCGAGCAGGCCGGTGATGCGGCCGTCGCGGGCGGTGAAGCTGACTTCATCGACGGCCACCACCTTGCCCTTGTTGAAGGTCTTGCGCAATCCGCGGGCTTCGATCATGGCGCGGGCCCCAGCAGGGTGAGAAAAAACGGCTCCGGGCCCAGGCGATCCATGCAATCGGTATCGAGCTCCTCGAACCCGGCCGTGGCCATGAATTCCGCGGCGATGGTGCTGATGCACGGCTGGGTGAGCACGATATGGCCGCGGCCACGCGCGACCAGGTGCAGGCTGTTGGAAAACTGCTCGGCGGCCTCGTCGCCGTAGACCGGCGGGGTGACCGGATCGAGCTCGCCCGACAGGATCAGGATCGGCGCCTCGCTGTCGAACGGCTGATGAAAATCGGCCGGTACCTCTCCGCGCGGCCAGTCGACGCAGACCTGGTCGTAGATTTCCTTCATCGAGTTGCCCAGCAGGGTCTCCTCCTGCCCCGGTACGTCCGGCCAGCCGGGCCAGTCCTCGCTGCAGCCGACCGCGAAGTTCAGCCCGAGCGCGATCATGTCGCTCATCTGATCGGTCACGATCAGGGCCTGGCTGGCCAGCCGGGCCGGCTCACCGGTGGTGGCGGCTTCGTGAACCAGGTAGGTAATCATGCTCTGCTATTGCGGGTTGTAGGCCAGAAAGCGCAGGGCCGCGGCCAGCGTGGCGCGGGTGAAGGGAAGTTCGACGGCGCTGCCGGTGCGGGGGTGGGTCACATTGATGAGCGGACCATCCTCGTGGTCGGGATGGCGCGCCTTGAGCGTTTCGAAGGCCTGGTCCAGGTCGGGGAACGTGTCGCTGCACTGCTCGTCGCCGGCGCAGGCGTCGAACAGGCGCTGGATGGAGCGGTCGAGCTGAATCCCGTGCTCGGCGCCCAGGTGCAGGCGGGTCGGGACGACCCCGTCGAGAATCACGCTGCGCACCCGGTCGGGATAGTGGCGCAGGTAGACCTGGGCCATACGGGTGCCGTACGAGCCGCCGACCAGGTTGACCTGCTCGAAGCCGTAGCGCTCGCGCAGCGCTTCCAGGTCGCGGGCGCCGTCGGCGGTGGTGTAGTGCGGCAGCTCGGCATCCCACTGGCGGCGACAGTCGGCCAGCTGCTCGATGATCTGCTCGTGCGAGGGGTCCAG
>PWJA01000061.1 GCA_003560975.1 Gammaproteobacteria bacterium
AAATTACCTTGAGCCATGACGGGAAGATCCAGTGCGCGTTTAGCCCGTGTGTCCAGGCCCCTATTTCTGGTGTTTTCTGCTTGCACTCGAAATTCTCCCTTCGAGCGCAATTGGGCGCCTACAGTGTGCGCACGGTCTGCAAGCCCGCCTGATCGAGAATGTCCTGCGCCTGCTGCACCTGCTCGAGCGTTTCGGCATGAACGACGACGACCGTCTGGCCCTTGCCCAAAGCGGCGCGCGCCGCGACCAGGAAGGGCATGTGATCGGGCCGCAGGGTCAGCGCGCCGCCGATCAGCAAGCCGCCGATGGTGCAGAAGACGACCAGCAGGGCGACAGACGCCATGGCGTTGTCGACGACAAATCGGACTTCAAGCTGAAACATGAGGAGGAAGACCAGCACGCCGATCACGGCACCGACGCCGGCCAGCCAGAGATGACTGCGCACCAGAGTTTTCCAGATGCCCCTCGATTCCGGTTCCAGCGCCTGGTTGACGCCTTCCTCCCCAGGCGTCAACAACTGCACGGCAGCCCCGCCCAGGGAGAGCCTTTCGCGCAGTGTTTTGATTGCCGAATCGGCCGCGGCGCGGTCCTTTGCAATGCCGGCGACCTTATGGTCGGATTGTTCTCCGGTCAATGCCATCTTCTCTTCCATGATGCATCTCCTGAAACTGTCCGGACCATACTCGACCGTAGCATAGTGAAGCTTCCCGTGCAGCTGTGGATGGCCTATGCATTGCAGGTCGAGGAAGAGGTGCAGAAGGATCTGGCCATCGAGCTGGCGTCAATTGCCGCTGCTACCAGCAGGAAAATGCCGACGATGCCCGAGGCCACGCCGGTCTAGCCACCCTACATCAAGCGCAAGGGGGTCGGTGGCCGGCGCTTGCGGTTCAGCCGGCGCGCGGTGGCACTCCATCCTGCGCCACGTCCTCTCCCGTCCCCTGCTGCACCGTGACGGGTGTGCGCATGATCACTTCGCGGTGCGGGAACGGGATGTTGATGCCGTTCTCCTTGAACGAGTCCCACAGCGCCAGCATCACCGCGCCGCGCACATTGGTCAGTCCGTGCTGTGGGTCATTGATCCAGAAGCGCAGCAGGAAGTTGATCGAGCTGTCTCCGAACTCGGTCATCCAGCAGACCGGCGGTTTGTAGTGGGAGGCGACACGTTCAACCGCGGCGGCCGCTTCCTTTGCCAGCCTGATCACCTCGTGCGGGTCCGAGTCGTAGGACACGCCGAAGGGGACGTCCAGTCGAACAAACTGGTCAGAAAAAGACCAGTTCACGACCTGGGTCGTGATGAAGTCCTCGTTCGGGATCAGATACTCGCGCCCGTCGCGAGTCACCACCGAGACAAACCGCGCGCGCAGTTCCCGAATCCATCCGAAGGTGTCGCCCAGGGTAATCGTGTCGCCGGGCTTGATCGACTGGTCCATCAGGATGATGATGCCGGAAATGAAGTTCGACACCACTTTCTGCAAGCCGAACCCGATACCGACGCCCACCGCGCCGGACAGCACGGTCAGCGCGGTCAGGTTGAGATTCAAGACCTGCATGCCGATCAGAACGGCGAAGACCAACAGCGATATGCGCGTGATCTTGCCGAACAGCACCCGCAGGGAAGGGGTCAGATCCTCAACCGTCTGCAGGCGGCTGTCGAGGAAGTTCCCGAGCTTCAGCGAGAGCCACAGCAGAATGCCGACGGCAATCAGCGAGGTGAATGCCTGCCACATCGAGATTTCCACCACCGGGATCGTGGCGCTTTCGAAGATCGCCCGAATCTCGTCGGTGACCCCCAGCAGGCTGATCGCGACGTACACCCAGGCGATGACCGCAAACAGCTTCGCGAAGCTCTTGCGGCGACTGATGCGCGAGACGGCCGAGATGAGCAGCCAGGCGGCGGAAAGATACATCGCGCCGTAGATCAGGTTGTTGCTCTCGGGCCAGCCGGCAACGCGAGTCGCAACGTAGGCGATCCCCAGGAAGGCGGCGATAAACAACCATTCGAGGCGGCGCAGAAACGCCACGATCACGCGCAGCAAGCCGGGCATTCCGTGGATGCGCCGTGCTTGCCCTTCCAGCTTCTTTTCGACAAAGCCGGAAAGAAGCCAGGCAGGAACAACAGCGACGACGATGATACCGAGCTGGAACAGGATTTCCGGTGAGCTCAGATACTCGAGCGACACCTCGTAGAAGGTTCTCGTCTGTTCAACCAGCTGCTCAATGGACTCTTCATCCACCGTCGAAAGCGTCCTTTTGCCTGGCAAGTGGTCGCAACTATATCACCGCCCATTGGCACCCTCAGGGCAGGTCAACAGCCCCGGCGTGTCGTGGCCGGCCGCTGCACGGTAGGAAAGCTTGGGGTTATACCGCCAACACCTCCAACTCGAACAAGCTTGCAACCACCAGGTCATCATCCATCCGCTCACCCGCCCAGGCCGGAATGCAGGTTTCCGCGGAAACGTCGACCCCGGCGCGGCGGTTTTGCGTCATCAGGGCAAACGCGTTACCGCGGAAACGTGTTTCGGGCACCGACGGAACGCGCTGCCCGCGCGGGTCGAAGAACACCGGGTTGCCATCGGCGCCCATGCGGACATCGAAGCCGCCCTCGTGCACGGCGCGGTGATGATGGCGGCACAGGGTGACCAGGTTGTCCAGCCGGGTCTCGCCGCCGTCGGCCCAGTGCACGATGTGGTGGGCGTCGACGTGCTTGTGTGCCGTGCAGCCCGGAAACCGGCAGCCGCCGTCGCGATGCTGCAGGGCCCGCCGAATCGCCGGCGGAATCGAACGCGTCTTGCGCCCGACGCTGAGAGGTTCGCCGTCCTCGCCGTGCGCCCAATGCACCACCCCGCAATCACACCCCAGCCGCCGCGACGTTTCCGCGGAAACGTTTCCGCCATGTTCAAGCGTCGACTCCGCCCCCTCGCCATCCGCCCGCAAGGTCTCCAGGTCGGTATGCACATGCAAGGTACAACGATCCCCACCGCTCACTCTCCCGCCCTCTCCGGACAGAAAAGCATCGGCCAATCGCTCCATCGCATCAGCTCGACGCTGCGCCACCGGGCAGGGCAAAGGCCGGTCCATGTCAGGCTCCAAAGACGTTTCCGCGGTAACGTTTTTCTGCTCGGCCTCGATCTCCTCCATGGCCGCATCAATGGCCTTCATGATCCGCTCGCCCTGCTCCGGCGCAAAGCGACCCGACAACACAAACGACCCGTCCTCATCCACACGCCAGCTCAGGCTGCGCCGGTCATGCCGTTCATTCTCCGCCTCCAGTGCCTGACACCGCCTGGCCCGCCGATATTGCCGCACCGCCCGTTCCACATGCGAAGCCGTGCCGTGGCGGGCGATCATCAGCAGAAACTCCTCGTTCTCCGCTGTGGCCACCCGCGTCATGGCGCGCACCTTGGAATAGCTGATCTCGCCCCTGGAAAACGCCGCGCTGATCTTGGGCAGATCGATCAGCGCGTGCGCCACCCGCAGCTTCTCGCGCGCCGCGTTCAGACCAATCCCGCATTTCCAGTTCAACCAGTGCGCGCAGGACCGCAAACCCGGCCCGCCCCAGCCGCCGGCCGCATCGAAGCGCTGAATCAGCGTCAGCAGCCGGTAGTTGGCGGCATGAATGTGGGCGGCCAGTTCGGTGATCTGGTCCTCGATCTGCCGCAGTTCCTCATCCGGCAGGGTAGCGGTGATGGGGGTGGTCAACGCCATGATGAAGCCCTCGAAAAAAGCACTGTATTAGTGTACAGTAAAATTTCCGAAAAAGCCAGAGAAATTGCTTTTTATCAATGGGTTGACAGTGTGCAACAGTAGCCTGCCAAGCCTTGCAAGAAGACGCTCACTCATTGACTCAAAAGCGCCTTGGCGCCAGAATGAATCCACTCTGGAACCAATCTGCTGCCATGCCCAATCTGTCGATCAAGAACGTGCCCGAAGAGGTCGTCGCCCGGCTGCGCGCCCGTGCCAGGCGCAACCATCGATCCTTGCAGGGGGAGTTACTGGAACTGGCCTGCGCTGCCGCGCGCTCGGTCGACGACGCTGCCCAGCCGGCCAGGCCCCTGAAAAGAGCGCCGGGCGGGACCCGGTCCATCGAGCAGATCGCCGCTGAACATCGAGCCCGCCAGGCCCAGCCGATCGCCGACGCGCCCAGCGCGGCCGAACTGATCCGACGCGAGCGCGATGCGCGGTGAGCGATGGTGCACTCATCGTCGCCGAACCGGCCGGGCGCTATGCCCGCAAACCGCCCCTGGTAGTCGATTGCAGCCTCCTCGCGGCCGTTCTCTTTGACGAGCCTTCCCGTTGATGAGGCTGCTCTCGGACTTTCGCCTCTCCGACCTGGAAGATTGAATACACCCAGGGGTTCCAGGGGCTGTTGGCGGCGTCGTGGCGGGCGTGTGGCGGGGGTCTGGCGTAGAATTCCGGGCAGGCCCGAAAGATACTGCCGGCACCTTTCAGCCGGAGTATCCACATGAGCAAGGAAATGAAGATCGACGCCAGAATGGTTCGCAAGCTGCGCGAGCTGCGCGGATGGTCACAGGAGCAGCTGGCCGAGGCGGCCGGGCTGGGTGTGCGCACGGTGCAGCGTCTGGAGTCGGAAGGGCGCGCCTCTGCCGAGACCCGGACCTGCCTTGCCGCAGCCTTCAGCGTTCCCCAGTCGGTGTTGAACGGTGAGCGCACGGTGCCCTTGCAGATACGCGATTCGGCAGCCCCGACGCTGGGTCTTTCGGGGACGTTTCTGATCGTTGTCGGCTTGCTGGGGGGACAAAGCGTGGGCCCGCTGCTGGCCGGTGTGGGCAGTTTGATCGCGATGCTGTTTGTGCAGGCGCTGGACCAGATTGGCGCCCAGCGCGAGGCGGCCGGCCGTTCCGAACTGTTGAGTCCATCCGGCGTCGCCGCAAGTGGACTGATGGTCGCCGGGCTGTCCTGCGAGGCGCTGGGCTGGCTCGTCACCGGCGGGCCCATTTGGGCCGGTCTGTTCGTCGCCGGCCTGGGCCTGGTGGTGGCCGGCGGTGGCTGGCTTGTCCACCGTCTGGTCGGACCGGATGCTTCAGGTGAGCAGGGCGGCTGAGCGGGCCGCGTGATCCGCCTCGATAGCGTGGGGACTGCCCAAGGCCGCGCCCTCGTTCTTGGCTAGCGCTTCAGTAATGAAACCGACACTGGGCGATCAGCAGGCTGTCGTTCTCAACCGCGTAGACCAGCCGATGCTCACGATCAATGCGGCGGGACCAGAACCCGGACCAGTTTCCTTTCAGGGGTTCAGGTTTGCCAACCCCCTGGAACGGGTCCCTTTGAATGGCTCGGATCAGCTCGTTGATACGTTTGATCTTTTTCGTGTCGGTTTGCTGCCAGTAAAGGTAATCAGCCCAGGCGTGTTCATGAAAGCTGATTCTCATTCCATCAGTTCACGCGCTTCACCTTCGCCTCGCCGCAAGCCCTCAATCGCTTCAGACAGGCGCGCTGTATTGCGAGGGCTGGACATCAGGTACAGCGTTTCCTCGATCGCAGCATAATCATCCGCAGACAGCAGCACCGCGCCCTTGCCCTTCTGGCGCGTGATGTACAGCGGCGCGTGATCCTGGTTGACCTGGTCCATGGCACTGGCCAGACAACGGCGCAGTTCTGTATAGCTGATCGTAGACATTGGCGAATCGTAAGGTACAGAAATCTGTACGTCAAGTATCCAGCGGCTTTTCTGAAAGCTCGACCACGAACCGCTTCAACCCTGCCGCGCCGCTCAACTGGCCGCAAACACCGCCAAAAACTGGATCAGACGAAACACGAAGTGGCTGACGACCGTGGCCAGCAAAAAGGCGAACGCGGCAAGAAAAGCGCGGAACCAGCCCAGTTGGTAAATGCGCTTCAGCGACAGCCACCAATGCACCAGGATCAGCCCCGGCATGGCCCCCAAGAGCATCGCAAGAAACCCGGACACATCGCGGCCGAATCCGGCCTGGGCCAGCCACCAGATCAGCCAGGCCAGCGGGTAGATCACCAGCGCCAGCAGCAGCAGAAAGGTGAATAGATGGGTGGCGACCACGAAATGCTCGGCAAAATAGGTCGGTCGGCGAAAGAACAGCAGCTTCAGCGCCAGCGCCAGCAGCGGCAGGTGCAGGATGATCAGCGAGCGGGCCAGGTTGAGGT